>JAEZQR010000242.1 GCA_023413015.1 Pseudomonadota bacterium
GACGATCCGGCCTACGACTTCGGCATGGGCGCCGGCTTCTACGTCGATGCGACGCAGGCGCCCTGGGCGAAGCATTACCGGATGCGCAGCTACATCGAGCGCGAGTTGCCCGAGGTCATCGCCGCCAACTTCCCGACGAATATGACCGCGCAGGGCATCACCGGCCATTCGATGGGCGGGCATGGCGCGCTCACCATCGCGCTCCGCAATTCGGGGCGCTTCCGCAGCGTGTCCGCCTTCGCGCCGATCGCCTCGCCGATGCGCTGCCCGTGGGGCGAGAAGGCGCTCTCCGGCTATCTCGGCCCGGACCGCGACGCCTGGCGCGCCTATGACGCGACCGCGCTGATCGAGGATGGCGCACGGGTCCCCGAACTGCTCGTCGATCAGGGTGAGGCCGACAGCTTCCTCGACAGCCAGCTCAAGCCCGAGCTGCTGGAAGAAGCCTGCCGCGCCGCCGGCATCGCGCTCACCCTGCGTCGCCAGCCGAGCTACGACCACAGCTATTATTTCATCGCCAGCTTCATCGAGGACCACCTCCGCTGGCATCACCAACGACTGACGGAGGCGGCATGAAGCTTGCGAGTTTGAGGAATGGCAGCCGCGACGGGCGGCTGGTGGTGGTGTCGAAGAACCTCGCCTGGTGCGCGGACGCCAGTCACATCGCCCCGACGCTGCAGGCCGCGCTCGACGACTGGGGCCGCATCGCGCCGCAGCTCGAACTGCTGGCGCAGGACCTCGAGCATGAGGCGATCCCGCGCGAGCGCTTCCACGAGCGCGAGGCGCTGTCACCGCTGCCGCGCGCCTATCAGTGGGTCGACGGTTCGGCCTACGTCAACCACGTCGAGCTGGTGCGCAAGGCGCGCGGCGCCGAGATGCCGGAGAGCTTCTGGACCGATCCGCTGGTCTATCAGGGCGGCTCGGACGACTTCACCGCCCCGCGCGACCCGATCATCGTTCCCGATGAGGCGTTCGGCATCGACTTCGAGGGCGAGGTGGCGGTGATCACCGACGACGTGCCGATGGGCACGACCGAGGCCGACGCGCACCGGCACATCAAGCTCGTCATGCTGGTGAACGACGTGTCGCTTCGCAACCTCATCCCCGGCGAGCTTGGCAAGGGCTTCGGCTTCTACCAGTCGAAGCCGTCGACCAGCTTCTCGCCGGTGGCGGTGACGCCCGACGAGCTGGGCGACCATTGGCAGAACGCCAAGCTCAAGCGGCCGCTGCTCTCGACCTTGAACGACCGGCCGTTCGGCAAGCCCGACGCGGGAGTGGACATGACGTTCAGCTTCGCCCGCCTGATCGAGCATGTGACGAAGACGCGCCGGCTGGGTGCGGGCGCGATCGTCGGCTCGGGCACGGTGTCGAACAAGGAGGGCGACAGCCCCGGCCGGCCGGTGAGCGAGGGCGGCCTCGGCTACTCGTGCATCGCCGAGATCCGTATGATCGAGACGATCAACGCCGGTAAGCCGTCCACGCCGTTCATGCGGTTCGGCGACACCATCCGCCTCGAGATGCTCGACGAAGTTGGCCACAGCATCTTCGGCGCCATCGAGCAGGTGGTGCAGCCGCTCGCCGACAGCGAGATGGGCGGACGATGAGCGGGCGCACGCTTTACGGCTACTGGCGGTCCTCGGCTGCCTATCGTGTGCGTATCGCGCTCGCGCTCAAGGGGCTCGACTATGAGCACAAGGGCATCGACCTGCGCACCGGCGCGCAGTCGGGTGTCGGGTACAAGCTGCTCAACCCGCAGGGGCTGGTGCCCTATCTGATCGACGGCGACGTCGGGCTGAACCAGAGCCTCGCGATCATCGAATATCTCGACGAGGTCTACCCCGAGCCGCGGCTGCTGCCCGACGATCCAGTCGGCCGCGCGCGCGTCCGCGCCGCAGCCCTCGCGATCGCCTGCGACATCCACCCGCTCAACAACCTGCGCGTGCTCAAATATCTGAAAGATCCGCTCGGCCACGAGCAGGCGGAGATCGACGCCTGGGCGCAGCATTGGATCGAGACCGGCTTCGCCGCGCTCGAGGAGATCGCGGAAGGCTCGTCGGGGCCATACCTGTTCGGCGACGCCGTCACGCTCGCCGACGTCTGCCTCGTGCCGCAGATGTACAACGCCCGCCGCGTGCGCGCCGACCTCACGCACTTCCCGAATCTCGTCGAGGTCGACAAGGCGCTGAACGCCTTGCCGGCGGTGCGGAAGGTCCGGCCGGAGGCGCAGCCCGACGCCGATGTCTGAGCCGTTCGTCGCGGGCGCGCAACGTCCCGGCGAGCCGCGCCCGACGCCGTTAAGGCGCGTTAATCCGGCCTTAATTTTTCTGATGTGAAATTGCCCCTGGGATGCTTCACGGGGGGAGTTGCTTCATGTCGGAACCGATTGCTGCCACACTGACGCCGGAACAGCGCCGGGTGCTGCTGGCCATGAGCCCGGCCAAGCCGACCGATGTCTGGCGGCTGTCGTGGCGCCTCGCCACCATCCGCAAGCTCGATGCGGCACGCGTGATCGCGCAGGGGCAACGCGGCTGGGTCGACGCCCAGCTGACCGATCTGGGGCTGAAAGTGCGCGCCGACTTGGTGCAGTCCGCGCACTAAGCGCTTCTGAAGTCACCTGTGCTCGGCGGGGCCTGATCCCGCCCCTGAACCCGTGCCGGGTTCAGGAGCGTATCATGTTCCGTCAGTCGCCGATCAGCTTCAGCACCTCGGCTTCTGACAGGTTCGGGTTGGTGAGCGGGTTCGCGCCGCTAACCTGACCGTACCAGTCGTTGATCGCCACCGGCTTCGGCCGCGAGGCGCGGATCCAGTCGACCTCGAGCGCCATGTCGACCTTCGCCTTGTTGACGAAGCGGTTGATCCGGTCGACCTCGTTCTCGGGCTCGGGCGGCGCCTCGTCGCTTCCGGTATAGGCGATCAGGCCCACCTGCATGACCGGCGAGCCTTCCATGCGGTAGAAGCGGTCGCGCAGCTCCCACGGGCTGTTCGAATCCGGGCGGGCGAGTGCGAACAGCGCCATGCCGACGCGCACCAGCCGCAGCTCGATCCAGCCACTGCGATAGGGACGCAGCTTGAGCGACGAGTAGCTGTTGTAGGTGCCCTTGGTCTCGGTCATCACCTGGCCGCGTTCCTGGCCGACGCCGGTGGTAATGAAGTGCCAGTTCTCCCGGCGCGGCTCCCAGTTCGAGGCGTTGAGGCCGTTGGGCACGCGCGCCATCAGCCCGCCCAGCGACCAGGTCCCGCCCGGCACGTCGCCGTTCAGGCTCTTGGCCCGCACGCGTGCGCGAACGTCGAAATCGCCCATCACCGTCTTGAACAGGAACGGCGCGTTGAAGTCGCGTACCCAGGCCGAATGATGCGGCTCGAGGTGCAGCGCCCCCTTGGTGGTCTTGCCGACATCCAGCGCCTTCACCTTGTCGGGCCAGCCATATTCGGCATCGAAGCGCTTCCAGCTCGGGTCGAGCGCGCCGCCGTCAAACTCGTCGTTGAGGGCGGTCGGCTCGATCGGCGGCCCGCCCCGGCGCACGGTCGGCTGCGCGACGGCTATGCTGGCGACCAGTAACGACCCCATCAGCAACTTGATGCGCACCCCTCGCATACTTTCAATCTCCCGCTTCTATTCTGTGCGACCGAGCACCCTGGCCGGGACGATCGCGATTGGTTGTGTTTTCAACAAATGCCACGGCTGCCATTCGGACGAAACGGACGGGCGCGCCGTTGGTCGATGGGATTAGCCGTTCGTCGAATGGTGCTGCTTCGCACGAAAAGAGCCGCCCTAGGCTCGGCGTCTATCGCCATCGTTCCGAAGGATCGCGGCGACCAATCGGCAGGGGGCAGGCATGGGTTCCAACACGAAGACGATCATCGGCGCGGCGCTGATGCTGGGCGCGCTGACCATCGCAATTCCGCCGGCTTCGGTGGCGGTGGCGCAGGAGGCGCCGGCTCGCAAGGGCCTGGAGGTGATGGCGATGGAAGCCGGCACCTGGGACGCCGACATCACCTTCCCGTCGAACGATCCCGCCAAGCCCGACCAGAAGGCCAAGGGCGTTCAGGTCAACCGCCTGAAATCGGGCGGCATGTGGATCATCAACGAGTTCTCGGTCGACGGCACGCCCTACGAGGGCACCGGCGTCTGGGGCTATGACCGGACTACGGGACGTTACTCCGGCATCTGGGTCGATAACAACGACCAGCAGATCCGCATGGACGATGGCCGCTGGGACCCGGAGAAGAAGACGCTGATCTGGAGCGCCAATATCGCCGATCCGGAGGGACGCTATCAGCGCCTGCTCTTCACCGAGAAGTTCGAGGGCAGCATCCGCCGCTTCGATATGGTGGCGCTCACCCGCAAGGGCGAGGTGCCGCTGGTGCGCATGGTCTTCACCAAACGTCCCGAGGCGGTGGCTGCCAAGCGCTAAGCGTGCCTGACGCACGGCGCGGATCTCAATGGGTCCGTTGCCGTGATGGAACGGCCGTTCGTCGCATCAGGTTTGTCGTCCGTCGATCTACACCGGCCGGTCAAAATCGTGGCCGTTATGTTTGGCGTGCCGTCATTTGCGACCTCGTGAGGTCGGCGGCCATGACCGAAGGGGGATCAGATGGGCACCGTTACGACAGCAACCATGCGAACCGTTTGCGCGGCGCTCCTGCTCGGGACGTTCACCGCTGCCAAGCCGGCCGATCCGCTGCCCCGCTCGACGGCATTCGGCGTCACTGGCACGTCGAGCCAAGCGGGCGACGCCGGGCAGGGGGTTCGCGTCGACAATGTCGCGCCCGGCCTAACTGCTGAGAAGCTCGGGCTGCGGGTGGGCGACATCGTTCTCGACGTTAACGGCACGCCAATCGGCGATATGCCGGCGTTCTCCGGAGTCGCTGCAAAGCTTGAGGCCGGCAAGCCTGTCCGCATGACCATATGGCGCAACGGGCAGAAACAGACACTGACCGCCACTGCGGTCGAGCGTCCGCGCGAGACCTACAAGAACGGCGTTGCGCAATATGGCGCGGTGCCATTCCGCGGCGGGCTGCTGCGCGAGGTCTTCGTCACCCCGCCGGGCGGCGCCAAGGGCCCGGTCGTCTTCCTGATCCAGGGCTATACTTGCGATTCGTTCGAGACCACGAGCGACCAGAGTCCGCACCGGCTGCTGTTCGACGGGCTGCTCGCGCGCGGGATCAGCGTCTACCGCATCGAGAAACCGCAGGCCGGTGATAGCCGCGGCGGCCCTGCCTGCCAGGACAGCGACTTCGATACCGAGATGGCCGGGTTCGAGACCGGCTACCGTACGCTGATGGAAAAGCACGCCATCGCGCCCGACCGAATCTTCATGCTCGGCCATTCGATGGGCGGCATCGAGGCGCCGCTGCTTGCCTCCAGAGTGGTGTCGCCGCGCGGGGTCGCCGCCTACGGCACCGTCATGCGCAACTGGCACGACTATATCTTCAACATCTACCGCATTCAGGGCTTCACCGGTGCCGGCGCCGATCCGGTCGAGAGCGAGACGCAGTCGGAAGCGCTGCGCGACGTGCTGCGCGAACTCCTCCTCGGGGGCAAGACGCCCGCGCAGCTCGCCGCTGCCAATCCGGAGCACGACCGCCAGCTGCGCACCATTCTCGACTGGAACGGCGGCGATCAGGTCATGGGGCGCCACTACCGCTACTGGCAGGGATTGTCGAAGCAGCGGCTCGTCGCCGCCTGGCGCGACACGCGTTCGAACGTGCTTTCGGTCTATGGAGAGGGGGATGTGGCCGCAATCGACAACACGGACCACAAGATGATCGCCGAGGTGGTGAATTACTATCGCCCCGGCACCGCCCGGTTCGTCGAGGTGCCGCGCACCGGCCACGGCATGACGCTCGACGGCAGCATGGCGGAGCTACGAGCCGCCCGCGGCACGCGGCCGGCGCAGCGCCCGCCGTTCAACCCGGCGCTTATCGGTATCTTCGGCGACTGGATCGAGGCCACGATGCGCGAGCCCGCCGTCACCACGCGCTTCCCAGCAAAGAAGGGCTGATATGCGCCACGCCGCCCTGCTCGCGCTCGCGCTCTGTGCCGCCGGTCCTGCCACAGCCCAGCAGCGCGGTGTAGGTGCGGTGGAGGCGCTTGGGAGCTGCGAAACCGATCTGCGCTATCTGAATCAAGTCATCGGCTGGCAGCTGCAGTGGGCGGAATCGCTGGGTACGCTCGCTACGCAGCCGGTCCAAGCGCAGACAAAGGCGCTGGCGAACTGGACGAACGCCGCTGCCGGAATCCGTGCCGACATCGATGGGCTGCGGCAAGGAATGACAGCGGGGCGCACCGCGCACCCCGCGGTGGTCGACCGCGTGCTGGCGCAGGTGAAGGCGCTGCAGGCGCAACTCGCCGACACGCCACTCGTCGCCGAGCCCGGTTGGCGCCAGCTGCTCGAGCAAGAACTGCGTCCTGCGGTCGCCGCATATATCGACTTTCTGGGCAAGGTTTACCGCCCGCGCGCGACAAGCAAGAGCGGCCTCGCTTCGATGCCGGGTGGTGACGCCTGCTTCGCGCAGGCGGTGACATCGTGGACGACGCTCAAGCTTTCGCCCGACGAGCTTGAGGCAACGGGCCGGTCGCTGCTGCAGGAGGCGCGGCGCGATCTTGCCCAGGCCGCTGGCGTCAGCGAGGCGAAGCTCCCGCAACTGCTCGCCGAGCTTCGTCGGGAAACGTCGAATACATCGCGCGAGGAGGTGCTTGCTGTCACACAGGCGGCGCTGCAACGTGCCCAGCAGGCGCTGCCGCGCTGGTTCAACGCCGACCAGCTGCCACCGATCATGGTTGAGCCCTACCCAGCCAGCATTGAAGCCGGTGCGGTCGCGGGCGCCTATCGCCCCGCCACTGGCGATGCGTCCGCTGCCTATGTGGTCAACCTGTCGCGTCCCGGCGAACGACGGCTGATGGCCGAGGTCATCGCCTTCCACGAGACGCTGCCTGGCCACCACCTCAGCTTCTCGCTGCAGAAGGAGGCCGGCCGCTTCAACTCCGGCTTCGTCGAAGGCTGGGCGATCTATTCCGAATATCTCGCCGACGAGATGAAACTCTACGGCACCCCGCGCGACCGCATGGGGATGCATGCCAAGCATCTGTGGGCGGCGAGCCGGCTGATCGTCGAGCCCGGCCTGCATGTGCGCGGCTGGACGCGTCAGCAGGCTATCGACTTCATGCGGGCCAATACCGTGCTGTCGGACGCCGAGATCGCGGTGGAGGTCGACCGCTACCTCGCTTGGCCCGGCCAGTCGCTTGCCTACATGCTCGGTGCCGACCTCATCCGTCACGCCCGCGCCCGCGCCGAACGTGGGCTCGGGCCGAAGTTCGACGTGCGGGCTTTCCACGACATCGTCTTGCGCAAGGGGCCGCGCCCGTTGGCGCAGGTCGACAAGGACGTGGACGCCTGGATCGCGTCGCTGTCGAAGCCGGTGGCGCGATCCAGCTAGCAGCCCCGGTCGAGGCGGGCATCCTGTCCTGCCGTACGGCTAATGCCAGTCGGCGTCGGGCCGGTAGTCGCCGCTCCGCGCGGCGGCGACGATATCGGCGAGGTTCACCGGATCGCTGAACGGATCGCGGTCGAGCTCGGTCACCCGGTTCAGCCGCCGCTGCCACGTCTGCAGGGTCCGGCAGTAGACCTCGGCCGGCACGCGCTTCAGGTCGCCGTTGTGCTCGACAAGGTCGCACAGGCCGTTGTGCAGCCACTCGCCGGTATGCCAGTTCGGCATGTCGACCGCCGGGAACAGGCAGATGCCGTGCAGGTCGATCCCGCGGTCGACCGCGGCGAGCGCTTCATGCATCACGTCGTTGAGCCAGTCCTCGCGTCCTTTGCCGAGGCCGCTGGTCTCGCCAATGATCATCGGGCGGCGGTAGCGATCCCAGACGTCGCCCATCATGTCGCACAAAGGGCGGATGCGGTCGTCGCCGGGCGGGAGCGCGACGTGCGGGCCGCCCTCGCGATACTCGGTCTGGCCGAACGAGTAGCAGTTGACCCCGACGATATCGAGGATGTCGGGCGAGCCGCCGAGCTCGGCCATGGCGCGACCCGAGATGATGTCCCAGCCGGCGAACATCAGGTCGTGGCTTTCGCGCGCGGCTTCGTCGGCGAGATCGGGCCGGTCGCGCGGCGGCACGATGTTCACCAGCGGGTCGATGTGGACGAAGCGCGCCTCCGGCTCGACCGCGCGGATGGCCTTCGCCGCCGCGATATCGGCGGCGCACAAGGCCTTCAGCAGCGCGGCGCGGTCCGCGCAACTTTTCCGGAACGGCGCGACCCAGCCCCAGGCGCCGCCCATGTCGGCGAAGAAGCTGATCTCGTTCACCGGCGTGAAGAAGTGCGGGCCCCGCACGCGCGCGACGACATGCTCGGCCGCCGCCCGCGCATAGGCCGCGAAGCGTTCGGCAAAGCCCGGCGCGAACGGGTCGGCGTCGTCCGGGTAGCCGTAGTGGCAGAGGTCCCAGATCGGCAGGATCTTGGTGCGGTTCATCGCGGCGATCAGCGGCTCGAGCATCGAGAAGTCGTAGGCACCGCCGCGATCGACCATCGGCCACGGGATGCCCTCGCGCGCGACCGCGATGCCGTATTCGGCGAGCAACGAATAATCGCCCTGCGCATGGTCGTAATGCTGCGTCTCGGCGGCGAGGTCGCGGCGTCCCCGATCCTTCCACACGAAGGTCGAGCATTCGAAGCCGGACAGGAAGAAGGTGGGAAAGATGCCCTCGTTTGCGTCCATGGAGGGCCAACGTGGCGATTTGCCTGATCGTTCCGGTCTTGCGCCATTCGCGATCAGCCGATAGCCGCAGCGTCATGCGCTTCCTTTCCGACAACGCCGCTTCGGTCTGCCCCGAGATCATGGAGGCGGTCGCCGCCGCCAACGTCGCCACCGACAAGGCCTATGACGGCGATCCCTGGTCGGCGCGGCTTGACGAGGTCTTCTCCGACTTCTTCGGCACGCGCTGCCGCGTGTTCGCGGTGTCGAGCGGCACGGCGGCGAACAGCCTTGCGCTCGCCTGCCTGGTGCCGCCGTTCGGCGCGGTGGTGTGCCACCGCGAGGCGCATATCGAGGTCGACGAGTGTGGCGCCCCCGAGTTCTTCACCGGCGGCGCCAAGCTGCTGCTGTGCGAAGGCGAGCATGCCAAGCTGACGCCCGCCACCGTCGAGGCCGGCATCTCGGCGATGCGCGAGGACGTGCACCAGGTGCAGATCCGCGCGCTGTCGCTCACCAACGCCACCGAGTACGGCACCGTCTACACGCCCGACGAGGTGCGCGCGCTCACCGGGCTCGCCAAGGCGCGCGGCTGGCGCGTGCACATGGACGGCGCACGCTTCGCGAACGCGCTCGTCCACCTCGGCTGCCATCCCGGCGACGTGACGTGGCGCGCGGGCGTCGACGTCCTGAGCTTCGGCGCGATCAAGAACGGCGGCATGTCGGCTGAGGCGCTGGTCTTCTTCGACGAGGCGCTCGCCGTCGATCTGCCCTTCCGCCGCAAGCGCGCCGGGCAGATGCCGTCGAAGGGGCGCTTCAATGCCGCGCAGCTCATCGCCTATGTCGAAAGCGGCGCATGGCAGCGCAACGCCGAAGCGGCGAACGCCGGCGCGCGGCGGCTTGCCGAAGCGGCGGGGCCGCGCCTGACGCACCCGGTCGAGGCGAACGAGGTGTTCGTCGATCTCGGCGGCCACGGCGACCGTCTGCGCGCACAGGGCTTCAATTTCTACGACTGGGGCGCCGCCGGCTCGGGCGAGGCGCGGTTCGTCGTGTCGTGGGACCAGCGCGAGGACGAGATCGCCGCGCTGGCGGAAGCGCTGAAGTCGCTTGGCTAGAGCTTGATCAGGGCGCGTTGAATTCACCGCCAATCCATACCGTCATCCCGGCGAAGGCAGGGACCCAGGCATCCGGTTGCTCTAGGTCCCGGCCTTCGCCGGGATGACGAGTCCGTGTGAGGTGATATCGCTCTAGATCGCGGCCTGCGCCTCCGCGGCATGCGAGCCATGCGCAACTAGCTAGTTCCGGTCGCGGCTTCCGGCGGCTATCCGTCCCGCTCAACCGTCGCAGGAGTCGCGACTTGCACGCGCCGATCGACCCCGCCGCCAAGCCGAAGCTGCTGCCGACGCGCGTGCTCATCCAGTTCGCGATCGTGACGTTGATCTGGGGATCGACCTGGACAGTGATCCGCGGGCAGTTGGGCGTGGTCCCGCCGTCCTGGTCGGTGGCCTACCGCTTCCTGCTGGCGGGCGGGATGATGATTCTGTTCTGCCTCGCGACGCGTCGGTCGCTGAAGGCGACGGCGTCCGCGCACGGCTTCTACCTGCTGATGGCGCTGTTCCAGTTCGTGATGAACTTCAACCTGGTCTACCGGGCGGAAGCCTATGTGACCTCGGGGCTCGTCGCAGTCGCCTTCGCGCTGCTGATCGTGCCCAACGCGCTGTTCGCCTGGGCCTTCCTCGGCCAACGGGTGTCGCTGCGCTTCGCCTGGGGGTCGCTGCTCGGCATCGTCGGCGTCAGCCTGCTGTTTTGGCGCGAGCTCGACACGATGGGAACGGGCGTCGGCACCGGCCTCGCGCTGACGCTGCTGGCGGTGGTCTCGGCCTCGGTCTCGAACGTCATGCAGGCGAGCGCACGCGGGCGCTCGCTCGACATCTTCACGACGCTCGCCTGGGCGATGACCTACGGCGGTCTGTTCAACGCGGCGTTCGCCTGGAGCCAGTCGGGCCCGCCGGTGATCGAGCCGACGTTCACCTATGTCGCCGGCGTCGTCTACCTCGCCGCGGCTGCCTCGGCGCTCGCCTTCGCCATCTACTACGACATGATCCGCGCGGTCGGCCCGGCGCGCGCCGCCTATTCGAGCGTGGTGGTGCCGTTCGTGGCGATGGCGCTGTCGACGTTGTTCGAAGGCTACCGCTGGACCCCGCTCGCCTTCGCCGGCGGCGCGCTCACGATCGCCGGCCTCTACATCGCCCTTCGCGCCCGCGCGCGCTAGCTACTCCGCCGCCTGCGGCATCCCGAGTTGCTGGCAGGCGCGCCAGACCTTCTCGGGCGTGGCGGGCATCTCGATCTGGGTGCCGTCGAGCGCGTCGATGATGGCGTTCATGATCGACGGCATCGCGCCGATCGTGCCGGCCTCGCCGCAGCCCTTGGCGCCGAGCGGGTTGTTGGGGTTGGGCACGCCCAGCGTATCGAAGCGGATCACCGGCATGTCGTCGGCGCGCGGGATGCCATAGTCCATGAAGCTTCCCGTGAGCAGCTGCGCGCCGTCGCCGTAGACGACATTCTCGAGCAGTATCTGGCCCAATCCCTGCGCGATGCCGCCCTGCACCTGCCCCTCGACCAGCATCGGGTTGAGGATGGTGCCGAAGTCGTCAACGACCGAGTAGCGCGCCACGCGCACCGTGCCGGTCGAGGGATCGATCTCGACCTCGGCGACATGGCAGCCGTTCGGCCACGCCGGCTTGGGCTTCGGGATGTGGTAGCGCCCGCGCCCGTCGAGCGCCTGCGGATGACGCGCCGCGATCTCGCCGAGGCTCATGGTGCGGTTGGTGCCGCGCGCGCGGAACAGGCCGTCGGCATAGTCGACGTCGTCGCCGAGGTCGGCCGCCGCCAGCGCCTTGCCGCGCTCGATCAGCTCGTCGGCGGCGACGATCACCGCGCCGCCGCCCCACGCC
>JAEZQR010000245.1 GCA_023413015.1 Pseudomonadota bacterium
GGTCGGCGCCACCGGTCTCATGGTAGCCGGCGCCGCAACGATCGCTGCCGCCACCGCCGCGCTGCTCTGGCCGTCGCGCCGGCCGCAGGGCACCGCCGCGCTCACCATGGTCGGCCTCGGCACGCTCACCTCGGAGGCCGAGGACTGGCTGCTCCGCGAGCGCCCGCGGCTTCCGGCCAAGGCCTTTCCCCCGATCGACGCGATCCTCACGCGGCTGCACGATCTGCAGCCGCAACTCGCGGCGCTCGCGCCGGCCGATCCGCTGGCCGGCGAAGCCCGACGTCTGATCGGCGAGCATCTACCGCGCCTCGTCGAATCATACCTCGGCGTCCCCGCCACCGCGCGTGATGCCAACCCCGAGATCGCCCACCGCCTCATCGACGGCCTCGGCATCGTCGCGGGCGAGCTCACCCGCCTCTGCAACGAAGTCAGCAAGGATCGCCTCCTGAGCTTCGAGACGCAGGGCCGCTTCCTCGAGACGCGCTACGGCAAGGACGAAGACGAAGGCTGAGCTCCGCCACTCAGGTGCGGGCCAGCACCGTCATCACCATCTCGCGGCGAAACCGGAATCCCAGAGTCTCGTAGAGCGCGATCGCGCCGGCATTGCTGGCCATCACATGCAGGAACGGCGTCTCACCCCTCGCCAGGATATGCTGCGCCACGGTCCGCATCAGGGCGTTGGCGTAGCCGCGTCCGCGATGCGTCGGGTGCGTGCACACGCCACTGATCTCGGTGAAGCGGCCCGGCTTCATGCGCTCGCCGGCCATCGCGACCAAATCGCCATTCTCCTTCACGCCGACGAAGCGGCCCAGCCGGTGCGTCGAGATATGGAACGGACCCGGCTCGGTTAGCGTCGCCAGCGCCCGCATCTCAGGTGCATCGTCGTCGCTCAATGGCACGATCTCGAAGGCCGGCGATGCCGGCTCGACCGCCGTCGCAACCATCTGGTGCAGAACGGCCGTGCGCACCACGGCCGCGCCCGATGGTGGCGCCAGTTCCTTGGTCTCGACAACCCAGAGATGCCCATCTGTCGGGATCAGCTCGACCAGCGCCGCCAAGCTTTCTGACGAGGCGTCGGCGGCTGCTGCGAAGGGGCCGTGGTCCGGCTCCAGGCGCAGCGCACGTGCATCACCGCGCGCCAGCATTGCTTGGCGCGTCGTAAGCGCGTGCCACACTGGCCGGTCGAGTATGTGAGCCGTCACCACGAAGCTTTCATAAGTGCCTACCTATAAAGGCTGTGCACCGACGACCAACACCACTGAAGATGGGCGCCGTGTTGCGCTCCGACTGCCGCCGTCGCGCCGTCTGGCTGACGGAAGCTTGCGCGCGCTGGCGGAGCAACGGACCAGGCGATCACCGCCCTCGGTGCGGCTTGGGCCGGTAGCTCTGCTTCGCCTTCGGCCTCACCGGCGGTCCCGCGCGCCGGTTCTGGCGAGCCGCGTCGCGCGGACGACCTTCGATCGGCTCGATCCGGATGCCGGCCTCGCCGTCATCCTCCGAATTCGCGGTGCGTTTCACCGCCGCCATGAATCGGCCGGCGGCGGCGCGCGGCACCTCGAACATCGTCTCACGGTCGGCGATGCGGATCGCGCCGATCTCTTGGCGCGTGATGTGTCCGCGCCGGCACAGGAGCGGCAGGATCCAGCGCGGGTCGGCATTGTGCCGCCGGCCGATGTCCATCCGGAACCACTGCGTGTCTTCGAAGCCGGCACGTGGGCCCATTGGCGCCTGTGCCGGGCCGTCGTCGAGCAGTTCCTCCGCCGCCGGCAACCGCGCGCGGTGCGCGCGCACCAGTGCGGCCGCGATCTCCTCCGGCCCGCGTTCGGCGAGCAGCCGCTCCCCCAGCGCGCGATCCTCCTCGTCGTATTCGACGGGCGCAAGCAACGCCTCGAGCAGCCGCTCCCGGTCAGCTTGCCGGATCGCCTCGGGCGTCGGCGGCTTGATCCAGTCGGCCTGAACCTTGGCGTCGCGCAGCATCCCCTCGACCCGCCGGCGACGCGGATAGGGCACGATCAGCACCGCCGTGCCCTTCTTGCCCGCGCGCCCAGTGCGGCCGGAGCGGTGCTGCAGCGTCTCGGCATCGCGCGGCAGCTCGACATGGATCACCAGCGACAAGGTCGGCAGATCGATGCCGCGCGCCGCGACGTCGGTAGCGACGCACACGCGGGCCCGGCGGTCGCGTAGCGCCTGCAGCGCCTGGTTGCGCTCGGACTGCGAATGCTCGCCCGACAGCGCGACCGCGTCGAAGCCGCGCTCGACGAGGCTGGCGTGCAGCCGCCGCACGGCCTCCCGGGTCGCGCAGAACAGCATCGCGGTCTCGGCCTCGTGCAGGCGCAGCAGGTTCACCACCGCGTGCTCGATGTCCGATGGCGCCACGGTCACCGCTTGATAGCTGATGTCGCCGTGGCCGCGCGTCTCGCCGATCGTCGAGATGCGCAGCGCCTCGCGCTGGTAGCGCTTAGCGAGCGCCACGATCGGCTTCGGCATCGTCGCGGAGAACAGCAGCGTCCGCCGCTCGCCGGGTGTCGCGTCGAGAATTTCTTCCAGATCCTCGCGGAAGCCCATGTCGAGCATCTCGTCGGCCTCGTCGAGCACCGCGACGCGAAGCGCGGACAGGTCGAGCGCGCCGCGTTCGAGGTGGTCGCGCAGCCGCCCCGGCGTTCCGACCACGATGTGCGCGCCTTGGGCCAGGTTGCGCCGCTCCTTCGACGCATCCATCCCGCCGACGCAGGTGGCGATCCGCGCACCGGCCTTGCCGTATAGCCAGATCAGCTCGCGGCTCACCTGCAGCGCCAGCTCGCGCGTCGGCGCGATGACGAGCGCGAGCGGTGCAAGCGCGAAGCCGACGCGCGCTTCGCCGTCGAGGAGCTGCGGTGCCATCGTCAGCCCGAACGCCACCGTCTTGCCCGAACCCGTCTGCGCCGAGACGATGAGGTCGCGCCCTTCGGCTTCCGGTTCGAGCACTGCGGCCTGCACCGGCGTCAGCGTCGAATAGCCGCGCGCAGCCAAGGCTTCGCCGAGGATCGGGGGGAGAGATTCTATCGTCATGAGTCTTCCAATTGGGAGCGGCTACCGGGTGGGCAAGCCGCGAGAAGGCGGGCGGTTCCGCTAGAACACGCCCATCGCCAGCCCGGCGGCCAGCGTCGCGCCGAGTTCATAGCAGCGCGCGAGCGCTTCGGCTTCGATTTTCTTGGGCGCCAGGATCGCCTCCGGCGTCTGCGCATGCGTGCAGACGATCAGCGGATCGGCGACCGGCTTCAGCCGCCAGCCGGTGGCGATGCG
>JAEZQR010000247.1 GCA_023413015.1 Pseudomonadota bacterium
CAGCAATCTCGACCTGATCGTCATCGATCTTCTGCGCCGCGCCGATCTTCTTCAGCCCCTCGGCGAAGTCGTCGTCGGGTGCGGTCACGGGCGGTTTCCTGTCGTCGGCCATGGTCCTTCTCCTTCGGCGCATCAGCGAAGGAGCGGCGCAGGCGTTCCCTAGTCCTCGTCTTCCTCGCGGCCGACCAGATGGAGCTCGCGGGCGCGGAGCTGGCGGGTGGCGCACCAGTGGATCAGCGCATCCTCGCGGCCGTGCGTGACCCAGACCTCCTGTGGGCCCAGCTCCATTAGCGTATTCGTCAGCTCGTCCCAGTCGGCATGGTCGGAGATGACGAGCGGCAGCTCGACATTCTTCTGCCGGGCGCGCTGGCGCACGCGCATCCAGCCCGAGGCCATGGCGGTGATCGGATCGGGCAGGCGGCGCGACCAGCGGTCGTTGAGCGCCGAGGGCGGGGCGACGATCACCTGGCCGCGCAAGTCGGCGGGCTTGAGGCCGGCGACGGGGCGAAGCTCGCCGAGGTCGACGCCATGCTCAATGTAAAGGTCGCACAGCTTCTGCATCGCGCCGTGGATGTAGATCGGCGCGAGATAGTCCATCGCGCGCAGGTGGGCGATCACGCGCTGCGCCTTGCCGAGCGCATAGGCGCCGATCAGCACGCAACGTTCGGGATTGTCGCGCAGGGCATCGAGCACCTTGGCGATCTCGTCGGACGTGTCGGGATGGCGGAAGACGGGAAGGCCGAAGGTCGCCTCGGTCACGAAGATGTCGCAGGGGACCGGCTGGAACGGCTCGCAGGTCGGGTCGGGGCGGCGCTTATAGTCGCCGGAGACGGCGATGCGCTCGCCCTTGTGCTCCATCACGATCTGCGCGGAGCCGAGCACATGGCCGGCGGGCACGAAGCTCACCTCGACGTCGCCGATCCGGATGACCTCACCATATTGCGCCGCCTGCATGCCCGGCATCTCGCCGTAGCGGCAGCGCATGATCGCGAGCGTCTCGGGCGTCGCCATCACCTTGCCGTGGCCGCTGCGCGCATGGTCGGCGTGGCCGTGCGTGATGAGCGCACTGGTCTTGGGCCGGGACGGATCGATCCAGAAATCGCCCGGGGCGACGTAGATGCCTTCAGGGTGCGGCTGAAGCCAGGAGCCGATCGTTGCCATCAGTGACAATATGGGGGGCGCCGCCGATCGTTCCATGACCGGCGGCTATCCGGCGGAAATCGCTTTCCTGCGGCGAGCCACATCCTCCACCGCCATCCCCGTAAAAGCGGGGGCCCAGACAGCCGTGGCTACTGGATCCCGGATCAAGTCCGGGATGACGGGTGAGGGGCTTTCATGCCCGCCGAAGGCAGCCTCTCGTGAGAGATCGTGAACTTTGTGAACTTTACCTCGCCGCCCGCTAGGCTTGCGCCGTCTGTGCCTGGGCGATCAGCGCGTTGTCGATTTCCTTCGCGCGCTTGTAGGCGGGGCGGTCGCTGATCCGGGCCCAATAGGCCTCGAAAGCCGGGCGCTTCTCGATGGTGCCGAAGCCGATGCCCCAGCCGATCTGCGAGCCGGTGTAGACGTCGGCCGCGGTGAAGCGGTCGCCCGCCAGGAACTCGTTCTCGGTGATCGCCTTCTCCAGCGTGTCGAGCACGTCGCCGTAGCTGCCCCAGCCGGCCATCGCCTTCTTGTCGTCCGACACCTCGAAGCCGAGCGCGCGGGTGATCACCGCCGACTCGACGGGGCCTGCCCCGAAGAACAGCCAGCGGTAATAGGCACCGCGCTCGGTCGCCGGCGGGGCGAGCCCGGCTTCGGGAAAGGCGTCGGCGAGGTAGGCGCAGATCGCCGCGCCCTCGGTGACAACGGTGCCGCGGTGCCGGATCGCCGGCACCTTCCCCATCGGGTTGATCGCCAGATACGCGGGCGCCTTCATCGTCGTGCCATAGTCCAGGATCTCGGTGCGGTAGGGGGCGCCCACCTCCTCGAGCATCCAGCGCGCGATCTGCCCGCGCGACATGGGATTGGTGTAGAAGACGAGTTCGTCGGACATGGCTGCCTCCTTGGTCTGCCCTGCAATCTGCGACGCCAGTCTATGTTGCCTGTTCGCAGAGTCGAGCGTTACTCCTGCGACACATGCTCGACGCCCGCACGCCGATGCTGCCTTCGCCGATCGCCGATTGGCTCGCTGCGCGCGGCTGGCGCTTGCGGCGGCATCAGGCCGAGATGCTGGCCGCCGCGCGGGACAGGGCGCACGCGCTGCTGGTGGCACCGACCGGGGCGGGCAAGACGCTCGCCGGCTTCCTGCCGACGCTCGCCGACCTGATCGAGAATCCGGCGGAGGACCGGCTGCACACCATCTACGTGTCGCCGCTGAAGGCGCTGGCGGTCGACGTGCAGCGCAACCTGCTCGGGCCGATCGGGGAGATGGGGCTGCCGATCCGCGTCGAGACGCGCACCGGCGATACGCCGTCCGACCGCAAGGCGCGGCAGCGCGAGCGTCCGCCGCAGATCCTGCTGACCACGCCCGAGTCGCTGTCGCTCCTCGTCACCTACCCGGACAGCTTCGCACTGTTCGAACGGGTGAACACGATCATCGTCGACGAGGTGCATGCCTTTGCCGCCACCAAGCGCGGCGACCTCCTCAATCTCGCGATGGCGCGGCTGCAGGCGATCAATCCGGGCTTACGCCGCGTCGGCCTGTCCGCCACCATCGCCGATCCCGAGGCCTATCAGGGCTGGCTGGCGCCCGATGCCGATGCGGAGAGCGTGCGGCTGGTCGAGGGCGATCCCGGCGCCGAGCCGCACATCGACGTGCTGGTGCCGGAGGGGCGCATCCCCTGGGCCGGGCATACCGGCATCCACGCCGCGCGCGAGGTCTACAAGCTGATCGAGGCGCACAAGCTGACGATCGTGTTCGTCAACACGCGCGCGGTGGCCGAGCTGGTGTTCCGCGACCTGTGGAACGTCAACGATGCCGCGCTTCCGATCGGCATCCATCACGGCAGCCTTGCGCCCGAGGCGCGACGCAAGGTCGAGGCGGCGATGGCGGCGGGTAAGCTGCGCGCGATCGTGGCAACCGCGAGCCTCGACCTCGGGCTCGACTGGGGCGACGTCGACCTCGTCGTGCAGATGGGGGCGCCCAAGGGCTCGTCGCGGCTGCTGCAGCGCATCGGCCGCGCCAACCACCGCATGGACGAGCCGTCGAAGGCGGTGATCGTGCCGGGCAACCGCTTCGAATATCTCGAGGCGGTGGCGGCGGTCGATGCGGTGGCCGAGCATGAGCTCGATCCGGAGAGCTTCCGGCCGGGCAGCCTCGACATCCTGGCGCAGCATGTCATGGGCGTTGCCTGCGCCGCGCCGTTCGAGCCGGATGAGCTGTATGCCGAGGTGCGCTCGGCCGCGCCCTACGCCGGGCTGTCGCGCGACCTGTTCGACCGCACGCTGGGGTTCGTCGAGAACGGCGGCTATTCGCTTCGCGCCTACGACCGCTTCAAGCGGCTGACGCGGCAGGCGGACGGCCGCTACCGCATCAGCCATCCGCGCATGGTGCAGCAGCATCGTCTCAACGCCGGGGCGATCGTCGATACGCCGATGATGAACGTCGTGCTCGGGCGGCGACGGGGCCGGCGGCTCGGGCAGGTGGAGGAATGGTTCGCCTCGCAGCTGCGGCCGGGCGACAGCTTCATGTTCGCCGGCCAGACGGTCGAGGTGGTCGGCTTCGACGGCGCCGACGTGAACGTGACGCTGGGGAAGGGCGATCCGAAGGTGCCCTCCTACATGGGCGGACGGCTGCCGCTCACCACCAACCTCGCGACCCGCGTGCAGCGGCTGATGGCGACGCCGTCGCAATGGAAGCGCATGCCGGGCGATGTGCGCGAGTGGCTGCGGCTCCAGCAGGCGAAGTCGGAGCTGCCGGCGCCCGACAAGCTGCTCGTCGAGACCTTCGAGCGCGATGGGCGGAATTTCATCGTCATCTATGGCTTCGAGGGCCGGAACGCGCACCAGACGCTCGGCATGCTGCTGACGCAGCGCATGGAGAAGGCGGGGCTGAAGCCGCTGGGCTTCGTCGGCTCGGACTATGTGCTGTCGGTCTGGTCGCTGGAGCCGGTCACCGATCCCCGGCCGCTGCTGTCACCCGACGTTCTGGAGGACGAGCTGGCGGAGTGGATGGCGGAGTCGCCCTTCCTCAAGAAGTCGTTCCGCGAGGTGGCGGTGATCGCCGGCCTGATCGAGCGGGCGCACCCGGGCCAGCGCAAGTCGGGCAAGCAGGTGAGCTTCTCGTCCGACCTCATCTACGACGTGCTGAGGAAATACGAGCCCGACCATCTGCTGCTGACCGCCGCCTGGGCGGACGCGCGCACCAAGCTGTCCGACATCGCGCGGCTCTCGCACCTGCTCGAGCGGTCGCAGCATTCGATGGTGCACCGCCACCTCGACCGCGTGTCGCCGCTCGCGGTGCCGATCCTGCTCGATCTCGGCAAGCAGCGCGTTGTCAGTGGTTCGGCCGAGGATGCGCTGCTCGCCGAAGCCGACGCTCTGATCGCCGAGGCGACGGCGTGACGCGACGCCGCGCCGCGAAAGCGGTGCTTCCCGAGCGAATCCGCCGCGCCTATAGACGGCGCATGACGAGTGTTTCCGTTATGTTCGGCGATCACCGCTTCGTGCCCCTGGCCGATGCGGCGCTGTTCTGGCCCGCGCGCCACGCGCTGCTCGTCGCCGATCTGCACTTCGAGAAGGCGAGCTGGTATGCCGAGCGCGGCCAGCTCCTGCCGCCCTACGACAGCGTCGAGACGCTGGCGCGGTTGCAGGCGCTGGTAGCGCAGACCGGCGCGCGCGAGCTGTGGTGCCTCGGCGACAGCTTCCATGACGTCGGCGGCGTCGAGCGGATGCCGGCGCCGGCGCGTGCCGCGCTTGCCGGGCTGACCGGGACGCTCGACTGGACCTGGGTGGTCGGCAACCATGATCCGGTGCTGGCCGAGGTCGTCGGCGGGCGCGTGATCGACGAGGCCGAAGTCGAGGGCGTCGTGCTGCGGCACGAGGCACTAGCCGGCGAGGCGCGACCCGAGATTTCGGGCCACTTCCATCCCAAGTTGCGGATCACGGTGCGCGGCCGGCGCATCGCGCGGCGCTGCTTCGTGCAGACCGACCGTAAGATCATCCTACCCGCCTTCGGCGCATTGACCGGCGGGCTGGACGCGAGCGATCCGGCCATCGTGCGGGCGGTAGGCGGCCCGGCGCAGGCGCTGGTGCCGACGGCGGATCGGCTGCTGCGGTTCCCGCTGGCCGCCTAAGCATTTCCGCGCATTTCCGCTCCCCAAGCTCGTCATCCCGGCGAAGGCCGGGACCCAGAACAACGGTTGGCCTGGGGCCCGGCCTTCGCCGGGATGACGGTGTTGGATGGCGCGGGACCTGCTAGCCCGTGA
The DNA here is from genome assembly GCA_023413015.1 of Pseudomonadota bacterium. Lineage (GTDB taxonomy): Bacteria > Pseudomonadota > Alphaproteobacteria > Sphingomonadales > Sphingomonadaceae > Sphingoaurantiacus. The sequence continues at coordinate 5,406 of JAEZQR010000247.1, forward strand.
AGCTGTTCGGCAGCACCCGCTCGAAGGTCCGGCGGACCTTCCAGTAGCATTCGCAGCTCGCCGCCTCGAGGCCGGGGCGGTCGGGGACGGTGATGACGCCGCGGCTGTAGCGGATCAGGCCGGCGGCCTGGAGCGTGCGCGCGACCACGGTGATCGTCGGGCGGCCGACGCCGAGCATGTCGGCGAGATATTCCTGCGTCAGCGCCACCGTCTCGCCGTCGCCGCAACGGTCGAGGCACATGAGGATCCAGCGCGCCAACCGCATCTCGGCGGAGTGGCTGGCGTTGCAGGCGACCGACTGGAAGACGAGCCCGGCGAAGGCCTGATTGTAAGCCATGATCAGCGAGCGGAAGCTCGGGCTCGCCTCGAACAGATCGAGGAATGCCGCGATCGGCATCTGCTGGGCGCTGCCGGGCAGCTGCACCATCACCTGATTGTAGCTGATCCGATCGCCCAGCAGGCACCCGACCGAAACGACGCCCTCGCAGCCGACCGCGCCGGTCTCGACGGTGCCGCCGTCCTCCTGGATCGAGACGAGCGATACGATGCCGCCGCCCGGAAAATAGACCTGCTCGATCCGCTCGCCGGCTTCATAGAGCACGCGGCTGCGGTCGAGATGCACATCCTTCAGGTGCGGCGTGATCTTGTCTCTGTCGTGCGGCGTCAGCGCCGCCAGCAAGCGGTTCATGCCCAAGTCTGTCGATGCAAGTGAGCACCGTTCTCCCTTGTCGCACCCCGCGCGCGACCGAAACGGCGAGCGGCCGTGAAAGTTCGATCTTGCTGAATGGCAACCCCCCGTCACCGAGTCCGCAACAAACAGGAGTTAGCTACCGCCTTTCGATGGATTTTTCTGTCGTCTAGCGGACAAACGATGCGGGCTTTTTGCAGCGGTCAGGCATAGCTTCCCGGCAGCAGGCGATCGAGGGCATCACACACCCGCCGGTAGCAGTCACACGCCGCTTCCTCCAGGCTCGCGCGGTCGAGGATCGTCACGCCGTCAGGGCCCAGGCGGATGAGCCCCGCCGTCTGCAACGTTCCGGCGATAATCGATACCATCGGCCGGCTGACACCAAGCATCTCGGCGATGAAGCGCGTGCTCAGCGGCAGGGTGGAACGGCCCGTACGGTCGAGGCACATTAGCAGCCAGCGCGACAGCCGCGCCTCATTGGGGTGCGTCGCGTTGCAGACCACCGACTGCGCGACCTGCGCGGCATAGGCTTGGGCGAAGGCGCCGATCAGCCGGCGGAAATCCGCATCGCGGCCCAGCTTCTCGCGGATGGAAGCCGCCGACGCGATGATGATCCGCCCAGGGACCTGAACCACGGCCCGTTCGTAGCTGATTCCATCGCCGATCACGGCCGGAACCGCGACAAGTCCTTCGCGCCCGATGGTTCCGGTTTCGACCGTGCCGCCATCGTCATGGCCTGCGCTGTGCGAGACGATCGCGTCCAGCGGGAAATAGGCGTCGTCTAGCGACTGACCGGCATCGCAGAGCACATGGCCGGCATCGAAGTCGGCTTCCCGCAGCGCCAGCGTGGCGCGTTCGTCCGGGTTCAAGGCAGCAAGCAGGCGATTCATGCCCGACCTCATTCGACCGGTCACAGGGATATGATGAATCAGCGCCCTAGGCGCATCGCGCGCGTCAACGGCATTAATCTATGTTAGGCTCCAGCAGTGCGAACCAAGCCGTGGTAAAAACACGATATTCTGTTGGCGAGCCTTAGATGACCGCCATTTCCGCCTTGTAGTGGTGCCAGCTGAAGACGGCGGCGGCGCCGCGATACGGGCGCCATGCCTCGGCGATGTCGCGGGTCTGCTTCTCGCTCGGCTTGTCGGGGAGGCCCATGATGCGCCCGACCTCGATCTGGACGGCGAGGTCGCCCGCCGGCCAGATGTCCGGCCGGCCTTCGGCGAACAGCAGGTAGATCTCCGCCGACCAGCGGCCGATGCCCTTTACGCGCGTCAGCAGCGCGATCGCTTCCTCGTCGTTGGCGGGGAGCGTGCCGAAATCGAGGTCGCCCTGGGTCGCTTCGGTGGCGAGGCTGCGGGCGTACAGGATCTTCTGGCGCGACAGGCCGGCCTCGCGCAGGCGTTCGTCCGGGGCGGCGAGGAGTGCCGACGGATCGGCGATGGCGCCGACCGCGGCTTCGAGCTTGTTCCAGATGCTGTTCGCCGCCTGGACCGACACCTGCTGGCCGATGATCGTGCGCAGCAGCGTCGCGTAGCCGCGGTCGCGGATGCGCGGCTCCGGATAGCCGACGCGGGCCAGCGCTGCCCGCATCCTGGGCTCGCGCGCGGCGATGGCGTCGATCCCCTCCCGCAGCTGTTCCGTCGACAGACCCATCGCTTTCGCCCGGCTTGATTTGCCCCTGTCCCCGGCTAATAGGCCGTAACCGAAACTTCGTCGACCGGGAGCCGACATGCCGAAGCTGACCATCGTCAACCGCGCGGGATCTGAAAAGACGATCGAGGCGCAGACCGGCCTCTCCGTCATGGAGAATATCCGCGACGCCGGGTTCGACGAGCTTCTCGCGCTCTGCGGCGGCTGCTGCTCCTGCGCCACCTGCCATGTCCATGTCGACGAGGCCTGGACCGATACAGTCGGCGGCCCGAACCCGGACGAGGACGACCTGCTCGAGAGCTCGGACCATCGCAACGAGCGTTCGCGCCTGTCCTGCCAGATCGAGATGAGCGACGCGCTCGACGGGTTGCGCGTCACGATCGCACCTGAAGACTGAAACGGTTCGTCGCACTTGAGGTTGTCGCCTTGGCGCCCGATAGGGTGTTAGAAGACACTTCATGGCGCTGACCGCTCTTCCCAACCAAGGTTTCTTCGCCGACAAGAACCGCGCGTTCTGGATCCTCCAGGGTGGCGGCTGGGGCGCATACTTCGTGCTGCGCGCGTTGGGCGGGCTCGCCAACGCCATGGGCCTGACCTTCATCCTGCCCACCTTCATCGTCACGCTGACCGGCTTCTCGCTGACGTTGCTGATGGCGGCCGCGTTCCGGCGCATCATCCGCATGCGGCCGATCTTCATGTGGCCGCTCACCATCGCGATCGTCGGCGCGGCGGCGCTGCTGTTCTCGGTGATCGAGGTGCGCTTCCACGCGTGGCTCTACGAGCCCGGCTGGAACCCGGTCGGCATCGAGTTCTTCGGCGCGATCCTGCTCGACCTGTCGGTGCTCGGCGCGTGGACCGCGCTCTACTATGGCATCAACTATTATCTGATGCTGTCGGCGCAGTCGGAGCGGATGCTCAAGGTGGCGGCGCAGGCGAACGCGGCGCAGCTGGCGATGCTGCGCTACCAGCTCAACCCGCATTTCCTGTTCAACACGCTCAATTCGATTTCGACGCTGGTGCTGCTGAAGCAGACCGAGCGCGCGAACGCGATGCTGTCGCGCCTGTCGAGCTTCCTTCGGTACAGCCTCGTCGGCGATCCGACGCAGTTGGTCACATTGGCGCAGGAGGTGGAAGCGCTGCGCCTCTATCTCGATATTGAACGCATGCGGTTCGAGGAGCGGCTGCGCTTCTCGGTGAACGTCGATCCTCGGGCTGCGCAGGGACAGATTCCGTCGCTGCTGCTCCAGCCGATCGTCGAGAACGCCATCAAATATGCGGTCACGCCGATGGAGGAGGGCGCCGATATCGCGCTCGATGCGCGCGTTGCCGGCGACCGGCTGGTGGTGAGCATCGCGGACACTGGCCCGGGCCTGAACGATGCGGTTCCGAAACCCAATGCCGGTTCGGGGGTTGGACTGGCCAACATCAGGGATCGTCTCGCGCAGGCCTATGGCATCGACCACCGCTTCGAACTCAGCCCGAACCATCCGCAAGGGCTGATCGTGACCATCGACATTCCCTATCAGCCGGGCATCGGCGCCGTCGCGCTCCACGAGAGCCGGCCAGGCAGCGGTGCCGCGGTCCAAAAGGAGGCTGCCCAGTGAAGATCCGGACGATCCTCGTCGACGACGAGACGCTCGCCATCCAGGGGCTCGAACTGCGCCTGCAGGCGTTCCCCGAGGTCGAGATCATCGACCGCTGCGCCAATGGGCGCGAGGCGATCCGCTCGATCAAGACGCACAAGCCCGACCTCGTCTTCCTCGATATCCAGATGCCGGGCTTCGACGGTTTCTCCGTCGTCTCAGGGCTTATGGAGGTTGAGCCGCCGCTGTTCGTGTTCGTGACCGCGTACAACGAGTTCGCGCTCAAGGCGTTCGAGGCGCAGGCGATCGACTATCTGCTCAAGCCGGTCGAGGAGGAGCGGCTGTCGGCGACGATGGAGCGTGTGCGCCAGCGCCTCGCCGAGAAACGCGCGGGCGAGGAGTCGGAGCGGCTCAAGAACCTGCTCGCCGAGGTCGCGCCCGACGCGGTGCAGGAGTTGCCCGCCGCCGCCGAGGCGCCGTCGGCCAACCGCTTCGAGAAGCTCATCAACATCAAGGATCGCGGGCAGATCTTTCGCGTCGACGTCGACAACATCGAGCGTATCGATGCCGCCGGCGATTACATGTGCATCTACACCGGCGACAACACGCTGATCCTGCGCGAGACGATGAAGGACCTCGAGAAGCGGCTCGATCCGCGCAAATTCCAGCGCGTCCACCGCTCGACGATCGTCAACCTCGAGCAGGTCCGCCAGGTAAAGCCGCACACCAATGGCGAATGCTTCCTCGTGCTGGGCTCGGGCGCGCAGGTGAAGGTGTCGCGCTCCTACCGCGACGTCGTCGCGCGCTTCCTCTAGGTCGTCTCCTGACATCGAAGCACGGCCGCTGACGTGCGGGGACCGGGGGAAGCGGCCGAACCATCGCTCGGCACCTTCGTGCGCGAGTGGTTCCGCATCGGCTGCCTGAGCTTCGGCGGGCCGGCGGGGCAGATCGCGCTGATGCACCGCGAGATCGTCGACCGGCTGCGCTGGGTCGAGGAGGCGCCTTTCCTGCGCGCGCTCAATTTCTGCATGCTGCTACCGGGACCCGAGGCGCAACAACTCGCGACCTGGTGCGGCTGGCGGATGCGCGGAACGGCGGGCGGGCTGATCGCCGGCGGGCTATTCGTGCTGCCGGGCGCGCTGGTCATGGCGCTGCTGACCGCGCTCTACATCGCCTTCGGCCGGCAGCCGGCGGTGCAGGCGATGTTCTACGGCGTGCAGGCCGTCGTCCTCGCCATCGTCGCGCAGGCGCTGGTGCGTGTGGCGGCCCGATCGCTGGCGCATCGATTGTCTGCCGGGCTCGCCGTCGCCGCCTTCTTGGCCCTGTTCTTCTTCGATGTCCCGTTTCCGGTCGTCGTGCTCGCTGCGGGTGTGGCCGGCAGCTTCCTCTTTCCGGCGGCAACGAGCGTGCCGGCCGGGTCCGACGCCGGCTGGTCGCCTACGCTGCGCACCATCGGCGTCTGGCTCCTGATCTGGGCGGCGCCGGTGGCGGTGGCCTGGGCGGTGCTCGGACCCGATGCGCGGCTGACCCAGGTCGGGGCCTTCTTCGCCCGGATGGCGGCGGTGACGTTCGGCGGTGCCTATGCTGCGCTCGCCTATGTCGCGCAGGCGGCCGTGCAGGATTACGGCTGGCTCGGGCCCCGCGAGATGCTCGACGGGTTAGGACTCGCCGAGACGACGCCCGGGCCGTTGGTGCTCACCTTCCAGTTCGTCGGCGGCCTGGCCGGCTGGCGCGACGGGGGGGCGCTCGGTGCGGTGCTCGGCATGGCGATGGTGCTGTGGGTGACGTTCGCACCATCGTTCCTGTGGATTTTCGCGCTCGCGCCGCATCTGGAGCGGCTGAACGCACGCCCGCGACTGGCCGGGGCGTTGGCGGGCATCACCGCGGCCGTGGTCGGCGTGATGGCCAACCTCGCGATCTGGTTCGCGCTCAACCTGCTGTTCGGCGGCGTGCAGGCCGCGTCGCATGGCTGGCTGCGGCTGTGGACGCCCAGCGGCACGTTCGACGTGCTGGCGGCCTCGATCGCGGTCGCCGCCTGGCTGCTGCTGACCCGCGCCAGGCTCGGGATGGTGCCGGTGCTTGGGCTCGGGACCGCGGCGGGGCTCGCCCGCTACGCGTGGACGGCGGTGCCGATGTAGTTGACGCTCATGTCGCGGCTCAAGGTGAAGCCGCGGCTGAGCGAATAGTTGAGGCCGCTGCTGTGCGTGACCTCCAGACCGGCGGCGGCAAGCGCTGACGTCAGTTCCTCGGGCGTGAGGAACTTGTTCCAGTCGTGCGCGCCCTCCGGGATGCTGCGCAGCACGCGCTCGGCGCCGACGATCATCACCGCATAGGATTGTGGGGTGCGATTGGGGGTCGAGAAGATCAGCAGCCCGCCCGGCGCCAACAGGCGCGACAGTGCCGACAGAAAGCTGTCGACGTCGGCGACATGCTCGACGACCTCGAGGCAAGTGATGAGATCGAAGCTGCCGGGCCGCTCGTTCGCCAGCGCTTCGGCCGAACCGGCGCGATAGTCGATCGTCAGGCCCATCGCCGCCGCATGCGCCTGGGCCACGGCGATATTCTCGGGGGCGGCATCGAGGCCGGTGACGGCAAAGCCCATGCGCGTCAGCGGCTCGCACAGCAGCCCGCCGCCGCAGCCGACGTCGAGCGCCCGCAAGCCGCCGAACGGCGACCGCGCCCGTTCGTCGCGCCCGAAGCGGTCGAGCGCGTGCGCGCGGATGTAGGCGAGGCGCACGGGATTGATCCGGTGCAGCAGCTTCGAAGTGCCGTTCGGGTCCCACCATTCGTGCGCGATGCCGCCGAACAGCGCGACCTCCCGGGGGTCGACCGAGGCGTCGGTGGAAACCATCGTGGACGGCGGCCCGCCGGCCGGCTGCGCTTCGCTTGCGTTCATGATCCCTTGTTCCTATCAAGGCCGCGTCCCCGCCGAAAGGCGCTTATCTAGATCAGACGCAGGATCGCGCACCCTTCCATGGCCCGAATCGTAATGAAGTTCGGCGGCACCTCGATGGCGGGCATCGAGCGTATCCGGAACGTCGCCGCGCGTGTGAAGCGCGAGGTGGAGGCCGGAAATCAGGTGGCGGTCGTCGTCTCCGCGATGGCCGGCGAGACCGACCGGCTGGTGGGCTTCTGCCGTGAGGCGTCGGCGCTGCATGATCCGCGGGAATATGATGTGGTGGTAGCCAGCGGCGAGCAGGTGACGAGTGGCCTGCTCGCGATCGTGCTGCAGTCGATGGACGTGCCGGCGCGCTCGTGGCTCGGCTGGCAGCTGCCGATCCACACCTCGGACGCGCACAGCGCGGCGCGCATCCTCGATATCGAGACCGGCGCGATCGAAGCCTCGATGGCGCAAGGCCAGGTGGCGGTGATCCCCGGCTTCCAGGGGATGGCGGGCGGTGGCCGCGTGACGACGCTCGGGCGCGGCGGGTCGGACACCAGCGCGGTGGCGGTCGCGGCCGCCTTGAAGGCCGACCGCTGCGATATCTATACCGATGTGGACGGCGTCTATACGACCGATCCGCGCATCGTGCCGCGCGCGCGGAAGCTTGCGCGCGTGACCTATGAGGAAATGCTCGAGCTCGCGAGCGTCGGCGCCAAGGTGCTGCAGACGCGCTCGGTCGAGCTGGCGATGAAGGAAAAGGTGCGCGTGCAGGTGCTGTCGTCGTTCAACGACGCGCCCGGCACGTTCGTCGTGGACGAGGACGAAGTCGTGGAACAGCAACTCATCACGGGCGTGGCCTACAACCGCAACGAGGCGAAGATCACCGTCGTCGCCGTTCCCGACCGGCCCGGCACCGTCGCGGCGCTGTTCGGGCCGCTCGCGGCGGCGAACGTCAACGTCGACATGATCGTGCAGAACATCGCGCACGATACCGGCAACACCGACGTGACCTTCACCGTACCGCGCACCGACCTGCCGAAGTCGCTCGACGTCCTCGAGAAGGCCAAGGTCGACATCGGCTTCCAGCGGCTGATCACCGACGACAATGTCGCGAAGATCTCGGTGGTGGGCGTCGGCATGCGCAGCCATGCCGGCGTCGCGCAGACGATGTTCCAGGCGCTGGGCTCGCGCGGGATCAACATCCTTGCGATCACCACCTCGGAGATCAAGGTTTCCGTGCTGATCGCCGAGGAATATACCGAACTCGCGGTGCGCGTCCTCCACACCGCCTACGGTCTGGACGCTGCATGAGCCGGGAGCAGCTCGACCGGCTGATGGCGCGCGGTGCCGAATTCCTCGGCAGCCGCTATGCGATCATGGCCGGCGCGATGACCTGGGTGTCGGAGCGCAACCTCGTTTCCGCCATTTCGAACGCCGGCGGCTTCGGCGTGATCGCATGCGGCGCGATGGACCCTGCGCGGTTGTCCGAAGAGATCGCCGCGACCAAGGCGCTGACGGACCGGCCGTTCGGCGTCAACCTCATCACCATGCACCCGCAGCTCCTTGAGCTGATCGCGGTGTGCGCCGAGCATCGCATCGGCCACATCGTGCTCGCCGGCGGGCTGCCGACCGGGGCGGCGATCGATGCGATCAAGGCGGCAGGCGCCAAGCTGATGTGCTTCGCGCCGGCGCTGGCGCTCGCGAAGAAGCTCGTCCGCTCGGGCGCCGATGCGCTAGTGATCGAAGGCTCGGAGGCGGGCGGGCATATCGGGCCGGTTTCGACCTCGGTACTGGCGCAGGAGATCCTGCCTGAGATGGCCGACCAGGTGCCGGTATTCGTCGCGGGCGGCATCGGCCGGGGCAGCGCGATCGCCGGCTATCTCGAAATGGGCGCGGCCGGCGTGCAGCTCGGCACGCGGTTCGTCTGTGCGACCGAGAGCGTCGCGCATCCGAACTTCAAGCGCGCCTTCATCCGTGCTTCGGCGCGCGATGCGATCGCGAGCGTCCAGCTCGACGCCCGGCTGCCGGTGATCCCGGTGCGCGCGCTCAAGAACGCCGGCACCGAGGCGTTCACCGCCAAGCAGCGCGAGATGGTCGGCCACCTCGACGCCGGCGCGGTCGAACTCGCCGAGGCGCAGCTTCAGATCGAGCATTACTGGGCGGGCGCGTTGCGCCGGGCCGTCGTCGACGGCGACGTCGAGCACGGCTCGCTGATGGCCGGCCAGTCGGTGGGCATGGTCACCAAGGAGGAGCCTGCCGCCGCGATCATCGACAGCCTCGTCGAGGAGGCGGTCGCCGCCCTAGCGGGTAGGGCCGTCGGGTGAGCCCGGCGGCGACCAGCGCCGCCGTCGCCGCGCGCGAGATCCTGCGCCGGCTTCACGATGTCATGGCCGCGCGCACCGGCGCCCAGGCCAAGCTCAACCGCGTCGTCGAGATCATCGCCGACGCGCTCCACTCCGAGGTCTGCTCGGTCTACCTGCTGCGCGACGGCATGCTCGAGCTGTTCGCCACCAAGGGTCTGGCGCAGCAGGCGGTCCACGTCACCAAGCTCGGGATGGGCGAAGGCCTGACCGGCACGATCGCCGCGACGCGCGCGCCGCTCAACCTCGCCGAGGCGAAGGCGCATCCGGCGTTCGTCTACCGCCCGGAGACGGGCGAGGAGCTGTTCCACAGCTTCGCCGGCGTGCCGATCATCCGCCGCGAGGCCTCGGTGGGCGTGCTCTGCGTCCAGCATGTCGAGCCGCGCCAGTATCAGGACGTCGAGATCGAGGCGCTCCAGACCACCGCGATGGTGCTGTCCGAACTGATCGCCAGCGCGGGGCTGATCGACGACGTGTCGATCGACAAGGTGCGCGCGCAGGCAAGCGGCCAAGCGCGGCTCTCGGGCCTCAAGCTCGTCGATGGGCTGGCGCGCGGCGTGGCGGTCTTCCACCAGCCGCGCATCGTGATCGAGCATACGGTCGCCGAGGATATCGAGGCTGAACGCAGCCGCGTCTACGACGCCTTCATCCGCATGCGCGAGCAGATCGACCGCATGATGGGGCAGGCCGAGTTCGCGGGGCCGGGCGACCACGACGATATCCTCGAAACCTACAAGATGTTCGCCTACGACGAGGGCTGGTCGCGGCGCATCAACGAGGCGATCGATTCGGGGCTCACCGCCGAGGCGGCGATCGCGCGCGTCCAGCAGCGCATGCGCGAGCGCATGCAGGCGATCGACGACCCCTATCTGCGCGAGCGCATGCACGACCTCGACGATCTGTCGAACCGGCTGATCCGCATCGTGTCGGGCAAGCTCGGCACGGCGGCGCAGCAGGGCATCAAGCAGGACACGATCCTCGTCGCACGCAACCTGGGACCCGCCGAGCTGCTCGAGTACGACCGGCGCTTCCTCAAGGGTGTGGTGATGGAGGAGGGCTCGCTCACCTCGCACGTCACCATCGTCGCACGCGCGATGGGCGTGCCGATGCTCGGCCGCGTCCGCGACCTGCACCGGTCGGTGGTCGAGGGCGACCCGCTGCTCCTCGATGCGACGTCGAGCGCGCTGTTCGTCCGGCCGACCGCCACGGTGGTCAAGCAGTTCCAGGCGCTGAGCTCGCTGCGCGCCAAGCGGCAGGCCGAATATGCCAAGATCCGCGACCTGCCGGCGGTGTCGAAGGACGATGTCCGCGTCCAGCTCATGATCAACGCCGGCCTGCGCGCCGACCTGTCGGGTTTTGAGCAGACCAACGCCGACGGCATCGGGCTCTTCCGCACCGAGTTCCAGTTCCTGGTATCGGCGACGCTGCCGCGCCGCGAGCGGCAGACGCGCCTCTATCGCGACGTGCTGGAGGCCGCCGGCGACAAGCCGGTGGTGTTCCGCACCGTCGATATCGGCGGCGACAAGGCCGTGCCCTACATGCGCGAGGAGGAGCGCGAGGAAGAGAACCCCGCGATGGGCTGGCGCGCGCTTCGCCTTGCGCTCGACCGCGCCGGCCTGATGAAGGTGCAGGCCCGCGCGCTGCTCGAGGCGGCGGCGGGGCGCACGCTCAACATCATGTTCCCGATGGTAAGCGAGCCGTGGGAGTTCGACGCGGCCAAGGCGCTGATCGAGGAGCAGCGCCTCTGGATCGCCAGCGCGGGCCGGCCGCTCCCGAACGACGTCCGCTACGGCACGATGCTTGAGGTGCCCGCGCTCGCCGAGATGCTCGACGTGCTGCTGCCGCGGATCGACTTCCTGTCGGTCGGCACCAACGATCTCACCCAGTTCCTGTTCGCCGCCGACCGTTCGAACCCGCGGCTGGCGGATCGCTACGACTGGCTGTCGCCGGCGGTGCTGCGTTTCCTGAAGCGCGTCATCGACGCCGCCAATGCGGCGGGCAAGCCGATCACCGTCTGCGGCGAGATGGGCGGCCGGCCGCTCGAGAGCCTCGCCCTGATGGCGCTCGGCATCGAGCGGCTGTCGATCACGCCCGCCGCGGTCGGGCCGATTAAGGCGATGGTACGCTCGGCCGAGATCCTGCCGCTGCGCGAGATGATGCAGGGGTGGTTGACCGAAGGACGCAACGACATTCGCGACCTGCTCGGGCGCGCTGCCGATGAGCAGGGGATTCTCAGAAACTAAGGTAAACAGCCCCGCTGGCGCGTTGTTCAGCGTTGACAGCGGGTTAGTAGCGCGCGAGGCTTGTAGCGGAGGGGCCGCAACGCCGATTGCGCGGGGGGACAAGAGGTGGTGGAAGAGTATCAGGCGCCGCTGGGCGAGGTTTTCGACATGCCGCCGCCGAGCGTGGGGCAACGGCTGGCGCGCGCGCGCGCCGACAAGGGCCTCGAACTCAGCGATCTGGCGCGCGACACGCGCATCCCGCAGCGGCATCTGGCAGCGATCGAAGCCGACAGCCACGATAGCCTGCCGGCGCTGACCTATACCCTCGGTTTCGTCCGCACGTTCGCGCGGATGGTCGACCTGCCCGAGGACGAGATCGCCGCGCAGTTCAAGGCGGAGACGACCAAGACCGCGCACGTGCCGCAGACGGTTTCGCTGGAGCCCGTCGACGAGGCTCGGCTGCCATCGCGCGGCATCGTCGCGGCGAGCGGCGTCGCCGTCGTCGCGATCGTGGCCGGCATGTGGGCCTGGGGCGCCGGCGTGTTCCAGAACGATCTGCCGCCGCCGCCCACCGATCCAGTGCCGCAGGTCGAAACGGCCGCAGCGGTGCCAGAACCGCTGACGCAGGCCTCGACCGAGCCGCTCGTCTCGGGCGACGCGCCCGTTCCGGGCACCGGCGATGCCGCTTTAGTGCCGGCCGCGGCACCGGCGGTCGCGCCGGTATCGGCCGATCCTGCCACCACCGCCACGGCTATCGCTCAGCCGGTCGCCGGCGGCCCGGTCGTCCTCACCGCCTCGGAGGACGTCTGGATCAAGGTTTACGACAAGACCGAGCGCAAGACGGTGAAGATGGGCGTGCTGGCGCCGGGCGAAAGCTACGCCGTGCCGACCGACCGCGGCGACCTGCTGCTGTGGACCGGGCGCGCGGGCGCGCTCAAGGTCACGGTGGGCGGCAAGCCGGTACCATCGCTCGGCGGTCCGCGCGACACGGTGCAGGATGTGAGCCTCGCGCCGGCCGCGCTGCTGGCACGCGCCGGTTGAGGTGAGCGGCGCCGCGCACCGCGTCGGCGACCGACGCTGGTGACCTGCTGAGGCGCTTAATCGCAGGTAAAGCCGGCAGCGTTCAGCTTGCCAGCGAGTCGATGGTTGGGGCACAAGCGCCGGCCTTGGGTTCGGGTAGAGCGGGAGAACGGCGATGGTTCGGGCCATGCTGAAGACGATGGTGTGCGTAGCGGCACTCGCGGCGACGATGCCGGTGCTGGCGCAGGACACGCGGGAGATCGAGCGCCGCGTCGGCAAGCTCGAAGGCGAGTTGCGCGCGGTGCAGCGCAAGGTGTTCCCCGGCGGCGACAAGCGTTACTTCGAGCCCGAGTTCCAGCCGACCGATCAGGCGCCGGCCCAGCCGACCGGCATTCCCGCCACCACGCCGATCGCCGACCTGACCTCGCGCGTCGACGCGATCGAGCGGCAGCTCCAGACCCTCACCGGCCAGGTTGAGCAGGCGAACTTCAAGGTTCGCCAGATGGAAGAGGCGATGGCCAAGTTCCGCGCCGATACCGAATTCCGCCTGACGCAGATCGAGGGCGGCGGCGCGGCGGCGGCGACACCGCCGGCCGGGGCCGCGAGCGCTGCCGTGGAACCCGCACCCGCCAAGCCGACGGCAACGCCGGCCAAGCCCCCTGCCACGGCGACCAAGCCCGCGACGGCTGTCGCCAAGCCGGCCGCCGACACGACCCCGCCGGCGACGGACGAAGCTGCCCCCGCCAAGGCGGGCGATCCGATCGAGGCGGCCTATCAGGCGGCGTACCTCAGCTACTCGAACCAGCAATATGCCAAGGCGGAAACGGCGCTCGCCGACTTCGTCGCGAAGAACCCGCGGCACCGCCGGGCGAGCCATGCGCAATATTGGCTGGGCCGCACCTATCTGGCGCAGAAGCTGCCGGCGCAGGCGGCCAAGGCGTTCCTCGACAATTACCGCAACATGCCCAAGGGCGAGCGGGCGCCTGACAGCCTCTACTGGCTCGGCCAGTCGCTGATGGCGATGTCGCCGCCGCAGCCGGCCAAGGCCTGCGAGGTCTATGGCGAACTGAGCGCCGCCTACGGCGACAAGCTGTCGGCCTCGCTCAAGGATCAGGTCGCCAAGGCACGCACCACCGCTAAGTGCGCAGCCTAGCCGAGCGCGTCGAACAATTGATCGGGCGGCCGCTGGGGCCGCGCGAACCCTTCGCCGTCGCCGTCTCGGGCGGCGCCGACAGCCTGGCGCTGCTGCTGATGGCGCACGCAGCCTTCGGTTCGCGCGTTCGCGCGCTGACGGTGGATCACGGCTTGCGGCCGGCGGCGGCCGAGGAGGCGGCGCATGTCGCCGCGATCTGCGCGACGCTCGACGTGCCGCACCGCACGCTGCGGTGGGAGGGGGACAAGCCTGCCTCCAACCTCCAGGCGGCGGCGCGCGCAGCGCGCTATGCCCTGATGGGCGACTGGTGCGCCGCCGAGGGCGTGCCGTGGCTCGCGACCGCGCACCACCTCGACGATCAGGCCGAGACGATGCTGCTGCGCCTGTCGCGGGGCGCCGGGCTTGCCGGTCTGGCCGGGGTGCGCGCTTGCCGCGAGTTGCGCGAGGGCGTCGCCCTGCTGCGTCCGCTGCTCGATGTTCGGCGGCACGAACTGGCCGCGATCGTTGCCGCAGCCGGCCTCGCGCCGGTCGACGATCCGTCCAACCGGGACGAGCGGTTCGATCGTACGCGGGCCCGCCGGCTGCTCGCGGAGACCGGCTGGCTCGACAGCGAACGGCTCGCGGCGAGCGCGTCGCATCTGGCCGACGCCGACGCGGCGCTCGCCTGGACAGCGGAACTGGCGTGGCGCGGCCGGGTGGAAGTTCAGGGCGCGCGACTAGTCGTTGATGGCGAGGGCTTGCCGCGCGAGCTTCAGCGGCGGCTGGTGGTGCGCGCGATCGCGACGCTGGCGGCCG
>JAEZQR010000096.1 GCA_023413015.1 Pseudomonadota bacterium
TCAAGCGGCCGAAGCCGGCCCCCTTCGCGCTCGAGCCGCGGTTCGTCTTCGACGCCGCCGCAGCGGCCGATGTCGTCCAGGCGGCAGACAAAGTCGCGCCCGCCGTCCTCGAACGAACGCTCGCCGAGGCGACGGCTCCCGCAGCCAAGCATGATTGGCTCGCTGCGGCGGAGGCAGCGACGGATGGATCGTCGGAAGCGGCCGAAGGAGCCGCCGAGGCGACTGCGCCCGACGGACTCGATCACGGGGCAAGCGAGCGTCCGGCCACGCCGGACGCTCGCTCGACGGTCGGTGATGACGCCCGGGCCGGTCGCATCGCCGACGATGGCTGGCATGAAGAGGCCGACCTGTGGCTCGAGGCTGCCGCGACGCTGGCTGACGAAGCAGCCAAAATGCTCTACATCGTCGACAGCCGCGTCGCCGACCTCGATTGGATCGTCTCGCGCTTGCCGGAGGGCGCGTACGTCGCCCTCGATCCGACCCGTGACGGCATCAGCCAAGTCACCGAGTTCCTGCAGGGCCGCACCGGCGTGGCGACGCTGGCGTTCATCAGCGATGGTGCGCCCGGCCGCACGCTGCTCGGCTCAACCGAACTGAATGCCGACACCTTGGAAGAGCGGGCTGCGGAGATTTCGCAGTGGAGCGCTTCTCTCACGGAAGATGGTGACATACTTCTGCTGGGCTGCGCTATCGCAGAGGGCGCGTCCGGCAATGAATTACTGCAGCATCTGGCTGACCTGACTGGAGCCGATGTCGCGGGCAGCACGAATTTGACCGGCTCAGCCGAGTTGGGGGGCGACTTAGTCCTAGAGAGGCAGGTCGGCAGGATCGACGCTGGTGCGCAAGCCGCTGTCGATGCGGCTCTAGATGGATACCAGCACGTTCTGGCAATGACCTCCGCTTCATTTGTTACAGCGGATAGCAGTGACGGCTATACCCGGGATGAGCTTCGGGCCGGGCTTACAATCAAAGTTGATTACAACGACGGTAATAAAACTGGCCGAACCTTCCTGATAGTCGTTCGCGAGGGAAGTTCATCCGGTGCCGTCCTCTACTGGCAGGTTTACACTTTCACCGGCAATGGGAACGGGGGCGAGTCTCAAAATCTTACGACAATAACGGATCCTTTCGGCAGCTACGCCGGTGGCGGTAATATATGGATCGGCATTACCCAAGGATCGGGACTAACAGCCGGTAACTCAGGGCAGTATGGTAGTGCCGGCTTCAAACCCGCGCCGCCAACTTTTTCGGGTGCAACCGCTACATCTAACCTGAGTGTCGCGTATTCAGGCAATACGCCCCCTACCAATACGCCCCCTACCTCGACCAACGATACGGTGACAACGAGCGAGGACACACCGGTTGTCCTCACGATCGATGACTTCGGAACGTACAACGACTCAGAGGGCACGCCGCTTGCGGCAGTGCAAATCACGGCGCTGCCTAGCGCCGGGGCGCTCCAATACAACATTGGTACGACCTGGGTCCCGGTAACGGTGAACCAGTCGATCAGCGTTGCGGACATAAACGCGGGAAAGCTGCGCTTCAGCCCGGCGGCCGATGCCAACGGCACCGGCTATGCGTCCATCGGTTTCAAGGTCTCTGACGGGCAATCAACGAGCGCTGCCACCTACTCGCTCACCGTCGACGTCACGCCGGTCAATGACGCGCCGGTAAATACCGTGCCGGCCGGACCGATCGCCGTTTCCGGCAGCACTCCCACGGCCGTGACCGGGCTGAGCATCTCCGATGTCGATGCAGGTGACGGCACGCTGACGACGACGCTCAGCGTCTCTAACGGCACGCTCTCGGTTGCCGCCGTCGGCGGCGGCGCGTCGATCAGCAACAACGGCACTGGCGCGGTGACGCTCACCGGCACGCTGGCTCAGATCAACGCCGCGCTGGGCGGCGTAGGCTCGAGCATCCTGTTCACCCGCGGAAGCGGGTTCACGGGCAACGTCACCTTGACGATGGCGACCTCTGATGGAGGCAATACGGGCAGCGGTGGCGCTCTGTCGGACACGGACAGCGTTACCCTTACGGTTGCGGAGTCGGCGGCAGCTATCCCGGACACCGCGAGCCTGACCGAGGACTCCGCCACCACGACTGCCACAGGCAACTTGCTCGCGAACGACCTGAGCCCCGGCAGCGTGACCGGAATCCGGGTAACGGGTGGCACTATCGGCACCGTCGGTCAGCCCCTGTCCGGCACATATGGAATGCTGACCGTCAATTCGGACGGTACCTACAGTTACGTGCTCGACAACAGCCGGGCTGCGACGCAAGCGCTGTCGCCGGGCAACCCAGGCAGCGACGTCTTCACCTACACTGTATCCAATGGCTCGCAGCAGGCGACGCTGACGATCAATGTGATAGGCGTGAACGACGCGCCCGTTCTCGATGCGACAAAGTCGCCGGTGCTGACGTCGGTCGGCCAGGGCGCAAGCGCGCCGGTCAACGGCTCGACCGCCGGCACGCTCGTTTCCGCGCTGTTGACCGGCAACGTCAGCGATGTCGACAGCGCCTCGCCGGGCATGGCGCTCACCGGGCTCGACCGCACGAACGGCACTTGGTGGCTCAGCAACGACAACGGTTCAACCTGGTCGCAGATCAGCGCTTCGCTCTCGGCCTCGAACGCGCTGCTGCTTGCCCCTACGGCCCGCCTCTATTTCCAGCCGAACGCGAGCTACGCCGGCACCCTTACGAACGCGATCACCTTCCGCGCCTGGGACCGGTCAACCGGGACGACCGGCAACTTCGCCGACACGACGACCAACGGCAACGCGACGGCCTTCTCGACCGCGACCGACACCGCCGCGATCACGGTCCGTCCGTCGTATAGCCTGACCTCACCCGACAGCGCGTTCGCGCCGCTGCTCGTCGGCAACCGCTTCGATCCGAGCAGCGATACCCAGTCGAACGCGGCGGACCTCGATCTTTACGGCCAGAACGGCACGCCGCTGCTCTACGGCGCCTTCGACCAGACGGACGGCTACCTCTACTACCGGGTGCGTATCGACAACCCGACGCTGTCGAAGGGCGTGCCGGTGTTCACCGGCGTCCTGCTGCTGGGCGTCGATGCCAATGGCGACGGAAAGCTCGATATCTTCATCGGCGTCGATGGACGCAACAATGGTCTGGGCGTCGTCACTTTCGATCCGGGCAACGACCTTAACATCAGCCCGAGCACGACCTCGATCACCAACCAGCGCTCGGTGTCGTCGGTCGCCGGCACCACGGCCGCAAAGACCGACTATATGAGCTATGCGCTGGCCGGCGCCGACCTCGGCGGCGACGGCAAGCAGGATGCGCTGCTCACCTTCCGCTTGCCCTTCTCGATTCTCGAGTCGCGTCTCGAGGCGCTGCTGGCGGCGAAGGGCATCAGCTACAACCTGACGCCCGGCAGCACCGTGAGCTACGCGCTGCTCACGATGACGCAGAACAACTCGATCAACGGCGACATCGGCGGCGTCGGCAAGCTGACGAACACGCAGAAGAACATCACCTGGACCGACCTCGGCGTCCTCACGCCCGTCAGCTTTGCGGCGCCGTCGCTCAGCAACATCTCGGGTAGCATCGGCTACATTGAGAACGGCGCGCCTGTGCGCCTGGCGCCCGATGCGACGTTCACCGACCTCGACAGCGTCACCTACGGCGGCGGCAGGCTCGCCGTGACGCTGAGCGGCATGCAGGCCGGCGACACGCTGTCATTCGTGGCCGTCGGCGGCATCACGACGAGCGGAACCGATCTCCGCTACAATGGTATCTCGATCGGTACGATCTCGACCGCCAGCGGATCGCTGACTGTCGAATTCGCCGGGACCGCGACGAAGGCCGCGGTCGAAGCGGTGATGCAGGCGCTGTCCTTCTCAAGCACGAGCGACAATCCGGGCGCCACGTCGCGCACCGCCTCATTCGTGCTCACCGACCCGGAGAGCAATGCGTCCGCCGCGCGCAGCGTCACGGTGTTCGTGACGCCGGTGAACGACGCGCCTACCGTCACGACGGCGCCCACGGTGCGCACCGTCACCAACAATCAGACCTACACGCTCGCCGCCGCCGGGGTGGGCGATGCCCTGCTCCTCAAGTCGGGACAGACTTCGGGGGCGTCGATCGCGGATGTCGATGCCGGTACGGGAACCGTGACGGCCACGCTGTCGGCACCGATCGGCATCATCCAGGTCTACAATGGCACGACGCTGGTGTCGGGCAGCAGCTCGGCGACGTTCGGCGGCGTCACCGTCAGCGGCTCGGGCACCGGCACCATCGTGCTGCGCGGCACGGTCGCCGACATCAACAGCTTCCTGGCCGGAAGTACGGCTGCCCAGCTCCTCTACCAGCCGGGCAGCAGCGCGCCGGACGGTCAGTCGGTGGTGGTCACGCTCGGGGTCAACGACCTCGGCAACACGGGCACGGGCGGCGCCCTGACCGCGAGCGCCACCTTCACGACGATCACGCTGTCGACCCCGCCGCTGCTAGTGGGCGCCTTCACGGGGAGCGTGCGCGAGGACAACAACGTCCAGTCGGGCAGCCTTGTCGCGAGCGGAGCCCTCACGGCTTCCGGCAACGCCTTGCCGGCCCCGACGATCACCTTCCTCGGCAATACGGCCGGCACGGCGCGGATCGGTACGCTGACCTACGATGCCGGCACCGCGAGCTGGACCTACACGGCAAGCAACGCCGCGGCGCTCATCCAGCAACTCGCCGCCGGCGACAGGATCGAGGAAAGCTTCGAGATCCGGGCCACGATCAACGGCACGACGGTAACCGATTACATCCGCGTCACGATCGAAGGCGTCAACGACGCGCCGACGATCACGATGGCGGCGGTGAATCCGACCTTCACCGAATTGGCGTCGCTGACGACATTGACGCCGGTCGACATCTTCGCCGCACCGACCGCGCTCTCCACGGTCGAGCCGAACCAGCTCATCAACTGCATCACCCTCGACGTCACCTCGGTTGCGGACGGCGAGACCGAGTTCCTGCGCATCGACGGCAGCTATGTGGCGCTGACGGCCGGCACCACGGTCACCGCGACCAACGGCTACACGGTGACCGTGACGGCGAACGGGTCGACCATATCGCTTACCATCGACCTGGCCGGCGGCGTGAGCACGGCCGCAGCGGCCACGCTGCTCGATAACTTGGCCTATCTCAACACCGCTGAGATCCTCGCGAACGGCACGCGCACGGTCACCATCACGGGGCTGCGCGATACGGGCGGCACCGCCAACGGCGGGCAGGACACCAACAACGCAAACATCGTCTCGACGATCACGCTGCTGCCGCGCAACGACGCCCCGGTGCTCAACACGGGTCTCGCGACGCTGCAGGCCGGCCGCAGCTTCGTGCTGAGCAACGCGCACCTGCTCGCCAGCGACCCCGACAACAGTGCCGATGAGCTCCGCTACACGCTGACGTCGACACCGGCGTATGGCAAGCTGGAGTACTTAAAGGACGACGTGACCGGCTGGACGACGATCCCTAATGGCCAGACCTTCACGCAGGCCGACATCGACGCTGGGCGGGTTCGCTACGTCGCCAACGGCGGGGTGACGAACGGCTCGGTCGACAGTCTCGCCTTCACCGTTTCGGACGGTGCGCTGAGCGGCAATGGCACCTTCGCGATCACGATCAGCAACAGCAACACCGCGCCGATCGCGTTCGACTCGCTGGCGAGGACCAACGAGGATACGACACGCGTCCTGACGCTTGCCGACTTCCTCATGTCCGATGCCGACGCGGGCGATACGGTGAGCGCCATTGAGATCCAGGGCACGGCGAGCGCCGGCACGCTGCAGCGCTCGACCGACGGCATCAACTGGACTGCCATTACCGGCGTCCTCCAGGTCAGCGCCGCCGATATCAACGCCGGCAGGCTACGCTTCGTGCCCGCCGCCAATGCCAACGGTACCGGCTACGCCACCTTCGAGTTCAAGGTGCTCGACGCGCAGGGCGCCATCTCCGCCGACTCGGCGCGCTTCACCATCGATGTCACCCCGGTGAACGACGCACCCAGCGGCGCCGGCAAGACTGTCACCATCGATGAGGACACGCCCTACAGCTTCAGCGCTGCCGACTTCGCGCTGACCGACGCCAACGACAGCCCGGCCGATACCCTGTCGGCGATCGTCATTACCACCTTGCCGACCAAGGGAACCTTGTTGCTGTCGGGCGCCGCGGTGACGGCGGGGCAGGTGATCAGCGCGGCGCAGATCGCCAACCTCACCTACCAGCCGCCGATGAACGACAACGGCACAGGGCTGGCGAGCTTCACCTTCCAGGTTCGCGACAGCGGCGGGACCGCGAACGGCGGCGCCGATACCGACCCGACGCCCAAGACTTTCACCTTCAACGTCACCGCGGTGAACGACGCGCCGACGTCGACGAACGACAGCGTGACGATCAACGAGGACACGACCTACACGCTCGTCCTCGGCGATTTCGGTACCTACGCGGATGTCGAGGGCAACCCCTTGGGCGCGATCCGCATCACGACGCTCCCGACCGCTGGCACGTTCCAATACGACAATAACGGCACCTGGACGGCGGTCACGCTGAACCAGGTGATCAGCGCCGCCGACATCACGGGCGGCAAGCTACGCTTCACGCCGGCACCCAATGCCAACGGCGCCGGCTATGCGAACATCGGCTTCCAGGTATCGGACGGCAGCGCGTTCAGCGCGAGTTCCTACACGCTGACCGTCAACGTGACGCCGGTGAACGACGCGCCGACGCTCGCCGCAGTCAACCGCACGATCACCGACACCGCGAACGACGACAGCTTCCCGCCGCTGACCGGCACGCTGAACGGCGCGGATGTGGATTCCGGGACGCTCACCTACGGCATCGTCGGGGGCACGGACGACGGCACGACCGTCACGCTCGCCGGCACCTACGGCACGCTCGTCGTCACCAAGTCGACCGGCGCCTACACCTATACGCCGAGCGACGCGGCGATCGAGCCGCTCAAGACCAACGTCAGCGATCTCTTCACCGTGACCGTCAGCGACGGCACCGCGGAGACGCAGGCGAATTTCACCGTTGCGATCGCAGGCGCCAACGACACGCCCGAGGTCGCAAACCCGATACCCGATCGCAGCGCGTCAGTCGGTGGCAGCTTCAGCTATCAGTTCGCGGCGAACAGCTTCGCTGACCGCGACAATGATACGCTCACCTACTCGGCGACGCTGTCCGGCGGTGGCGTGCTGCCGGGTTGGCTGAGCTTCGATGCCGCGACGCGCACCTTCTCGGGCACGCCGCCGGTCGGTTCGGCCGGCACCTACGACATCCAGGTAGTCGCCTCGGATGGCACCGCGACGGCGAGTGACATCTTCCGCATCACGGTGACGGCGACCAACCAGGCGCCGGTGAACACGGTTCCTGCCGCACAGGTGGCGGCGGAGGATACCTCGCTGCCGATCACGGGCATCAGCGTCGCCGATGCAGACGACAACCTCGCGACGACGCAGGTGTCGGTGGCGAACGGCACGCTGTCGGTGAGCCTCGCCGACGGCGCCACGATCTCGGCCGGTGCAAACAGCTCGGGCACGCTGACGCTGTCGGGCACGCAGGCGCAGATCAACGCCGCGCTCGCCACGCTCGCCTACAAGGGCAACGCCGACTTCAACGGCAGCGATACGCTGACCGTGCTGTCGACCGATGCGAATGGCGCTACCGACAGCGATACCGTCGCCATCACCGTTACCCCGGTGAACGACGCGCCGACCGGGACCGACAAGACCATCACCATCGACGAGGACGGGTCTTATAGCTTCAAGGCCGCCGACTTCGGCTTCACCGATGCCCATGACACGCCGGCGAACAACTTCGCATCGGTGACCATCACCTCGGTCCCGGTGGCCGGGACGCTCAAGCTGAACGGGGTGGACGTGCGGGCCGGGGACGAGATCCTCGTCGCCCAGCTCGGACAGCTCGTGTTCGCGCCGGCAGCGAATGCCAACGGCACCGGTTATGCCACGGTCGGCTTCAAGGTGCGGGATGATGGCGGCACATCGAACGGTGGTATCGACACCGATCCGGTCGCGAAGACGATCACGTTCAACGTGACGGCCGTGAACGATGCGCCGGTCATCACCTCGAATGGCGGCGGCGGAACCGCGACGCTTTCCGTGTCCGAGAATACGACGCTGGTGACGACGGTAACCGCGACCGATGTCGATTCGGGCTCGCTCAGCTACTCGATCGTTGGCGGCGCGGATCAGGCGCGGTTCACGATCGATGCGACGACCGGCGTACTGCGCTTCGTCGCCGCGCCCGACTTCGAAGCGCCGACCGATGCCGATGCGGACAATGTCTACATCGTGCAGGTGCAGGTCTCGGACGGCGCGGGCGGTACCGCCGTTCAGACGCTCAGCATCACCGTCACCGATGCGAACGAAGCACCCGCCGCGTCGAACGACAGCGTGACGACGGCGGAAGATACCGCAGTCATCCTGTCCTTGTCGGACTTCGGTACGTTCAGCGATCCGGACGCGGGCGCAACGTTGACCGGGGTGCGCATCACGACGACGCCTACGGCTGGGACGCTCGAGTATGGTGGCCCCGGCGGCTGGACGGCGGTTGCGGCAAGCCAGGATATCTCGGCTGCCGACATCACGGGCGGCAAGCTGCGCTTCGTTCCCGCGGCGAACGCCAACGGCACGGCCTATGCCACCATCGGCTTCCGCGTGTCCGACGGGGCGCTGCTGAGCCCGACCTATACGCTCACTGTCAACGTCACGCCGGTGAACGATGCGCCGGTGAACACGGTGCCGGGGGCGCGTACGACAGCCGAGGACACCCCGCTTGCCTTCACCGGTGCGAACGGCGTGTCGGTTACCGATCTCGACGGCGATGCGCTCACGACGATCGTCTCGGTGACGAACGGTACGCTGACGGTGACGACGGGCGGCGGTGCCAGCATCACCGGCAACGGGTCCGGCTCGGTGCAGCTCCAAGGCTCGCAGGCGGAGATCAATGCCGCGCTTGCCGGCCTCACCTACCAGCCCACCGCCGACTACAACGGCTCGGCGACGCTGACCGTCACGACCAGCGACGGAACGGCGACCGACACCGACACGATCGCGATCACCGTGACCGCCGTCAACGACGCGCCGGTCCTGACGGCGCCTTCGACGATCACCTTCACCGACACGGCCGGCGATGACAGCTTCGCGGCGGTGGTGGGCACGCTTTCGGCGACTGACGTCGACAGCGGCGACACCAAGAGCTTCTCGATCGGCGGCAGCGGTACTGCCGCAGCCGGCGGCCCGACTTGGACCCTGGGCGGCGTCACCTACAACCTGAGCCGGGTCGGCACCTACGGTACGCTCTATCTTGCCTCGGCGACCGGCGCTTACCGCTTCGAGCCCGCCGACGGCGCGATCGAGGCGCTGACGGCGAACACGAGCGAGACCTTCCAGCTCGTCGTCACTGACGGCTCGAACGCCACCGACGCCAAGACGCTGACGATCAACCTGACCGGCGCCAACGACACCGCCACGATCGGCGGCACGGCCACCGGCACGGTCGCCGAGGACGGCACACTGACCGCGTCCGGCACGCTTGCGGTCAGCGACCGCGACGCGGACCAGTCGAGCTTCCAGACGCCGGGATCGCTCGCCGGCCAATACGGCAGCTTTACCTTCAATAGCGCGACCGGGGCGTGGACCTATACGCTCGACAATGCGCTGGCGTCGGTACAGGCGCTGAAGGCCGGGCAATCGGTCACCGACACGCTCACCGTCGCGTCGAAGGACGGCACGGCCACGCAGGCGATCACGATCACCATCAATGGCGCCAACGACGCGCCGGTGCTGACCGTCGGCACGCCGAGCGCGACGCTGATCGAGGCGGGGCACAATGTGGCGGGCGTGACGACCGCGACGGTCGCGACGGCCAAGTCCGATGTCGACGGCACCGCCAGCTACGTCGTGACCGGCTGGACGTCGGTCGGTGGCACCAGCTACTCGCGCGACGGCACGTACGGCACGGTCGTCCTCGACACGGCGACCGGCCTGCTGACCTACACGCTCGACAACACGCGCGCCGCAACCAACGCCCTGGCGCAGGGCGCCTCCGTCGCCGACAGCTTCACCCTGTCCGTGGTCGACGGCGACGGGGCGGTCGCGTCGCAGACGGTGGCGTTCACGGTGACCGGCACCAACGACGCGCCCGTCCTGACGGCGCCGTCGGCGATCGGCCTGACCGACACGGCAGCGGTGGACAGCTTCACCGCGACGCTCGGCACGCTTGCGGCAAGCGACGTCGACACTGCCGACACCAAGAGCTTCGCGATCGGCGGGGCGACGGGCGGTTCGTGGACGTTCGGCGCCGTGACCTACGACCAGAGCCGCACCGGCACCTACGGCACGCTCTATCTCGCGACCGCGACCGGCGCCTACCGCTTCGCGCCGAACGCGGCGGCGGTGAACGCCCTCGCCGCCGGCCAGACGGCGAGCGAGACGTTCGCCTTCACCGTCACCGATGCGGGCGGGGCGAGCGACACGCAGAACCTGACGATCAACGTCACCGGTGCCAACGATCCGGCGGTGATCGGCGGAACGACGACGGGCACCGTGGTCGAGGCAGGCGGCGTGGCGAATGCCACCGCCGGCACGCCGTCCGCGTCGGGCACGCTCACGGCCACCGATGTCGACGGCGCGGCGACCTTCGTCGCCCAGGCCAGCGCGGCCATGAGCTACGGCAGCTTTAGTCTGGCCGCGAACGGCGAATGGACCTATGCGCTCGACAACGGCAACGCGGCGGTCCAGGCGCTGAACGTCGGGCAGATGCTGACCGAGACGGTGACCGTCACCGCCGCCGACGGCACGACGGCCACGGTCACCATCACGATCCAAGGCGCGAACGACGCCCCGACCGCCGGCGCCATCGCCGACGTCGGCGCCCCGATCAACCAGCCGTTCACCTATCAGGTGCCGGCCAACACCTTCACCGATGTCGACAACGCGACGCTCACCTATTCGGCGACGCTGGCCGGCGGCGGCGCGCTGCCGGGCTGGCTGAGCTTCAATGCCGCGACGCGCACCTTCTCGGGCACGCCGGGGGCAGGCGACGCTGGCAGCGTCGTGGTGCGGGTGACCGCTTCGGACGGCAGCCTGAGCGCGAGCCGCGACTTCACGATCGGCGTCGACAACCGCGCGCCCACGGCCAACGACGACACCGGGACCATCGGCGAGAACGAGACCAAGGACTTCGCGGTCCTCGCTAACGACAGCGATCCCGATACGGGCGATACGCTGTCGCTCGTGTCGATCGGCACCATCAGCGTCACCAGCGCGAACGCGGCGGTGGACGGCGCCGACGTCGCCGGGGCCGTGTCGATCGTCGGTGGGCAGGTGCGGTTCGTGCCCGGCACGAGCTTCGATGCACTCGCGCCCGGCCAGACCGCGACGGTCACCATTCCCTACACGATCCGCGATGCGGCCGGCCTGACCGCCACCGCGACGCTGACCGTCACCGTGACCGGCGCCAACGACGCGCCGGTGGCGCGCGCCGACAGCGTTACGACGTCGGAAGACACGCCGGTCACCTTCGATGTGCGCAGCAACGACAGCGACGTCGATGGCGGCTCGCTGACGGTGACGGCGATCGATGGGCAGCCGATCACGGCTGGTGCCTCGGTGTCCGTCGCCGGAGGCACGGTGAGCCTCGGCGGCGACGGGCGCCTGACCTTCACGCCGGCCGCCGATTTCAACGGCACGCCGGCGTTCACCTACACCATCGGCGACGGGCAGGGCGGCACCGCGACCGCAACGGTCAGCCTGACGGTCGTCCCGGTGAACGATGCGCCGGTGGCGCAGCCGGGCGCGGCCACCGGCAACGAAGACGATGCGATCACCGGATCGGTCATCGCCATCGACCGCGATGGCGACCCGCTCACCTATTCGCTGGTGGCAGGGCCGTCGCCGGCGCAGGGCACGCTGACGTTCAAACCGGACGGCACCTACCGGTTCGTACCCGCACCGGATTTCAACGGCGTGGTGACCTTCAGCTACAAGGCGAACGACGGCCAGGCCGACAGCAACGTCGCGACCGTCACGCTGACGGTCGTGCCGGTGAACGATGCTCCGATCGCGAACGATGACGCCTATACCGTCGTCGAGGATGGCAGGTTGACGGTCGCCGCGCCGGGCGTGCTGGTCAACGACAGCGACGTCGAGGGCGACCGGCTGACCGCCGTTCTCGTGACCGGACCGAGCCATGGCACGCTGGCGCTCAACGCCGACGGCAGCTTCGTCTACACGCCGACCGCCGACTATCACGGGCCCGACAGCTTCACCTATCGGGCCAGCGACGGGACCGCGACGTCCGCGATCCGGACCGTTGCGATCACCGTGACGGCGGTCAACGACGCGCCGGTCGCGCGACCGGACACCGTCACCACCGCAGAGGACAGCCCGGTCACCTTCGACGTCCGCACCAACGATGGCGATGTCGACGGCGATCCGCTCCGCGTCACCGGGATCGACGGCAAGCCGATCGCCCCTGGCGAGTCGGTGGCGGTTGCGGGCGGCGTCATCGGCCTGAACCCGGACGGCACGCTCACCTTCACGCCGACGCCGGACTTCAACGGCACGCCGTCCTTCACCTACACGCTGTCGGACGGCCGCGGCGGCACGGCGACCGCGACGGTGAATCTCGCTGTCACGCCGGTGAACGACCCGCCGGCGGACCTCAACGTCACGACACCGGGCGGCAATCCGCGGCTCACGGTGATCGAGAATACACCCGGTGCGGTGATTGGGCCGGTCACGGCGTTCGATCCGGACACCGGCGACCGCCTGACCTTCACCGTCAGCGATCCGCGCTTCGAGATCGTCGACGGCGTGCTGAAGCTCAAGCCCGGCATCAGTCTCGATTACGAGGCGGCCCGCACCGTTACGCTCAATGTCACGGTGACGGATGCGGCAGGCAGCAGCCTGACCAAGCCGTTCGTCGTCAATGTGCTCGACGTCAACGAAGCCTCGATCGCGAACGGCGATACCTACGGGGTTGACGGCGGCGCGACGCTCACGGTTCCGGCCGCGACGGGCGTGCTCGCCAACGACAACGACCCGGAGGGCGCCCCGCTCGCCGCGCAGCTGGTGACGGGGCCGACGAACGGTACGCTCACGCTCAACGCCGACGGTAGCTTCACCTATGTGCCCAACACGGGCTTCGCGGGCATCGACCGCTTCACCTACCGGGCAGAGGATGGCAGCGGGGTGGCCGGCACCGCAACGGTTACCATCACCGTTCGGGCGGTGCCGGTTCCGCCGGTCGTGACGCCGCCGGTGGTCGTGCTGCCGCCCGCGCCGCCTCCGCCGCCGGTCGTCGTCCCCGATCCGACGCCGCCGGCGGCCCCGCCGCCCGTCTTCGTCATCCCAGGCGACACGGCAAGCAGCTCGAATCCCGGCGCGATCCCCGGGCTTGATGTCGACAATGCGATGGCCTCGCGGCTCTCGATCAACCCGCTGTTCACCGACAGCGGTGGCTACCAGGTGATGGTGCTGCCCGGCGGCGAGGACAATCTTGTCCTGTTCCGCGGCGTGCCCGATCAGGAGTTCGCGAGCACCGGCAGCATCGTTCGCTTCGCCGTGCCGGTCGATGCCTTCGCGCATACGCGGACGGACCAGACGATCACGCTGGTCGCGACGCAGCTCGACGGCAAGCCGCTTCCGGCCTGGCTGACCTTCAGCAGCGCCCGCGGCCTGTTCGAGGGCGTGCCGCCGGACGGCCTCAACACCGAGGTCGCGATCAAGGTGGTGGCCCGCGACCGCGAAGGTCGCGAGGCGGCAGCGGTCTTCCGCGTCAAGATCAGCGCGGCCGGCGTGTCCGAGCGCGTGGCCCTGAACCGGCCTGACGCGGCTGACCGGTTCGCCAAGCGCCAGCCGGTCACGCTCGCCGAAAGCCGGATGACGAATGACATCCGCCTGAAGGCGGCGAAGCTCGCCCGGCGGATATGACCGCGCACGAGCCCGTCGTGAGCCAGCCGGCGGCCGAGCAGCTAGCGGTCGTGCTCGAGCTCGGCCGCCGGTCGCGCACGGCGTCGGACACGGCGGAGCTGGGCTTCATCGCGGTCAACGATACGCACGCGCTCGCGCCGTATCGGCAGGCTGCGCTCTGGTCGCGCGACCACGGCGTCGTCGCGCTCTCCGGGCTGGTGGACGTCGACTCGAACGCGCCCTATGCGCAGTGGCTGCGCAAGCTGTGCGAGAGCCTCGACGAACGCACGACGGCGGGCGCGGTGACGGTCGGCGACATCGCCGAGCCGCTGCGCGAGGAATGGGCCGAGTTCTTCCCCGCCTACGGCGCTTGGCTGCCGATAAGCATCGAGGACGGGCGCGCCTCGCTCGCGCTGCTCCTGGCGCGCGACCTGCCCTGGTCCGATCGCGAGTTGCTGCTACTGACCGAATGGCTC
The DNA here is from genome assembly GCA_023413015.1 of Pseudomonadota bacterium. GTDB lineage: Bacteria > Pseudomonadota > Alphaproteobacteria > Sphingomonadales > Sphingomonadaceae > Sphingoaurantiacus. Next base: position 14,429 of record JAEZQR010000096.1, read on the forward strand.
GACGCCTGGGGCTTCGCCTATCGACAGGCGACGCGCAAGCGCCCGTCATGGCGCAGCCGCGCACGCAAACTGATCGTCGGAGCCGATCCGGCGGCGAAATGGTGGAAGCGCCGTCCATCCAAGATCGCCGTCGCCGCGCTCCTCGTCTGCCTGTTCCCGGTCCGGCTGACGGTGCTGGCGCCGGGTGAGCTCGTGCCGTCACGTCCGGCGGTGATGCGCGCGCCGTCCGATGGCGTGGTCGACTCGGTGCTGGTGCAGCCCAATCAGACGGTGAGGCGCGGCCAGCCGCTGTTCCGGATCGATACCGCGCTTTCCGCCAGCCGGCGTGACGCGGCGCTCGAAGCCGTGGCGGCGGCGGAAGCCGAATATCAGCAGGCAGTGCAGCAGGCGCTGTTCGACGACCCGTCGAAGAGCCGGCTCGCCGGGCTGCTCGGGACGCTCGAGCAGCGCCGGGCCGAGGCCGGCTATCTGAGCGAGCAGGCCGAACGCGGTACGGTCACGGCGCCGCGTGACGGCATCGTGCTGTTCGACGATCCCAGCACGCTCGTGGGGCGTCCGGTCGCGACCGGCGAGCGCGTGATGCGCGTCGCCGATCCTTCGCAAGCCGAGATCGAGGCGTGGGTCGGCGTGGGCGACGCGATCCCGCTCGCGAACGGCACGGGGGTGCGCCTCTATCTCGACGCCAGCCCGCTGTCGCCGGTTACGGGCCAGCTGCGCTATTTCTCGCATGAGGCGGTCGAGCGGCCGGGCGGGCAATATGCCTATCGCGTCCGCGCCCGGCTCGAGCCGGGCGAGCGGGGCCGGATCGGCCTTCGCGGCACCGCGAAGCTGAACGGGCAGCGCGTGCCGCTCGTCTACTGGGTATTTCGGCGCCCGCTCGCCGCCGTCCGTCCCTACCTCGACATCTGACGTGCTGCCGGCGCTGCGCGAGGACCTCGTCGTCTATCCCGGTCCGGCGAACGGGGCGGGCGAGCCGAGCTGGACCGTGCACGATCCGGCGCGCAACCGCTTCTTCCGCATCGACTGGCTGACCTATGAGATCATCGGGCGCTGGTCGTATCGCGATCCCGTGCTGATCGCGCAGACGGTAAGCGCACAGACACCGTTGTCGGTGGCCGAGGACGATGTTGAGAGCGTCGCACGGTTCATGCTCGACAGCGAGCTGGTCCAGGCCGACTTTCCGGCGGCGTCGGCCTTCTTCGCGGAGCGGCGGCGGCAGCGCCGCAAGAGCTGGGGCGAGTGGCTGCTCCACAATTATCTGTTCATCCGCGTGCCGCTGATCCGCCCCGACGTCTGGCTCGCCCGCCATGTCGGCAAGGCCGAGGCGTTCGGGACCGCGCTCTTCCTGCGGCTGACGCTGATCGCGCTCGCCTTCGGCCTGTGGCAGGTGGTGCGGCAGTGGGAGCTGTTCCGCACCGCCTTCGTCGACGCGATGAACCCGGCCGGTCTCCTTGCCTATGCCATCACGGTGATCGCGGTGAAGATCGCGCACGAGTTCGGCCACGGGTTCGTCGCCAAGCATTACGGCTGCCGCGTGCCGACGATGGGTGTCGCCTTCCTCGTGCTGTGGCCGGTCGCCTATACCGACACGACCGACACCTGGAAGCTCGACGACAAGCGCAAACGGCTGCGCGTCGCCTGCGCCGGCGTCGCCACCGAGCTTGCGATCGCCGCTTGGGCGACCGCGCTATGGGCGCTCCTCCCCGACGGCGCGCTCCGCACCGCCGCCTTCCTGCTCGCGACCACCACCTGGGTCTCGGCGGTCGTCGTCAATTTCAATCCGCTGATGCGCTTCGACGGCTATTACATCCTGTCCGACTGGCTCGACATTCCGAACCTGCACGACCGCGCGTTCGCGCTCGCCCGCTGGCATCTGCGGCGGACGCTCCTGGGCGTCGACGAGCCGCCGCCCGAAGCCTTTCCGCCGCGCACGCGCCGCACGCTGATCGCCCTGGCGTGGGTCACATGGCTTTACCGGCTCGCGCTCTACATCGGTATCGCGCTTCTCGTTTATCATTTCTTCGTGAAGGCGGTGGGCATTCTTCTGTTCATCGTCGAGATGTGGTGGTTCATCATGCGGCCGATCGCCCGTGAGCTGAAGCTGTGGTGGGAACGTCGCGCGGGCTGGCAGACGAATTCGCGTGCCCGTCGGACGGCGCTGATCGGCGGCGGGGCGCTGGCGCTGCTATTCCTGCCCCTGCCATTGCCGGTGACCGCCACGGCCCTCTTGTCTCCGGCGCGCACCCATCACGTCTATGCGCCCGAGGCCGGCCGCATCGCCGAGCTGAAGGTGCCCGTCGGCCGCAGGGTCGCGGCCGGGCAGATGCTGGCGGTCATCGGCTCGCCCTCGGTGGCCAGCGAAGCAGACCTCGCGCAGGCGCGCGTCGACGGCTTGCGCCAGCAGATCGCCGCGGCGGCCGTCGATGTGACGCAGCGCGACCGGCTGCTTGCGCTCCAGGCCGACCTGCAGGCGGCGGAAGCGGACCTTGCCAGCCGGTCGCAACGATCGGACCGCCTCGAGCTTCGCATGCCCTTCGCCGGCCGCATCGTCGACGGCGATCCCGACCTCCAGGTCGGCGAGTGGGTCGCGAAAGGAACACCGATCGCCACCATTGCCAACGACCGCCGATGGCAGGCATTCGCTTACGTCGACGCCCGTCAGGTCGACCGCCTCGCGGTCGGCGACCGGGCGAGCTTCTTCGGGCGGGACGGCTCGCGCGTCCCGCTGAAGATTGTTGACATCGATCATGATACCAGCCGCGCCCTACCAAGCGGCCTCTATGCCGCGACGACTGGCGGTGACATCGCCGCTTTCCCGCAGGATGGCGGCCTCGTACCCGAAGGGGCTGTCGTCAGGGTCCGGTTGTTGGCGGACGAGGTGCCGTCCGCACTGGCGGGGCATAGCTGGCGCGGCCAAGTGGTGATCGATGGTGCCTGGACCTCGCTCGGCTGGCGCTACGCTCGTTCGGCGATCGCGCTTCTGGTGCGCGAAGCCGGTTTCTAGGGTGTAAGGCCGCCGCCGAGGGCCGCGTACAGCGACACGGCGTTGGCCAGCAACTCCCGCCGCGCCTGGACGAGCTGCTGCTCGGCGGCGAACAGCTCGCGCTCGGCGTCGAGCACCTCGAGATAGTTGGCGACGCCGTTGCGGTAGCGAAGCCGCGCCAGCTCGGCCCGGTCGCGTTGGGCCGCAAGCGCGCGTTCCTGGGCCTGCAGCTGCTCCGCGAGCCAGCGGCGACCGGCGAGCGCGTCGGCGACCTCCCGGAATGCGGTCTGTACCGTGCGCTCGTAGTCGGCGACGGCGATGTCGCGCCGCGCTTCCGCGAGACTGAGGTTGGCGCGGTTGCGCCCTGCGTCGAAGATCGGCAGTGCAAGGTTCGGCCCGAAGCTCCAAGTGAGCCCATCCTCGCCGAAGAGGCTGCCGAGTTCGCTGCTGGCGAAGCCCAGCAGGCCGGTGAGGCTGATCTGCGGGAAGAAGGCCGCACGGGCAGCGCCGATGTTCGCGTTGGCAGCGCGCAACTGCTCCTCGGCCGCGATGATGTCCGGACGGTTGGTCAGCAGATCGGACGGCAGGCCCGGCGCGATGCGATCGGAGATGCCCTGCTGCTCGAGCGGCATCGGGGGCGGTAGGTCGGCCGGAAGCATGCCACCGATCAGCACTTCAAGGGCATTCCGGTTCTGCGCCCGTTGCCGCTGTAGCGCGGCGAGTTCGGTCTGCGCTTGCGTCAGCAGCGTCTCGGTTTGCCGGTAGTCGAGCGCGGAGGTGACGCCGGCATCGAGCCGGAGCTTAGCGATCTCAAGCCCTTCCTGCCGAGCGCGCAGCGTCCGCTGCGCCAGTTCGATCCGCTCGCCAAGCTCGCGGTCGACTAGATAGGCGGTGGCGACATCGCCAATCAGGCTGATCCGGAACGCGCGCTGGGCCGCGGCCGTGGACAGGTAGCTCGCGCGGGCCGCCTCGGTGAGGCTGCGCACCCGACCCCAGAAATCCAGCTCGAAGGACGGCACCTGGGCCGTGATCGAGTAGCGGTTGGCCGTCACCGCCGCGCCGGTCGGGGCACCTGGAGTAGTGCCGATGCCGGCGCTGCCGATCGGCGTGCGCGAGCGGGTGGCGCTGCCGGTCGCCTCGACCGATGGCAGTTGATCGGCGCGTTGGATTCGATACTGGGCCCGCGCCTCCGCGATGCGGGCGACCGCGGCGCGCAGGTCGCGATTGTTCTCAAGTGCGGTGGCGATGAGCGCCTGCAGGCGCGGGTCGCCGAAGAACGCGCGCCAGCCGATCTCGACCGCCGGACGACCGGCGACGCCGGTTTGGACATCCGCCGGATAGGTGGAGGCGGTCGGCAGCGTCGGACGCACATAGTCGGGCTGCATCGAGCAGCCGGCGAGCAGGAGCATCATGGCGACGGTCGTGCGATTAGCCACGGGCGGCTCCTGTGGCTGCTGCACGGCGGTTGCTGCGCCTTCCCACCCATGCACGGACCACTATGAAGAACACAGGCACGAAGAACACCCCAAGTATAGTGGCCGCCATCATTCCTCCGATGACGCCGGTACCGATCGCCTGCCGACTCGCGGCACCTGCGCCGGTGCTGATGGCGAGCGGCAGCACGCCGAGGATGAAGGCGAGCGAAGTCATGATGATCGGCCGGAAGCGTAGCCGCACCGCCTCGATCGTGGCTTCGTAGAGGTCACGCCCCTCTGCTTCGAGGTCCTTGGCGAACTCGACGATCAGGATCGCGTTCTTGGCCGACAGGCCAATGATGGTGATGATGCCGATGTTGAAGAACACGTCCATCGGCATGCCGCGCAGGTAGGCTGCGGCCAGCGCGCCGAGCACGCCCAGCGGCACGATGAGCATGACCGATAGCGGGATCGACCAACTTTCGTAGAGCGCGGCGAGCAGCAAGAATACCACGAGCAGCGACAGCGACAACAGCAACGGTACCTGGCCGCCAGCCTGCTGTTCCTCTAGGGAGATGCCGGTCCACTCATAACCGAAGCCTTCCGGAAGCCGGCCGACGAGCGAGGCCATGGCGTCCATCGCCTCGCCGGTCGAATAGCCGGGGGCAGCCGAACCGGAGATGTTCATCGATGGGTAGCCATTGTAACGCTGGAGCTGTGGCGGTCCCGCCGTCCATTCCGCCGCGGTGAAGGCGGAGAAGGGCACCATCTCGCCTTTGTCGTTGCGCACGCGCAGGTCGAGGATGTCCTCGGGAGTCATGCGCCGGTTGGGTTCAGCCTGCAGAAGTACGCGCAGCACCCGGCCTTCGCGGTTGAAGTCGTTGGCATAGGCCGATCCGAACGCGATCGAGAGCGTGTTGTTGATGTCGGCGATCGACAGCCCCAGCGCGCGCGCCTTGATCCGATCGACAGTGACGCGGACCTGTGGCGCATCCTCCAGGCCTTCGGGGCGGACCCCCATTAGCGCGGGGTCCTGCGCCGCCATCCCGAGCAACTGGTTGCGCGCCTGGACCAGCGCCGCATAGCCCTGTCCGGAACGGTCCTGGAGGCGTAGCGCGAAGCCGCCGGACGTGCCGAGCCCGGGGATCGACGGCGGGGTCAATGCGAAGATCATCGCATCTTTGAACTGCATGAAGGCGCCCATCGCGCGGCCGGCGAGCGCCTGCGCGCTGTTCTCGGCCCCCGGGCGTTCCTCCCACGGCTTCAGGTTAACGAACATCATCGCCGCGTTCTGGCCGCTGCCGAAGAAGCTGAACCCGAGCACGGCGACAACACGTTCCACCTGCGGCTGCTGTAGCCAGAACTGCTCGGCGCGCTCGACGACCGCCTGCGTCCGCTGCTGTGTCGCACCGGAGGGTGCCTGGACGACCGCGATGACGAAGCCTTGGTCCTCCTCCGGCAGGAACGCGGTCGGAATCGATGTGAACATGAGCACGACCACGCCGACAAGCGCGGCAAAGACCGCCATCCACCGCATTGGCGCACGGATCATCCGGCCCACGCGCCCTTCATAACGGTTGGTGGTTCGGCCGAACCAGCCGTTGAACCGGCCGAAGAAGCCGCGCCCCGCGTGCGGCTGGCTTTCCGGCTTGAGCAGTGTGGCACAAAGCGCTGGCGTCAGGGTGAGAGCGAGTAGCGCCGAGAAGGCGATCGACAGCGCGAGCGTCACCGAGAATTGCCGATAGATGCCGCCGGTCGAACCGGGGAAGAAGGCCATCGGGATGAACACGGCGATCAGCACCAGCGTGATGCCGATGATCGCGCTGATGATCTGCCCCATCGCCTTGTAGGTGGCGTCGCGCGGGCTCAGCCCTTCCTCGGTCATGATGCGCTCGACGTTCTCGATCACGACGATCGCGTCGTCGACGAGGATGCCGATGGCGAGTACCATGCCGAACAGCGTCAGCACGTTGATCGAGAAGCCGACGAGCCACAGGCCGAGGCAGGCGCCCAGGAGCGCGATTGGAACGACGATGGTCGGGATGATCGTGGCGCGCAGGTTCTGGAGAAACAGGAACATGACGGCAAAGACCAGCAGCATCGCCTCGCCAAGCGTCTTCACCACCTCATTGATCGAGATCTTGACGAAGGGCGTCGAGTCGTACGGCACCGTCCAAGTCACGTCGGCGGGGAAGTCGCGGGCAAGCTCGTCCATCCGTGCCCTGACACCCTTGGCGGCAGCCAGCGCGTTGGCACCCGTCGCGAGCTGGACGGCCATGCCGGCCATCGGCTTGCCGTTCAGCCGTGCGCTGGTGTCGTAGCTGGCTGCTCCGAGTTCCACGCGCGCGACATCGCCCAGCCGAACGGTCGAGCCGTCAGGATTGGCGCGAAGGATGATCTGCGCGAACTGCTCGGGCGTCGAGAAGCGGCTCTGGGTGATGACGGTGGCGTTGATCTGCTGATCCGCCACGGTCGGCTGCGCGCCGATCTGACCACCCGCGGTCTGGCTGTTCTGTTCTTGTACGGCGGCGAGCGCCTCGGCCGACGACATGTTGAAACTCGCCAGCCGCTGGGGATCGAGCCAGATGCGCATTGCATATTCGGACCCGAACAGTTGAACGTTGCCGACGCCCTCGACACGTCGCAGCTGGTCGACGATGCGCGTGTTCGCATAGTTGCCGAGGTCGAGCGCGCTGTGCGTGCCGTTCGGGGAGTTGAGCGCCACGATCATCAGGAAGCCCGCGTTGGCCTGCCGGACCTGGATACCTTGGCGGCGCACCTCCTCCGGCAGCCGGGCCTCGACGGTGGACAGCCGGTTCTGCACATCGACCTGCGCCAGGTCGATGTCGGTGCCACTCTCGAAGGTCACCGTGATCGTTGCCAGCCCGTTCGAGGCTGACGAGGACTCCATATACAGGAAGCCCTCGACGCCGTTCATCTCCTGTTCGATGATCGAGGTGACATTCTGTTCAAGCGTCGCGGCATCAGCGCCGGGGTAGGTCACGTTGATCGTGACCGAAGGCGGCGCCACGGTCGGATATTGCTCGATGGGAAGCCCACGCAACGCCATCAGGCCGGCGAGCGCGATGACGATCGCGATCACCCAGGCGAAGACCGGGCGGTCGATGAAGAAGCGGGCGAACATTTACCGGCCCGCGCCAGACGCCTGGGTGGCTGCACCAGCGGCCCGCCCGCCTGCCGGCGCCGGGGCACCGTCGATGCGAACGGGTGCGCCGGGTTGTACCTTCTGAAGCCCGTCGGTGATGACGCGGTCGCCCGGCTTCAGGCCGCTGCGAATCTCCCACTGACCGCCGCGCATTTCCCCGAGTTGCACCTGGCGCGGCGTGGCGACGCTCTTGGGTCCGACGAGCATGACGCTCGCGCCTTGGGCTGAAAGCTGGACAGCGCGCTGCGGCACCAGGATGCCGTTCGGATTGACGCCCGCCTCGACGCGGGCGCGCACGAACTCGCCGGGCAACAGGAGGCGGCGCGGGTTGGGGAACTGGGCGCGCAGGCTGACCGTCCCCGTCGATGGATCGACCGACTGGGCAGCGAAGTTGATATGACCCGAACGCTCATAGACACTGCCGTCCTCGAGGATGAGCGTGACCCGCGTGTCCTCGAGATTCGGGAGCTTGATACGGCCAGCCTGGATTTCCCGCCTGAGTTCGAGCAGCTGGCTGCTCGACTGTGAGAAATTGACGTAGACGGGATCGAGCTGCTCGACCGTGGTCATCAGCGTGCCCTGGGCAGCGCTGACCAGTGCGCCTTCGGTCACCGCGGCACGGCCGGCGCGGCCCGAGATCGGGGACGTAACGGTGGCGTAGCCTAGGTTCAGCCGAGCCTGCTCGACCTGTGCCTCGGCCGATCCGACATCTGCCTCGGCCTGAGCTGCACGCGCGACCGCGGCGTCGAACTCCTGTTGGCTGATCGCGTTGCGTGACACCAACGGACGGAAGCGCTCGACGTCGCGCTGGGCGTTAGTGCGCTCCGCCTGGGCCCGTCGGAGCGCGGCCTGCGCGGCATCGAGCGCCGCCCGCAGCGGGCGCGGGTCGATCTGGAACAGCGGTGTGCCGGCGCGCACGTCGGTACCCTCTTCGTAAAGCCGGCGCTCGACGATTCCGTCAACGCGCGCGCGCACCTCCGCCGTACGCACGGCCTGCACGCGCCCGGGCAGCTCGATGATGTTCGAGACGGGCGCGGCGCTCACGGTCGTGACGGACACCTCGGGCGGGGGCGGCGCCGGCGGCTGGCTCTGTTCGTTTCCGCAGGCGGCGACCGTCAGGCCGGCAGCTATGAGGGTGTGGGAGAGCCGCAGAGGTCTGCTCGATAGCATGGGTGTGATGATCCTTGGTGGCCGTATGCGACGGCACTGCCGGGGCCGGGTGGCGGCGTCCTGTAATGTATGTTACACTACGCGTCAAACAGGATTGATAGCGAGCGATGAACGACGCCTGCCGCACTATCGACAACCGCAGGGACAAACGCCGCCGGGCGATTTTGGATGCGGCCCGGGACCTCTTCCTGGAGAAGGGGTACGAGGCAACGACGCTGGGCGACATCGTCACGCGCTCGGGCGGCTCGCTCGCGACGCTCTACGAGCTTTTCGGCAACAAGCCGGGCTTGCTTAAGGCGATGGTGACCGAGCGCTGCGCCAGTATCGCAGAGTTCATCGACGGGGTGGCATTGACCGATCTCGAGCCGGCCGAAGCCTTGGGCGAGATCGCCCGGCGGCTATTCGACCAGCTGAACGATCCGGCGGGCATCGCCCTGTTTCGGGTGATCATCGCCGAGGCGCCGCGCCTGCCGGAGCTCGGGCAGCAGTTCTACGAGGCCGGCCCGGTCGCGGGACGGCGGATCATGGCGGAGTATCTCGCCCGCCAGACGGCGCGCGGCGCGCTGGCGGTCGACGATCCGGAAGCGGCCGCGGTCTTTTTCTTCCATATGTTGCTAGGCGAGCGCCAGCTGCGTCTCCTGTGCGGCCTGCCGGTCGCGGAGGACGAACGCGAACTAGACCGGCATATCGGAGGCGCCGTCGCCAGCTTCATGCGGCTCTACGCCAAGCCATAATCGCGAGGCGCCCCCGCGCCTTTACCCTCGGAAACTTTCGCATTACATTTCGTTCAGGACATAAAAGAACAAGTCCTGGGGATGGAGATGCTTATGGCCAAGCTTGAGCTTGCCTGCGAGACGCTCTGCATAGCCGGCGTTCTGCTGACTCCCGTCTGGCTCGCCTACAAGGTGATGCTCTTCGCCATCGGCTAAGGCGGCGTCCACCCATCAGGAGCCGGTAAGTTCGACAGTCCGGTCGATAGCGATCGCCCTCAAGAAGCTTCGTCGTGGCTCACGACGACGAGCGCGCCATTGTAATGCGGAGCGCGCTTTCTAGGATCTCGACTACATCGACATCAAGATGGTTGGTCGGCTTCGTCGAGCAAGCGCAAGCGAGTCGAGCGTAAGGAGGGCGGACATGAATAGGTAACTGGATAGTGGAAGGGCGAAGCGGGCTGGCGGAGGGGCGCCCGCGCGGGTAGCGTCGCTCTGACGGGCGGGAGAAGATCGAATGCTGCGTGGATTCGCCGTTAGGTTCATGCTCATGGCGTCGGTGGCTGCGAGTCCGGCCTTGGCCAATGAGCGCGCGTTCGGGGCGGCACTCGGCGATTTCCGCCATCTTCATCGCGCCGAGCTGCGGCGAGCCGGAATCGCCGGCAGCAGCTTCTATTTCGTGCGGGACGGGCGCACCGTGGCCGCCGATCATCTGGGCGAGCAGGACGCCGAGGCGCATGTGCCGGTCGACGCCGCAACCATCTACCACTGGGCCTCTATCACCAAGACGATGACGGGCATCGCGATCATGCAGCTGCGTGACCGCGGCCTCCTATCACTGGACGATCCGATTGTCCGCTACGTGCCGGAGCTTGCCCGGGTGCGCAATCCGTTCGGCGACACCGGCGCGATCACGATCCGGCAGCTGATGAGCCACAGCGCCGGCTTTCGCAACGGCACCTGGCCATGGCGGGACCAGGAGTGGCAGCCGTTCGAGCCGCCCGGCTGGGCGCAGCTGGACGCAATGCTGCCCTATACCGAGGTGCTGTTCGCGCCGGGCACGCGCTTCAGCTATTCCAATCCTGGCATCGTCTATCTGGGGCAGGTGATCGAGCGGCTTACGGGCGAGGATTTCGAAGTCTATGTCGACAAGAACATCCTGCGGCCGCTCGGCATGCACGCCAGCTATTTCGACCGGACGCCACCGCACCTGCTGCGGCACCGTTCGCACAGCTATTATATCCGTGACGGCCGACGGGTCCCGGCGCCGTTCGACGTTGATACCGGCGTGACGGTATCGAACGGCGGGCTCAACGCGCCGATGACTGACATGGCAAAATATGTCGCGTTCCTGATCGGCGATCCCGCGCGGGCGGCAGACTATGATCTCGTGCTGCGGCGCTCGTCGATCGAGGAGATGTGGCGGCCGGCGATTGCCGCTGGGGACGACTTCACGCAGGGGCGGATGGCGCGGACGACACAGAGCGGCCTCAGCTTCTTCATCGATGGGGCCGGACCGGTGCGGTTCGTCGGGCACAACGGCGACCAGAACGGCTTTCGGGCTTATCTCAGCCTCTGCCCGGATCAGCGCGTGGGAAGCCTGCTCGCCTTCAACACGGAGACCCGCGGCGTGCGCAACGATCCCTCCAACCGCGACACCGCCGAATCCCGCATCGCGCTGGCGACCGACCGCCTGTGCGAGGCGCTGGCGCGGCCCTAGGGATAATCAGACGATCGCGGACCGTTCGCCCACGCCCTTCAATTGGACTGTTTCATCCCGTCGCTTCCCGGACGAAGAAGCGTACGAGCGACGGCATGCGCATCGACGGCGGCGCGGCTGAACAGCATCGGCTGCATCTTGCCGCCGATCCACGGCGCGTAGAGGTCGCGATAGTGCGGTGAGCGGGGATCGTTGGAATTGCCCGGCAGGTTGAGCATCAGCGAATTGTCCCACGCGCCGACGTCGATCAGCTGGAGATAGCTCGCTCCGCCGCTGACGTTCCATCCACTCCCGCGCAGCCAGCGCGCCATGACCGTATAGGAATCTCCGCCGGATTCCCCGCCCTCGATTGGCGGAAAGGCCGCGGCGATGTCGGGGATGCGCGACAAGGGGTGGCGAATGCGCACTTGGTGCAACGCCCCCCAGCGCCAAGCGGCCGGGTCCGCGCCGAGCGCCTCGCGCGCCTGCGCCCAGGCGGCAGCGAGGGCGGCGTCGAACAAGGCGTCGCGGGCCGCAGCGGGATCCGAGCCGAGCCGCTGATCGGGGTAGGCGAGGAGGCCGAGCAGCACCGACGGCGCAATCTCGTCAATCAGCTCGCGCGCCGGCTCGGGCACGATCGCCGCGAGCATACGCTTGCCGAGCTCGCGCCAGAGAAGCTGATAGAGCGCGGCCGGGGCGCTGTCGGCGTCGAGCCGCCCGTCCCAGCCGCGCAGCATCGCGAGCGCCGGTTCCGCCTCAGCCGAGGCTCTGGAAGGGAGCAGCCCGAGGAGCTGCCGCGCCGGCGTGGACAGGGTGTCGTTGAGGAGAGCGAGGCTGTCGGCGATGCCATGCCGCGGCTGCGACGACAGCACCTCGGCGATCCGGTCGTAGCGATAGGGGTCGCGGAACGAGAAGGCGGGAATGCGGTCGCGCGGCCAGTCCGGCGGCAGGTTGTTCTGGTTGGCGGAGGCGAACCAACCCTTGGCGGGGTTATACTCGCTCGGCAGCGACCGGAAATCGCGCATGCCGGTCCAGTCATAGCGCCCGTCGCCTGGCACCGGCATCAGCCCGTCGCCTCGCGGGCGCGCCGGCACGAAGCCGATCACCTGCCAGCCATGATTGCCGTCGACGTCCGCATAGTGGAAATTGGTCGGTGAGGGATGGAAGCGGAAGGCGGCCTCCCGCAGGCTCTCCCAGTCGCGCGCGAGATTGATCGCGATCATGGCGAAGGCACCGCTCGCCCCCGGCTGCAGCTCGATCGCGGCGAGCGCAGTCGCGCGGCGCCGGGCGGAATCGTGCGAGACCACCGGCCCCTGCACGGCATAGCGCAGCGTCGCGGCGTGCGGCGCCGCGCCCTTTACGGGGATCGATACTTCGACCCGCTCGAACCGCCGCCACCCGTTTCCGTGGCGATAGCGCTCCGGATCGTCGGGGTGCAGCTCCAGGACGAACAGATCCTCCTGGTCGATATGGAAGTTCGTGCGGCCGAAGGCGAAGCGGTCCGTATGGCCCTGCATGATCCCCGGAAGGCCGGGCGAGCCGCCGCCGATTACGTCCAGGCCTGGCGCCGAAAGATGCGCGACATGACGCGGACCGAAGCCGCCGATCCCCAGGTGCGGGTCGTTGGCGAGGATCGGCCGCCCCGTCGCGCTGCGCCGCGGACCGATCGTCCAAGCATTGCTCCCGGCATTGCCACGCTCTGCCGCGCCTACCGCAGGAGAGGACGCTCCGGGCTCCGGCTCGGGCGTGGGGACGAGCGAGCCGAACGGCAGTCCACCAAGACGCAGCACGCCCAGATCAGCCTCGGAAACGGCGGTGACGTCCAGCCCTTCGGGCACGCTCAGCTTCCAGGCCGGCCGTAGGGGTGCCATCACCGCATCGAGCTCGAGCAAGCCCATCCCGGCGAGGCGGGCGCGGCGAACCTCGTCCTCGACGCTGCCGAACGATCCGCCGCGGGCCAGCACCAGATCCCGCACGTCCCATTTCAGGGGACGGACGCCAAGGATGCCATATTCCAGCGGCAGCAGGGCGGGCTCCGCCATCACCTCGTCGATGCGAGCGTTGATCCCGGCTACATAAGCGCGGGCGCAGGCGAGAATATTGTCGGGTACGCGCGCCAGCTCCGCCTCAAGGTCACCGCGGAACAGGAACAGTCGCGCCGCCGCATCATGTGCGGCGAACTCCGGTCCGAACGCTTCCGCCAGCTGCCCCAGCTCGCGCCGGTGGGACAGGTCGATCTGGAACAGCCGGTCACGCGCGACGACGTAGCCCTGGCCGAAATAGGCGTCGGGGATCGACTGGGCGCGTATGTGCGGGACGCCCCAGGGATCATCGATGATCTCGATCGGCGCCGACAAGCCTGCGGCCGTCACCTGCTGCGTGCGCGACTCCGCCGCCACGGCACGGCGAAGGTCGGTCGATAGGAATACCATCGTTGCGGCCGTGCCGAGCAGGAGCGAGCGGCGGTTGAGCATCGATATATCCCCCGTGCGTGACGGCTCAGCCTAGCGGCGGCCCGGGCCTCGCGCCACATCACAAGCGCTTGGGCGACCATAGGAACAGGCTATGGCCGGGCGAAAGACGCGCTCAGGAGCCGGTCTGCCGATGCGGCTGCTTGCACCCGACAGGAAAGGACTCGACCGCGCCGAGCGGCTCGTCGGAAAACCAAGGTGGCAAAGCTTCGTCGGCAAGGAACAGCTCGTCCCCCCGACGCGGGCGCACCACCGCCCAGTCGGCTCCGTCGACGAGCACTTCGGGCGCCAGCGGCCGCGAATTGTAGGTGCCGGCCATGGTAGCCGCATAGGCGCCTGCCGTGCGGATGGCCATCAGGTCACCCGGGCCGACGCGGTCCATTCGCCGGGCGGACGCGAATATGTCGCCGCTTTCGCATACCGGGCCCACCACATCGGCGATCATCTCGCCGCCTTTGGGTGCGACAGCGCCGATCTCGTGCCAGG
>JAEZQR010000312.1 GCA_023413015.1 Pseudomonadota bacterium
TCGGGGCGGCGACCGCCGAGCATCTGGCGCGCGCCGGCGTCCGCCGGCTGGTGCTGGTCGATCGCGATGCCGATGGGCTGGCGGGCCTCGCCGCCTCGCTCGGTGCCGAGACGCTGGTTCGTGCGCATGATGTGACCGACGAGGCGGCGTGGCAGGCGACCGAGGCGGCGGTGCATGAGCGTTTCGGCCGGATCGACTACGCTGTCGTCAATGCCGGCGTGGCGAGCGGCGGCCCGATTGCCGACCTCGACTTCGCCGAGTGGCGGCGCGTGCTGTCGATCAATCTCGACGGTGCATTCCTTACGCTCCGCACGGCCATGCGCCTGATCAAGCAGAGCGGGCAGGACGGTTCGATCGTTGCCGTCGCGTCCGCCGCCGGCGTCAAGGCCGAATCCGGCATCGCGGCTTACGGCGCGTCGAAGGCCGGCCTGATCCAGCTTGCGAAGGTGGCCGCGAAGGAAGGGGCGCCCGACGGCATCCGGGTCAATGTCATCCTGCCCGGTGGCGTCGAAACGCCGGTGTGGCGCAGCGTGCCGTTCTTCCAGGACATGATCGCACAGCACGGCAGCGAGCGCGCCGCGTTCGATGCGATGGCGAAGCTGGCGACGCCGCTGGGCCGTTACGCCGTGCCCGAGGAGATCGCGCGGCTGATCGCCACGCTGCTGACTACCCCGACGGCGACGGGGGCAGCGCTGGTCGTGGACGGCGGCTATACGCTGTAGCCGCCGCCTGCTAATCGGCGGGCCATGAACAAGACGGCCGAACGCCCCTCGCAGCCGCTGTCCAAGCTGCGCCTCGTCTGGAATTTCGCCCGTGCCTACCCGGCGCAGATCGCGGCGGCGCTGGTGGCGCTCATCATCGCGGCGACGGCGTCGCTCGCCATTCCGCGCGCGTTCAAGCTGATCGTCGATCGCGGCTTCGGCGCCGACGCGGCGGAGACGATCGCGCCTTACTTCTACGGGATGCTGGGGATCGTCGGCGTGCTGGCGGTCGCCACGGCGGTGCGCTTCTATTTCGTGTCCTGGCTCGGGGAGCGGGTGGTCGCCGACCTGCGGCGCGCCGTGCAGGGCCATCTGCTGACGCTCGATCCCAGCTTCTTCGAGGAGAACCGCCCGTCCGAGATCGCGTCGCGGCTCACGTCGGACACCGCGATCATCGAGCAGGTGGTGGGCACCTCGCTGTCGGTCGCGCTGCGCAACGTGTTCATGGGCGTCGGCGGGATGATCTATCTGTTCACCCTGTCGGCGAAGCTGACCGGCATGATGCTGCTGGTGATCCCGCTCACCATCCTGCCGATCAGCCTGATGGGCCGGCGCGTGCGCAACCTGTCGCGGACCAGCCAGGACCGCATCGCCGGCGTCGGCGCGATCGTCAGCGAGGTGCTGGGCGCCATCCGCATCGTCCAGGCCTTCACGCAGGAGCCGCGCGAGGCCGCACGGTTCGGCGAGGCGGTCGAGACCACTTTCGCGGCCGCCAAGCGCCGTATCTTCACGCGCGCGATCATGACCTCGATCGTCATCGGCCTGATCTTCGGCGCCATCACGCTGGTGCTGTGGGAGGGCGCGCGCGATGTGATTGCCGGCAACATGACCGGCGGCACCATCACCGCCTTCGTGCTGACCGCCGCGATCGTGGCCGGCGCGTTCGGCGCGCTGACCGAAGTGTACGGCGATGTCATGCGCGGCGCGGGCGCGGCAGGACGCATGGCCGAGCTGCTGCAGGCGCGACCTGAGATCAAGGCGCCGGCCAACCCGGTCGCGCTGCCCGAGCCGCAGGGACGTCTGGCCTTCGAGCATGTCACCTTCCGTTATCCGAGCAAGCCGGACGCCCGGGCGGTGATCGACTTTACCTTGGAGGTGGCACCCGGCGAGACGGTCGCGGTCGTCGGCCCCTCGGGGGCGGGCAAGACGACGCTGTTCCAGTTGATTCAACGCTTCTACGACCCGCAGGAAGGTACGATCCGGCTCGACGGCGTGGCGCTGCCGCAGGCCGATCCGCGCGAGCTGCGCCGCCGCATCGCGGTGGTGCCGCAGGAGAGCGTGATCTTCGCCACCAGCGCCTACGAGAACATCCTGTACGGCCGCCCCGAGGCGAGCGAGGCCGAGGTGTGGGCTGCGGCCGAAGCGGCGAATGCGGCTTCGTTCCTGCGGGATCTGCCGGACGGCATCCACACCTTCCTCGGCGAGGCGGGCAGCCGCCTGTCGGGCGGGCAGCGCCAACGGCTCGCCATTGCGCGCGCCATCCTGCGCAACGCGCCGATCCTGCTGCTCGACGAGGCGACGAGCGCGCTCGATGCCGAGTCCGAGCGGCTGGTGCAGGACGCGCTCGACAAGCTGATGCATGCGCGCACGACGATCGTCGTGGCGCACCGGCTGGCGACCGTGCGCGATGCCGATCGCATCGTGGTGATGGACCAGGGCCGCATCGTCGCGATCGGCAGGCACGACCAACTGATCAGCGAGGGCGGGCTGTACGCGCGGCTCGCACGGTTGCAGTTCGAAGAGGCGGCTTAACCGGCGAGCGCCTCGGCCTTCTCGGCCAGTTCCAGCCAGCGCTCTTCCGATTGGGCCAAGCGCTCGCGGGCGGCGGCGAGGGCGTCGCTGGTCTTGGCGAAGGCGGCGGGGTCGCGGCTGTAGAGCGCCGGGTCGGCGAGCGTCGCCTCGTGGCGGGCGATGTCGTTATGCAGTGCTTCGATCTGGCCGGGCAACAGGTCGAGCTCGCGCTGTTCCTTGTAGGTGAGCTTCGTGGCCGCCTTCGGCGCGGCCGGCGGCGGGGGCGCGCTCGGCTTGGCAGTGGGTGCGGGGCGGGGGGCTGCGCGCTTGGCTTCCCAGTCGGCATAGCCGCCGACGACGACGTCGGCTCGGCCCGAGCCGTCGAGGCCGATCACCATCGTGACCGTGCGATCGAGGAAGTCGCGGTCGTGGCTGACGATCAGCACCGTGCCTTCATAGTCGGCGATCACCTCCTGCAGGAGGTCGAGCGTTTCCATGTCGAGGTCGTTGGTCGGCTCGTCGAGCACCAGGAGGTTCGACCGGCGCGCGAACTCGCGCGCGAGCAGGAGGCGCGAGCGCTCGCCGCCCGACAGCGTCTCGACCCGCGCTTCGGTGAGGTTGGGATCGAACAGGAATTCCTTGAGGTAGCCGGAGATGTGCTTCTTGGCGTCGCCGACCTGAATCCAGTCGCCGCCATCGGCGAGCACGTCGCGCACGCGCTTGCCGGGTTCGAGCAGGCGGCGCTGCTGGTCGATGAGCACACCGTCGAGCGTCTTCGCGCGCTTGACCGTTCCCTGGTCGGGCTCGATCTCGCCGGTCAGCAGCTTGAGGAGCGTGGTCTTGCCGGCACCGTTCGGGCCGACGATGCCGATCCGGTCGCCGCGCTGGATGCGCAGCGTGAGATCCTTGATGACCGTGCGGTCGCCGTAGGACTTCCACACATGCTCGGCGTCCATCACTACCTTGGTCTTGGTGTCGTTCGCCTCGAGCTGGAGCTTGGCGGTGCCGGCCTGGCCCTGCATCGCGCGGCGCTGCGCGCGCATCTCGTTGAGCTTGGCGAGCCGGCCCTGGTTGCGGCGGCGGCGCGCGGTGACGCCGCGGGCGAGCCAGTGCAGCTCCTGCCGCAGCTTCGAATCGAGCTTCTCGGCCGCGCGAGCCTCTTCCTCGTAGACCTGCTCGGTCCACGCTTCGAAGCCGCCGAAGCCGATTTCGTTGCGCCGGAGCGAACCGTGATCGAGCCACGCCGACGCGCGGGTGAGGCGGGTGAGAAAGGTGCGGTCGTGGCTGATCGCAACGAAGGCGCCCGAGTAGCGCTTGAGCCAGTCCTCGAGCCATTCGATGGCGGCGACGTCGAGATGGTTGGTGGGCTCGTCGAGCAGCAGCACGTCGGGCGCCTGCGCCAGCGCGCGGGCGATCTGCGCCCGCCGCCGCTCGCCGCCGCTGGCGGTGCTCGCGAGGCGCGACAGGTCGATGCCGAGCTGGTCGGCGATGGCTTCGACCTCGTGGCGCGGTGGGGCGTCGGGCGCGCTCAACGCGAAGTCGCGCAGGGTCTCGAACGCCTCCATCCGCGGCTCCTGTTCGAGCAGCACGACGCGCGCGCCGGGGCGGATCGTGCGCCGTCCCTCGTCGAAATCGATCCGGCCGGCGATGATCTTGAGCAGCGTCGACTTGCCCGCGCCGTTGCGCCCGACCAGCGCCAGCCGGTCGCGCTCGCCGATGAAAAGGTCGAGGCCGCGGAACAGCCAGCCGGCGCCTTGGACGAGGCCGATGCCTTCGAGCGTGAGAATGGGTGCGGACATGCGGGGCAGATAGCGGCTGGCGGCGCGCTCGCCTAGCTGAACGCGCGTGAAACTGCGTATTCACAAGCTATTCAGTGCCAAGCGCCTATGGCAGAAGCAGTAACAGCGTAGGTGGTGGTGGCAGCAATGATCCGTTCGCTCATCCTGATCGTCGCGACGGCGGCAACCCTGACGTCGATTCCGGCGTCGGCGCAGCGTCGCGACCAGGACGAGGCCTATGAGGCGGCGCGCTCGGGCGCGATCCGCCCGCTGGGCGAGATCATCTCGCGCGTCACGCCGCGCATCCGCGGCACGTTCCTGGGGTCGGACTTCGATTCCGGAACGCGGACCTATCGTCTGAAGTATATGCGTGACGGTTCCGTCGTGGTGGTCGATGTCGACGCCCGCAGCGGTAACGTACTTGGTATTTCAGGTAACTGAAGGACTTACATGCGCGTCCTTATCGTCGAAGATGAACCCAACCTCGCGCGGCAGCTGCGCAACACGCTCGAAGGCGCCGGCTATGCCGTCGACTCCGCCAACGACGGCGAGGAAGGGCATTATCTGGGTTCGACCGAGAACTACGATGCCGTCATCCTCGATCTCGGCCTCCCCGAAGTCGACGGCCTCACGGTGCTCGACCGCTGGCGCAAGGAGGGCAAGACGACGCCCGTGCTGGTGCTCACCGCGCGCGACAGCTGGTCGGACAAGGTGGCCGGGCTCGACGCTGGCGCCGACGACTATCTCGCCAAGCCGTTCCAGACCGAGGAGCTGATCGCCCGCCTGCGCGCGTTGATCCGCCGCGCGTCGGGCAACGCCAGCTCGGAGCTGACCGCCGGCCCGGTGCGGCTCGACGCGCGCAGCGGCCGCGTCACGCTCAACGGCGAGCCGGTGCGGCTGACGGCGCAGGAGTACAAGCTCCTGAGCTACCTGATGCACCACAAGGGCAAGGTGGTGTCGCGCACCGAGCTGATCGAACATATCTACGATCAGGATTTCGACCGCGATTCGAACACGATCGAGGTGTTCATCACGCGCATACGCAAGAAGCTTGGTGCAGACCTCATCAACACCATCCGCGGACTTGGCTACAGTCTCGACGATCCGGCCGGCGCCTGACGCAAGCCGCGCCGTGCGGTCCTCCCGCTTGCTGCGGGAGGGCTCGCTTACCCGGCGCATGCTCGCGATCGCGGCGCTGTGGATCGTCACGCTGCTGTTGATCGGCGGCTTCGCGCTCGACCGGGTGCTGTCGAGCTCGATCACGCGAAACTTCGACGCGCAGCTCAACTATGCGTTGACGGCGATGGTCGCTGCCGCCGAGCTGGGGCCCGACGGCGAGGTGGTGTTCTCGCGCGGCCTCGTCGACCAGCGCTTCGACCAGCCCTATTCGGGCCTCTACTGGCAGGTGACCGCCGATGGTGAGGAGCCGTTCCGGTCGCGCTCGCTCTGGGACCGCGCGCTGCCGCCCGACCTCGACAAGCGCGACGTGCGCGTCCATGCCTACACGAGCCACGAATTCCTGACCGAGCCGCTGCGCATCGTCGAGCGTGATGCGGTGCTGCCCGGCTCGCCGACGAACTGGCGCTTCCAGGTGGCGCAGAGCACGCACGATCTCGACGAGCAGATCTCGCGCCTGCGCAGCACGCTCGCTTGGTCGCTGTCGGTGCTCGGACTCGGGCTGTTCGTCCTGGCCGGGCTGCAGGCAGCCTATGGTCTATGGCCGCTGCGCCGCGTGAGCCGGTCGATCGCGGCGATCCGGTCGGGTGGTGCCACGCGTGTGCCGACGAATTTTCCGCCTGAAATCGCGCCCTTGGTGACCGAGCTTAATGCGCTGCTCGAGCATAACGAGCGGCAGGCTGAGGAAGCGCGGACGCATGCCGGGAACCTGGCGCACGCGCTCAAGACGCCGATGAGCGTGCTGATCAACGAGGCGAAGGCGCGGGCGCCGGACCTGCCCGAGGCGGTGCTGCGCGAGACCACGACGATGAAGCGGCACGTCGACCACCATCTCGCCCGCGCCCGCGCCATCGGGCGGCGCGCGGCGAGCTCGGTGCGCACCGAGGTCTGGCCCTCGCTCGAAGCGCTGCGTCGGGCGATCGAGCGCATCCACGCCGACCGCGACGTCGTCATCGACATCACGGGCGACCGGACGCTGGCGTTCCGGGGCGAGCGGCAGGACCTCGAGGAGATGCTCGGCAACCTGCTCGACAATGCCGCCAAATATGGCGGCGGCCGCGTATTTGTCACCGTGAAGCGCGTCGAACATATGGTGGACGTCACCGTCGAGGATGATGGCCCCGGCATTCCGGTCGCGGCGTGGGCGGACCTGTTCCAGCGCGGTGCGCGCCTCGATACCGGCAAGCCCGGCACCGGCCTCGGCCTCGCCATCGTGCGCGACGTGGCGGAGATCTACGGCGGCTCGGTCGAGCTCGGCGAGTCGGAGGATCTCGGCGGCCTGTGCGTGACGCTGCGCCTGCCCGAATGCGCTAAGGGCTGACGCGCCGCGCGTCGATCGGCCAGCGCTCCAGCTTGCCGTCCTCGTCGGCGACGTAGAAGGCGTCGTAGAGGTTGATCGTCGGGTCGCAGTGGCCGGGCTGCAGCCAGACGAGCGCGCCGCTCTTCGGCAGGTCGTCAGGCCAGGGGGTCGCCGGATCGGCGTCGATTTCGGCGATCGTCCGGTCGTGGGCCAGCGGGTCGCGCGCCTGCGCCATACGCGCCAGCGTCGCCGGATGCGCGATGGCGCCGTGCTCGTCACCCATCGATCGCCAGCGGCTGCCGGCCGGCGCGCCGGAGATGACCCGCGCCGGCGGTCCGTCGACGGCGACCGCCTTCAGCCCGGCATCGACCGTCGCATGCGTCTTGTGCCGGGCCGACACGACGCTTGCCGCGATGAACAGCGCCGGCTCGAACGGCCACGGCTCGCCGTCCGGCGCGCGGC
>JAEZQR010000317.1 GCA_023413015.1 Pseudomonadota bacterium
TCGCGCGCAAGATCACCGTGTTCGGCAACATGGCGCATGTCTGGAGCGCCTACGAGGCACGCCGCGCCCCCGACGACACGACCCCTGAGCGCCGCGGCATCAACAGCATCCAGCTGTTCCGCGACGAGCACGGCCACTGGTCGATCATCAGCATGATCTGGGACAACGAACGCGACGGCGTCAAGATCAGCGGCTTCTGATCAATTCTTCGGGGGCAGACATGAGAGCGAGGCTTACCGGACTAGCTGCGGCGGTCGTCGTATCCTGCTGGACGCAGGCCGCTGTCTCGCAGACGTCGGCGTCCGATGCGGCCGCTAGGCGGGAGATGATGCTCGCGCGGGCGCGCGTCGCCGAGTTGCCGGGCGCCTGGACCCCGCCGCCGGGGGAGCCGCTGACACACTTCACTGCCGGCTATGCCAAGCTGATGTGCTCGGCCGTGTTCGTCAGCGGCATGGACCCGAGTTTCGCTCGCCAGACGCTCGGCGACGCAAACGCCCTTGCTGCCGTCGCCCATCGCGTGAAATCGGGTGAACCGGTCATCGATCGGGCACGCCGCGAGGTTCGCATCACGAACCAGAGCGGCGTGACCCGCGTCGCGCGGCATGTCGGCGATCAGGGTTGCGTGGTGCTGCCGCAGGGAGAGACGAAGCTCCACTTCGCGCCGATGCGGATCGCTCGCAACCTGCCGCCTGCGGCGACAACCCCATGGCCGATGGGAGACAGGTTGCCGGCAGACCCTCTGCCCAGGGAGATCGACGCGGAGAAACTGAAGGCGGCGACCGACGCCGCCTTCGCCCCCGACGACGCCCTGACCCAGGCCTATGTCGTCACCTGGAAGGGACGCATCGTCGCCGAGCGTTACGGCCCTCAGGCTAGCGCATCTACCCCGCTCGAGAGTTGGTCGATGGGCAAGAGCCTCGTCGCGACCTTGATGGGCGTATTGATCCAGCAGGGCGCCTATACGCTCGATCAGCCGGCGCCGGTGCCCGAGTGGCAAGGGGCCGGCGACCCGCGGCGCGACATCCGAATTCGTGACATCCTGCAGATGTCGAGCGGCCTGCGCATCCGCGCGGAGCAGGATCCGGAATATGTCTATGACGGACGCTATCCGGATCACTGGTATTATTACACAGGGCCCAATGCGTTCGCCTATGCGGCGAGCCGGCCGCTGCAGTGGCGGCCCGGAACGATCGGCCGCTACCGCAACACCGATCCGGTGCTCGGGAGTTACCTCGTGCGTCTGGCGGTGGAAAAGCGGGGAGAGGATTATCTCGGCTTTCCGCAGCGTGCGCTCTTCGACCGCATCGGCGTCCGCAGTGCGGTCCTCGAGACCGACTCCTATGGGAACTTCGTGACCCAGGGCTCGGAACTGATGTCGGCGCGCGACTGGGCTCGCCTTGGGAATCTGTATCTGCAGGACGGCGTCTGGAACGGCGAGCGCATCCTGCCCGAGGGCTATGCGAAGTTCGTCAGCACGATCGCACCGGCATGGCAGGCCGACAGCCGACCGATCTACGGCGGCTTCTTCTGGATCAACGGCGACAAGACATTCCCGATTCCCGAAGACGCCTATTACATGGCGGGCGCCGGCGGACAGTGGACGATCATCATTCCATCGCACGACTTGGTCGTGGTACGGCTCGGCCGCTACGCCGGACTTCGACCGGCGACCGACAGTTTACGACGGTCGCTGGCGCTGCTCATGCAGGCGGTCGAAGCACGTCGCTGATTCGCCTCGGGCCGACAGTGCCGCCACATTCCTGCGGACTTGCCCGCACTTTTAAGGGCACTGTCAGACTAAATTTACGAACTCAGATTATTGAAGGCTGTCGGCGCATCTTCTTCATCTCTCGCCTTCGGTGGGCCTGCCGCGCATTGACCTCCTTGGATCAGAGGAGGGGGCGAAGGCAGCGCCATTTCAGATTACTCTGAAAATATCGACAGCGCGCTACCAGCAGGAACAGAAGGCAGCCGAGCATCGAGGGCGTTGCCCTGTACAAGATCACATTCCCGTATCAAACGCTCACTTGGCAGTGCCTCGGTGTCATGGGCGAATCGAAGATCGGAGGCAGTGGCGGCCAGTAAACCGATCGGGATATGGTGCGATGCCTGTACGGGCTTCTTGCGTCACGTCTCACCAGATGCGCACCCGCTCTTCCGCACGGAGATAGAGCCCACGCCCCGGCGCGACCTCGAAGGCGTCGTACCAGGCATCGTGGTTACGCACCGAGAAGGTACGGAACTTGCTCGGCGAGTGAACGCCGGAGATGACCTGCTGCCGCAGCGCCGGCTCGCGGTAGAGGACGCGGTTCATCTGCGCGCGGCCCATGAAGAAGCGCTGATCGCCGGTGAAGCCGTCGATCACCGGCGCGGGCTTGCCGCCGAGCGACAGGCGATAAGCGTCGTAGGCGACCGCAAGGCCGGCGTTGTCGGCGATGTTCTCGCCCAGCGTCTGCCGGCCGCGGACGTTGAGCCCCGGCAGCGCCTCATAGCCATCGTACTGCGCGATGAGCTTCTGCGCGAGAGCCTCGAACCGCGTCTTGTCCTCCGGGGTCCACCATTCAATGAGACGGCCCTGCGGGTCGAACTTGCTGCCCTGGTCGTCGAAGTGGTGGCTGATTTCGTGACCGATGACGTAGCCGATCGCACCGTAGTTGACCGCCGGATCGGCGGCGGGATCGAAGTGCGGCGGCTGCAGATAGGCGGCCGGGAACACGATCTGGTTGTTGGCGAAGCTGGCGTAGGCGTTCGCCGTGGTCGGCATCATCCACCACTCGCTGCGATCGACCGGCGAGCCCAGCCGGGCGATGTTGCGCTGCGCTTCGAAGCGCGCCGCACGGGTGAAGTTGCCGTAGGCGTCACCCGCGACGATCTCAAGGCCGGTGAAGTCTCGCCACTTCTCGGGGTAGCCGATCATCGGCGTGAAGGCAGCGAGCTTGGCGCGCGCCTTCGCCTTGGTTTCGGGCGTCATCCAGGTCAGGCGCGACAGGCGCTGGTCCATCGCCGCCAGAATGTTGCGGACGAGATCGTCCATCGCCGCCTTCGTGGCGGGCGGGAAATGGCGCTCGACATAGTCGCGCGAGACTGGGTCAGGCAGCGCGGCGCTCGTCATCTCGACCGCCTGCAGCCAGCGCGCCGGGGCTTCCGTCGCGCCCGCCAGCACGCCGCCGCTGAACGCGAACTCTTCGGCGGAGAAAGCGCTCGGCAGGACAAGTGCGCGGTCCTTCGCCAGACGCAGCGTCAGCCAGTCTTTCCAGACGGCGAGCGGTGCCGAATGCAGTAGCCGCGCCGCGCCTTCGATCGCGCTCGGTTGCGAGACGATGATCGTCTGATCCTGCGGCAGGCCGGCAGCCCGGAAGAATGTCGGCCAGTCGAAGCCGCCAGC
The DNA here is from genome assembly GCA_023413015.1 of Pseudomonadota bacterium. Taxonomy (GTDB): domain Bacteria; phylum Pseudomonadota; class Alphaproteobacteria; order Sphingomonadales; family Sphingomonadaceae; genus Sphingoaurantiacus. The sequence goes on from JAEZQR010000317.1 coordinate 3,386, forward strand.
CTTCTTGGCGAAGTCCGCCTGCGTCCAGGGATTGTAGGTCTTGTCGGCATCGCGCGACGCGGCACGCGACCAGTGCGCCTGTGCAAGGTCGCGCTCCAGATTGTAGACGGCGGCGGCGCGGCGGTCGGCTTGGTCGGCGGGAACGCCTGTCAGCCGGAGCATCGCGGCGATGTGGCGGCGATACTTCGCCTGCGTGTCGGTCGCGGCCGCATCCTGCTTGAGGTAGTAGTCGCGCTCGGGAAGGCCAAGGCCGTCCTGGTCCATGACCGGCGCATAGCGGTCAGGCGACTTGGCGTCCTGCTGCACACCGACCACGAAGGGCCCGAGCGCATAGCGCGGCAGGCGACCGAGCGGCGGCGTCGGCATCCAGGTCGACGACAGTTCGCCGAGCAACTGCGCCAGATCGCGCCGCGACGCGACCGCCGTGACACGGCGAAGTTCGTCCTGGAGCGGCGCGGCGCCGCGCGCATCGATCGCCTCCTGCGCCATCAGCGCGGCATAATAGTCGGCGACCTTGCGCTGTTCGGGCGAAAGCTTGTCGCGCTTGGTCAGGAACTCCTCGACGAAGCTGCGGACATGCGCGGCAGAGACGTCGTTCAGGCGCGACACTTGGCTGAGGCTGCCGCGGTCGCCTGGGATCGGTGTGGTCTTGGCCCAGTTGCCGTTGACGTAGGACCAGAAATCGTCGCCCGGCGCGACGGCGCGGTCCATGCCGGCCAGATCGACGCCAAACGAGCCGAGCTGGGGCCGTTCGACGTGCGCCGCCTGATCGGCGGTTGGCGATGGCAGTTGAGCAACCGGCTCGGTCGGCTGGGTGCTGCATCCGCCCAGCAGCAGAAGGCTGGTCACGGCCTTGAATGATGCCCGCATATCGTCCCCCTATGTCGGCGCGAATAGTGGAAGCACGTTGGCAGGGTCGTCAATCTTATCAAATGCAGATGCGTTCAGAACTGCCGACGAATCAGTACATGGATCGCCGAGGTTCTGTCGGACCAAACTCCATAGTCCTGCGCCGCCGCTGCGGTTAGGCAGCGGCCATGCCCAAGCCGGCTGGCCAGAGCTGTCAACTTAACCGGTTTGAACGTGTAGGAGCCGTGACTCGGCGCTTTTTCAAGCCGCTTGTACGAGATCGGCTTCAGCATTGTGGCCCCCGCTCCGGGGAGTCCGCTGCCTCGCAAACGGGAGACCGGTTAGCATTAAACTGACAGCACCCTTGAAGATTATGCCGGATGGTCATGTGCGACCACTGCTCGCTGGCCGCCATCGGGCGGGCGGCTTGACCGGTAGGTGGCGGAATTTACCGAAATGCAAAGAGTAATTTTACACAACGGCAAATGAGGCTTGCTAATTATTGTGTAAAATGTAACCATTGCGCCCTCAGAACGGAATCGGGGGTATGCATGGCCAACGATCTCAGTCGGCGTGGAGTGCTGGCAGTCTTGGCTGCATCGGCCTGCGTGCCGGCAATGCTGCGTGCGGCGCAGGTCACCAAGGGCCCGATAGCATTCGATGCCTTGGGTGAGATCCGTACCGTCTATACGCCGGACCTCGTAAGGCAGATTCTCGCGAGCGGCACTCGGGCGATCGCTGTCACTATCACGGATCCCAAGACCGAGGTGCCGCAGGCGCTCGCCCAGCTGCGTGCCGATCTCGCGCGCTACGAGGCTTACCTGTCGGCGCATCCCGACCTGTACATCCGCGCGCGCCGCATCGCGGACGTCGAGCGTGCGCAGGCCGAAGGCAAGCTCGCGGTGTTCTACAACCTGCAGAACTCGACGCCGATCGAGCGCGACCTGTCGCGCATCCGCCTGCTGCAGGGCCTAGGCATCACCAGCGTCCAGATCACCTACAACACGCACAACTTCGCCGGATCGGGCTGCTTCGAGGAGGTCGATGGCGGCCTCACGCCATTCGGGCGAGAGCTGGTCGCGGGCCTCAACGAGGCGGGGGTGCTGGTCGACTTGTCGCACGCCGGCATGCGCACGATGGCAGACACCATCGTCGCCTCGAAGCGTCCGGTCATCGTCTCGCACACCGCCTGCAAGGCGCTGCGTCCGCACCGGCGCAACACCACCGACGAGAATTTGCGCGCACTGGCGCAGAAGGGCGGCGTTGTCGGCATCACGCAGATCCGCACCTTCCTGACCGATGCTAGGCGCGACAACCTCGAACCTTACTTCCAGCATATCGACCATGCGGTGAAGGTGGCGGGGATCGAGCATGTCGGCATCGGCAGCGACCGCGATCACCGGGTCATTCCGGATAACGAGGCGGAAATCCAGATCCTCCTCAAGGAGGAAGGGGCGCAGTTCAAGCCGGCCGACTGGCCGCTCTATCTCGAGCGGCTGAATGGACCGCGGCGGATGGACGTCATCCGCGATGAGCTGCGCCGCCGCAAATACAGCCAGGCCGACATCGATCGCCTGATGGGGGCGAACGTCCATCGACTGTACCGCGAGATCATCGGCTGAACCGCCGAACAGAAAGAACGAGGGGGATATGAACAAGGGAACAAGGTTGGTGCTGCTGGCGGCGAGCCTGATCGCGCTTGCGGCAACACCGGCCGGCGCGCAGACCGGCGACCAGCGCTACCAGGGCAAGACGCTGTTCGGCGAGCCGATGTACACCAGCGGGCCGAACCCGGTGAACGTCGGCGCGACCAGCGATCTGCTGCGGGCGGTTGCCGAGGCAAAGGCTGCCTATGAGGCGAACCTGACGATCGACAGCGCGACCTGGTACGGGCGGCTGCTCGGTTATCAGGGGCTGATGCGCGAGTCGATCGACGTCTATACGGCGGGCCTCAAGCGGTTCCCCAACTCAGCCAAGCTGCTGCGCCACCGTGCGCACCGCTATTTCAGCCTGCGCGAGTTCGACAAGTCGGTCGAGGACGGCTTACGCGCAGCGAAGCTCTACGAGGGCCAGCCGCTCGAGCGCGAGAAGCTCGGGCCCGACTATTTCCCGAGCACGCCGGACGTGGTGCAGTTCTACCTCTACTATCACCTCGGCAGCGCCTACTTCGCCAAGCACGACTATGATGCGGCGGCCAAGTGGTTCAGAAAATCGCGCGAAGTGGCCGAAGGCGTCGGCGGCGTCGCGGACAAGACCGCAGCCACCTACTGGGAATATCTCTCGCTGGCCCGCGGCGGGCGCTACCTTGAGGGCAAGCAGCTCCTGGCGTCCTACGATCTGACGCTGGCCGATCTCAGCGCCAACACGGAGTCGAACAACTACTTCGACGGCATCCAGCTGTTCCGCGAGTTGCGTGACCCGAACGACTTCTTCTCGGAGAAGGACTCGGGCCGCGCATTCGGCACCTCGGACGGCATCAAGGCGTCCACCAGCTATTCGCTGGCAAACTACTTCCTGCTGCGCGGCGAACGGGACAAGGCCAAGCAGCACCTGCGCAACGCCATGTCGGTGGGCACCTGGAGCTACTTCGCGCGCATCCAGGCCGAGGCCGACTGGCTGCAAGTCTTCGGGCCCGAAAAGCCCTAACCGCACCACCGAAACGCCAGACATCAAGCGCCCGCGCAAGCGGGCGACGGGACCACTTTGATTCGAAGGGGGACAGGAACATGACCACAACCCGCATCTCGACGCTGCTTGCGTCGGCGGCCGCGCTCAGCATGGTCAGCGGCATCGCATTCGCACAAGACACCAACACCGGCGACCAGGAAATCGTCGTCACCGGCTCGCGCATCAAGCGTCAGGATCTCGTCAGCTCGAGCCCGACCACGACGGTGAGCGCCGAGGACTTCAAGATCACCGGTACGCAGAACGTCGAAGAATATCTCAACACGCTGCCGCAACTCGTCGCCGGCGCCACCAAGTCGACCAACGTCACCGGCCAAGCCGATGCCACGGCGACGCTCAACCTGCGCGGCCTCGGTGCCAAGCGTACCCTCGTGCTCGTCAACGGCCGGCGCTACATCGCCAGCAACCAGCAGGGCATCGTCGACGTCAACAACATTCCGGCGGCGCTGGTCGACCGGGTCGAGGTCGTCACCGGCGGCGCATCCGCCGTCTACGGCTCCGACGCCATGGCGGGCGTCGTCAACTTCATCCTGAAGGACCGTTTCGAAGGGCTGCAGCTCGACGCGCAGGCCGGCATCTCCGACGAGGGCGACGCCGAGAACTGGAGCGCATCGGCGACGGTGGGCGCTGCGGGCGAGCGGGCGCACGCCTGGCTCCACGTCACCTATGAAGATCGCGCCGCGCTGCGTGGCACCGCCCGTGAGCTGTCCGAGTACAGCTACATCGACAACAACGGCACCTTCCAGCGGACGGGCACCGCCGGGCGCAAGGGCGGCACGCTGATCGGCATCCCGACCCCGAACGGCACCGGCGGCTTCGTCAACCGCGACTATGCGCTCGAGAACATGGTCCCGCGTCCGTTCGTGACTGCGACCGACACCAACTACGACCTGCAGCGCGATTATGCGATCCAGACGCCGCTTCAGCGCACCAACGTCTTCGGGCGCGGCGTCTATGAGCTGACCGACAATGTCCGCGCCTTCGTTGAGGCCGGATTCAACCACGTCGAGTCCTCGGCGGTGCTGGCACGCACGGCGCCGAACATCCGCCAGACGCAGAACGTCCCTGGCCTGCCGGCCAATGCATCGTTCGTCACGCCTCAGATCCGGGCGCTGCTGAATGCCCGTCCTGATCCGAATGCGCCGTTCGCGCTTCGCTTCGAGGCGCCGGAGCAGTTTCCCAAGCGCGAGATCGCCTTCAATCGCGATCTCTATCGCCTGATCGGTGGCCTCGAGGGCGATCTCGGCAGCTGGGACTGGAACGTCAGCTACAGCTACAGCCATCTGTCGACCAAGGAAGTTCAGGTCGGCGACATCTCCCGGCGCACGTTCGTCGAAGCCTCGACGCCGAGCCCGACCGACCCGACCAAGTGCGCCAATCTCAACCCGCAATGCGTGCTCGTCACCAACCTGACCAACTGGTCGCCCCAGCTCGTCAACTACCTGCGCGTCGACAACATCAGCTCGACCGAGATCGACGAGAAGATCGCCTCGGCCAGCATCACCGGCGATGCGTTCGAGCTGCCGGCGGGTCCGGTCGGCGTGGCGTTCGGTGCCGAGTATCGCGAGGTATCGAGCTCGGACAATCCGGCGCCGGTGCTGCTCGACTTCGCCTCGGCTGGCTTCGGCGAGCGCAACCGCACTTTCGGGTCCTTCGACGTGAAGGAGATCTACGGCGAGACGGTGGTGCCTATCATCTCCGACAAGCCGTTCGTGGAGTATCTTGGCCTTGAGCTGGCCGCCCGCTACTCCGACTATTCGACCGCGGGCGAGGTGTGGACCTACAAGGCCGGCGGCGAGTGGCGGCTCAACTCGGACATCCGCTTCCGGGGGCTCTACCAGCGGGCGGTCCGTGCGCCGAACATCGCCGAGCTCTACGGCGGTCTGGTCAACACCTACCCGGCCATGATCGACCCGTGCTCGCGCACCGCCAACCCGACGGGCGCGGTCAGGACGCTGTGCATCGCGCAGGGCGTGCCGGCCGCGGCGATCGGCAGCTATCAGCAGAACGGGGCCGCCATCGAGGCCCGCCTGGTCTCGAACCCCAATCTGAAGCCGGAGAAGTCGGACACCCTCACCCTGGGTGCGGTCTTCACGCCGAGTGCGATCCGGGGCCTCAACGTCACGCTCGATTACTATGACATCAAGATCAACGATGCGATCGAGCGGCTGGGCGGCGGCCCGCAGGGCGTGCTGGCGGCCTGCTTCGCCAGCGGCGACGCCAACGACCCATTCTGCCGGACCTTCAGCCGCTCGGCGACGACCTATGAGATCATCGACTGGGGCGTACCGCTGGCCAATGTCGCCAAGCTGCGCACCTCGGGCGTCGATCTCGCGGTGAACTACAGCTGGCAGTGGGACAGCCTCGGCCTCGGCGACGAACCCGCCGACCTGCGCGCGACGCTGCTCGGGACCTGGGTCGATCGCAACACCTTCCAGGCCAATCCGGCGAGCCCGGCGGTGGATCGGGTGGGAACGGTCGGCGGCGACACGGCGGCCATCCCTGAATGGCGGTTCACCGGCATCCTCGGCTACGGCAGCGGCCCGCTCGATCTGAGCTGGCAGGTCGAGTATCTGTCGTCGGTCAAGGACCGCAAGTACGCAACGGCGCTCGCTGCGGGTGCGGCCAATCCGAAGGCCGGTATCGCCAGGCCGGTGGTCGACGCCTACTGGTACCACAACTTCCGCGCGGCCTATGACTTCGACGGCTTCACGGTGTTCGGCGGCGTCCGCAACGTGTTCGACAAGCAGGCGCCACGGCTGTCCTCGCCGATCGAAGGCAACACCGATCCGAACACCTATGACGTGATCGGCCGGTTCTTCTTCTTCGGCACCACCGTACGGTTCTGAGTAACGTAAGGGGACCGGCGTCCGCGCCGGTCCCCCACCTTACTGCGAATATGTGCCGGCAAGCACCATGTAGGTCTGGGTGCGGGCGACACCGTCGAGGACGCCGATGTCGTTGAGGATGCCCTCGAGGTGCTCATAGTGCTCGGCTTCGAGCTCGATCAGCACGTCGAACTCGCCGGTGACGGTGCAGACATACTTCACGGTCGGGAATTTCTTCAGGACCTCGAGGATCGCCGAAGACTTCTTGGGATCGCGGTTCAGAAGCACATAGGCCCGGATCGGCGCGTTGGCGAAGCTCGGCTTCAATTCGACCGTGTACCGGGCGATCGCCAGCTCCTCGAGCCGCGCGAGCATGCTGGTCACGGTGGGGCGGGAAACGCTCAGTTCGCGTGCAAGGTCAGCAATCGTGCGGCGCGAGTTGTCTCGAAGAAGATTGAGGAGCTCCTGCTCCTTCTTGGAAAGAGTTGCCATGCGTTGTTTATCTTGGTCCCGAGGCAATGATCAGACAATCATCTGATCTTCGTTATCAGATATCGTACATTATCTCTTATCATCCACAAGGTCTGCCGATAAGTATACAGATCATAAATCGCGTGACTTGATCAGCAGGCGAACTGGTAATCTTCTAATTTGCGCACATGCGTAAAGCTGATGGGGTGTATATGCAGGAAGCCGCCGCCGGGCCAGCCGGTCTGACCGACGCCGTTGCCGCAGCCGGCCAGAACGGGACCGCGCTCGGGCGCCATGCCATTCCGGCTTCGCTCGGGCTGGCCAACTATCTGACAGGCGATGGCGACCTTGTTGTCAGCAGCCCGATCGACGGCGCGATACTGGCCCGCTTGCAGAGTGACGGCCCCGAAGAGGTCGCTCGCAAGATCGCCCGCGCGACGCAAGCCTTCGGGCAATGGCGCTCGGTCCCCGCGCCGCGGCGCGGCGAACTGGTCCGCCTCCTCGGCGAGACGCTGCGGCGGCACAAGGAGGATCTGGCGACGCTCGTCACGCTCGAGTGCGGCAAGATCCGGACCGAGGCGCTGGGCGAAGTCCAGGAAATGATCGACATCTGCGACTTCGCAGTCGGCCTGTCGCGCCAACTCTACGGGCTGACGATCGCCTCCGAGCGCCCGTCGCACAAGATGCTCGAGGTGTGGCATCCGCTGGGGCCGGTCGGTGTCATCTCGGCATTCAACTTCCCGGTGGCCGTCTGGTCGTGGAATGCGGCGCTCGCGCTGGTCTGCGGCGACAGCGTGGTGTGGAAGCCGTCGGAAAAGACCCCGCTCACTGCGCTCGCCTGCCAGCATTTGTTCGCGCAGGCAGCAGCTGAATTTGGCGCCGCGCCCGACGGGCTGCTCGAAGTGGTGATCGGTGCGCGCGACACCGGCGAGCATCTGGTCGACGATCCGCGGCTGCCGCTGATCAGCGCCACCGGCAGCTCAGCCATGGGCCGCAAGGTCGGCGAGCAGGTCGCGCGTCGCTTCGGTCGCGCGCTGCTCGAACTCGGCGGCAACAATGCCATCATCGTCGCGCCGAGCGCCGATCTTGACCTCGCCGTCCCGGCCATCGCCTTCGGTGCGGTCGGTACCGCCGGCCAGCGCTGCACGACCACGCGCCGGCTCTTCGTGCATGACAGCATCTACGAGGACCTGCTCGCGCGGCTGCGCTCGGTATATGAGGGCCTCGTGATCGGCGACCCGCGCGATCATGCAACCCAGGTCGGGCCGCTGATCGATGCGGCTGCCTACGAGGCTATGCAGCGCGCGCTCGCGGTGGCGCGCCAAGCAGGCGGCCATGTCGAAGGTGGCGAGCGCGTCTACCGGGTGCCGGCCGGCGGCTACTATGTGCAGCCCGCGATTGTCGCATATGCGGACCCGGCGGCGAACGTTTTCGAGGAAACCTTCGCACCGATCCTGTCAGTCTTCCGCTATACTGATCTGGACGACGCGATTGCCCGCAACAACGCGGTGCCGCAGGGGCTGTCGTCAGCAATCCTTACCAACGACCTGCGCGAGGCCGAGCTGTTCACCTCGGCGTTTGGGTCAGACTGCGGCATCGCCAACGTCAACATTGGCACGAGCGGCGCCGAGATCGGTGGCGCGTTTGGCGGCGAGAAGGAGACCGGCGGCGGCCGCGAGTCCGGCTCCGACAGCTGGCGCGCCTACATGCGCCGCCAGACCCAGACCATCAACTACGGTGCGTCCGTGCCGCTGGCCCAAGGCGTCCGCTTCCAGGTTGGTGCGACAGGTTCGGGCTGATCGCTCGGCAATCTAAGGATTACCCGTCGCGCTGCTACAAGCGATTGCTGCCATGTCGCTGGAGACGAGTTGGCATCGGACTGACAGCACCGCCTTCAGTCCTGACAACTCGTCGCCAGCAATTGCGTTTGGCCGCCCGATGTAAGATGCAGGCGAGCCCTTATCGGCCCTGCTGCACATGCGGCATGGCCAGCACCGCTGGCCATGGGAATGAGATTTCGGAACTTACGGATTGGTAGATATGCCTTGCGCCAACTGCTCGTCCAGGCGGGCCTTGGCTTCCAACCGGAGGGCGGCGGCGACCAGTTCCAAGCCCCGGTCGAGCCCGGCCTCGTCGCTATACGCGCCGCCGATCAGGCGGCCCAGCATGCCGGTCAATGCGATCGTAACCTCCCGATCGGTCAGACCTGCTCTCGATGCCTTGACCACCGCCTCGGCGACATCGCTCCAGAATTGATGCTCCGCTGGTTTCATCTGTTCGGTCATCATGTACCACCTCCAGCCTGTGACGCACCCGTTTAGCCGATCGTCGCGCGGTGGGTATCGTCCTGCAGATGAGGCAGCGGCTGGCGGTGCACGGCGCCCTTTACTCGATGATTGCAGCCGGCTTTGCTTCGACCATCATCGCGATGACGATGTAGGCAAGGAGCAGCAAGCCGGACCCGAGGAGCGTACCGAGCACGAAGGCGAGGCGCACCCAGAGGGCTTCGATGCCGAGGAAGTCGGCAATGCCGGCGCAGACGCCTAGGAACTTGGCCGATCCCTTGTTGAGGTAGAGCTTCTGGCCGCGGGTGATCATGGGCATGTCCTTCGAGGTGTGAGGTGGGTCAGGCAATGACACCGTTCATCGACGGACCGACCGCGGCGATGAGGAAGGTCGCACCAAGGAACAGCGCACCGAGCGAACCGACGAGGCTGCGGGAAAAATCTGAGCTGAAGAACATCGTCTGTCTCCTGTGTGTCGGCGGGAAATCCGCTTCATGTCCAGTGCAGAGCAAGCGCCGTGCCAACAGGAATCTTGAAGGGTAACCTGCTGTAACGTAAGCTGAATTATTGATATTTAGGCACCATCAAGCGAATGTCTGTCTGGTGCAGTTTGCGAACCTGTGGTGCCGTTTGCCAACATCCCGCACAACGAGGATGAAGAAGCCGTAGCCGTTTCGTGACCAGAGCTCACCGCAGGCGCAGATTCGTCGCTTGCCGGTGCTCGTCCAGTCCGATCACGACATCCGCACGTGCCGGCATCTCGGCCAGTATATGGCGTGTCAGCCGCTCGTAGTGTGCGACGAAGCGGGCGATGTCGGCGTCGCTCATGCCGCGCGGTGCCTCCCCGCCTGCCTGCATGGCCTGCCGCAGCTTCTGCTCCTGCTCGGTCCGCCAGCCGACGACCACATCGAAGCTCGGCGGGGCCAGCATGACGAGCTTGTCGATCCGCGCGAACAGCCGCTGATACGAGCCGGCGAGCGCGTCGTTCACATATCGGCGCCAGTGGGCATCCGGGTCTTCGTTGCGCTCGAGATCGTTTACCGGGGCGGAGAGCGCCGCTTCCGGCTGCGGCCGTGCGCCCACGCACCAGCCCTCGAACAGGACCACGTCGACCGGACCTTGCACAGGCTCCCACGCCTCGGGCGGCTGCCGGTCGTCGAGCGCTTTGTCGAAGCGCGGAACGCGCGTCTCGCCCGGGCGCGACAGGCTGTCGAGGACGGCAAGTCCAAGCGCCACGTCGTGCGTGCCCGGCACGCCGCGCGTCCGGAGGAGCGGATGCACGGTCGCCGCGAGCCGCTCGCGCTCGGCGCGGGTCAGATAGAGATCGTCGAGCGATAGGATGGCCGCGCGGTGCCCGCGGTCCGCGAGGAGAGCCTGGAGCGCCGTCACCATCGTCGACTTGCCACTGCCTTGCGGGCCGCAGAGCCCCATGATTGTCGTTCGCGATCGGGTGGATGCGACCTCGGTGATCCAATTCGCAATCGGCCGGTGGATGGTGTCGACCGTGCGCACGAACGCCGCCGGCAGCTTCTCTTTGGCGATTAGCTCGGAAAGCCAGGATTCCATCACCAGTCCAGCCTCGCTTGCAGGAACGCCTGTCGGACGCCATCCTAGCTTCATGTCCTCGTCATCCGGCGCGCTCAAGCGCCTCGCCACCCCTACGGCCTAGATCATGTCGTCGCTGCGGAACCTGCCGGCCCGCTACCAGGTCATCCTGTGCGACATTTGGGGCTGCGTGCACGACGGCGTGCGCGCCTACCCCGAGGCCGTTGGCCTGTTGCGCGACTGGCGAGCGCAAGGCCGCACGGTCGTGCTGCTGACCAATGCGCCGCGGCCATCGGTGCGCGTACGTGCGCAACTCGCGCGGCTGGGAGTGGACGAGAGCTGCTATGATGCGGTCGTCTCGTCGGGCGATGCCGGCGTCGATCACGTCCTTTCCTGCCACGCCGATGAGCCGCTGGGCTTCATCGGGACCGACGACGACCGCCACGCCCTCGGGGCGGCAGGCGTGACCCGCTGGGATGAGGCGCAGGCCCGGACCGTCATCTGCATGGGCTATCAGCCCGAGGTCGTCCATGACGCGGGCGCTTACGATGACAGGCTCGACGCGATGCGTGCGCGGGATGCGGTGCTGCTGTGCTTCAATCCCGATCGCCTCGTCGTCCATGGCGACCGGATGCAACTGTGCGCCGGCACGATCGCCGCCCGCTACGAGGCGATGGGGGGACGGACGCGCTACTTCGGCAAGCCGCACCGGCCGATCTACGATCGCGCGCTTGGGCTAGCGGCCGAGCGCCGAGGGTCGCCGGTCGACGCACCGGAGGTGCTGGCGATCGGCGACAGCGTGGCGACCGACGTGGCCGGTGCCGTCGGCTACGGCCTTGATTTCCTGTTCGTGAGCGGCGGCATCGAGGCCGCGCGCTTCGAGGAAATCGGCGAGGCGGACTTCCTCGCGACGCTTCAGCAGACGCCGGCGCTCGAACATGCCCACCCCGTCGCGGTCGTGCCGCGTCTCGCGTAGGCGGCACCATCCTTCGAAGCGCTCCGGCTCGGCGAAGTCACGCAGTCGCAGTCGCTTGCCCAACACGGCCGGCTCCCGTACCCGCGCGGGATGCGGATACTGGCAATCGACTTCGAGACGGCCGACGCTGGGCGTGACAGCGCCTGCGCGATCGGCGTGGCGCTCGTCGAGCAGGGGCGTGTCGTCGAACGGGCCTATCGGCTGATCCGGCCGCCGCGCCCGCACGTCATGTTCACCGAGATCCACGGCATCCGCTGGTCCGACGTAGCGAACCAGCCGCGCTTCGGCGAGATCTGGCTGGATCTCGCAGATCTCTTCGAGGCGGCCGACCTCTACGCCGCGCACAACGCCGGCTTCGATCGCGGTGTCCTTCACGGCTGCTGCAATGCCTACGGCCTGCCCGCACCCGAGCGGCCGTGGATCTGCACGGTCAAGCTGTCGCGCGCGCTCTGGGACATTCGACCGACGAAGCTTCCGAACGTCTGCGAGCATTTCGGAATCGAGCTCAACCACCATGACGCCATGTCGGACGCGCTCGCCTGCGCCGAGATCACCTGCCGGGCCATCAACGGCGGGCACGAACTCGGCCGCGGCCTGCTCGCCGAGAAGCAACGCGCCGCCTGACAGGCTTAGACGGCGCTCGCCGCATCGAGCGTGCGCAACGCCTCGGCATCGAGCACGAGCCGCGCGGCGCCGGCGATCTCGTCCAACTGGTCGAGGCTGGTCGCGCTGACGATCGGGGCGGTGACGCTCGGTTGCGCGACGAGCCAGGCGAGGGCCACCTGGGCCGGTGTCGATGCCATCTGCGCGGCCACGGCGTCGAGCGCGGCAAGGATGCGCAAGCCGCGCTCGTTCAGATATTTCTTGACGACGCTCGAACCCCGCGGGCTTTTCGAGGCGTCTTCGGGCGTGCGGTACTTGCCGCTGAGGAAGCCGCTGGCCAGCCCATAATAGGGAATGACACCGATGCCGTGCGACTGGCAGACGTCTGCGAGGTCGGTCTCGAAAACCGCCCGGTCGTAGAGGTTGTAGAGCGGCTCGAGGCATTCGTAGCGGTGGAGACCGCTCCCCTCGCTGACGCGCAGTGCCGCGCGGAGCCGGTCGCCGTCGTAATTTGAGGCAGCAAGCGTCCGCACCTTGCCCGCATCCACCAGCCGCGAAAACGCTTCGAGCGTCTCCTCGAGCGGAGTGTCAGCGTCGTCCCGGTGCGCCATGTAGACGTCGATATGGTCGCACTGCAGTCGCCTGAGCGACGCCTCGACCGAGCGTAGGATATGGTCGCGCCGAAGCCCGGTCCGGTCCTCGCCCATGTCCATGCCGACCTTGGTGATGATGATGACGTCGTCGCGCCGCCCGCGCCGCTGCAGCCAGTTACCGATCACCGTCTCGCTCTCGCCTCCCTGGTGGCCGGGCACCCAGCGCGAATAGACGTCGGCGGTGTCGATGGCGTTGAAGCCGGCGTCGAGAAAGGCGTCGAGCAGGGCAAAGCTGGTCGCCTCGTCTGCCGTCCAGCCGAACACGTTGCCGCCGAAGACCAGCGGGGCGATCTCGATACCGGAATTGCCCAGCCTGCGCCTGTCCATGATCGTCCCTCCCGTCGCTGCGGCAAATGAAACGCGCGGTCGCCCCAAAGGTCACATTTGCCGGTCCTCACCCTCTCAACCTTGGTAGAGCGGCCGTGCCCGCCCGTGACAAGCGCCTGACCCGTGATACGCTGCCCCTCGGTAGGCGGCAGGAGCGCGCAGCTATGGCGGCAGACTACGACCTCGTGATCCGCGGCGGCACGATCGCCGATGGCACCGGCGGCACCCTCTTCGACGGCGATGTGGCGATATCGGATGGCCGGATCGCCGCCATCGGTCATGTCGCAGGACGAGGCCGCGAGGAGATCGACGCGCGGGGGCAGCTCGTCACCCCCGGCTTCGTCGATATCCACACCCATTATGACGGGCAGGTGACGTGGGACGACCGGCTGCAGCCGTCGTCCTGGCACGGGGTGACCACCGTGGTGATGGGCAACTGCGGCGTCGGCTTCGCACCGTGCCGCGAAGAGGATCGTGATCGCCTGATCCGCCTGATGGAGGGCGTCGAGGATATCCCGTTCCCGGTGCTGAGCGAGGGGCTGCCATGGAACTGGCGGAGCTTCCCCGACTATCTGGACGCGCTCGGCGACCGCCGTACCGACATCGACTTCGCCGCGCAGCTTCCGCACGCCGCGCTGCGCGTCAACGTCATGGGTGAGCGCGGCGCCAACCGCGAGCCGGCAACCGCGGCCGATATCGCGGCCATGGCCGCGCAAGCCGAGGCAGCGATGCGGGCCGGCGCCCTCGGCTTCTCGACCTCGCGCACGCTCAACCACCGGACGAGCGACGGCCAGCCGACCCCGACGCTCACGGCGGCGGAGGACGAGCTGCTGGGCATCGCCATGGGGCTGAAGCGCGCGGGCTCCGGGGTGCTGCAGTTCGTGTCGGACTTTCCTGACCCCACGGCCGAGTTCGGCCTGCTGCGCCGACTGTCCGAAGGTTCGGGCCGGCCGTTATCCTTCTCGCTGGTCCAAGCCGACCGCGCGCCCGACGCGTGGCGCCTGCTGCTCGGGCTGCTGGAAGACGCGACCGCCGGTGGGCTGGAGATGCGCGCGCAGGTCTGTGGCCGCCCCGTGGGCATCATGCTCGGGCTCGAACTCACGCTCAATCCCTTCACCTTCCACCCCAGCTATCGGGAGATCGCCAAGCGGCCGCTTGAGGAGCGGTTGGCGGCGCTGCGCGATGCCGACTTCCGGGCGCGGCTGCTGACCGAAGAGCCGGATGGGCAGAACCCGATGGCACGCTCGACGCTCACCAACTTTGCGCGTATGTGGCTCATCGAGACGCCGCCCGATTACGAGCAGACGCCCGACAATACGGTGGCGGCCCGCGCCGCACGCGCTGGCATCTCCCCGGCCGAGTTCGCGCTCGATCACCTGCTCGGCCACGGCGGGCGCAACATGATCTACCTGCCGTTCCTCAACTACTCGAACGACTCGCTCGAGCCCGCGCTCGCCATGATGCGCCACAAGGACACGGTGCTGGGCTTGTCGGATGGCGGGGCGCACGTCGGCACCATCTGCGACGGCTCGTTCCCGACCTCGATGCTCGTCCATTGGACGCGCGACCGCACGCGCGGCGAGAAGCTGCCGATCGAATGGGTGGTGAAGGCGCAGGCGGCCGACACCGCGGCCGCCGTGGGCCTGCACGACCGGGGCGTGCTGGCGCCGGGCCGGAAGGCCAACCTGAACATCATCGACTATGATCGGCTGCGGCTGCACGCGCCCGAGGTGCGGTACGACCTGCCGGCCGGCGGCAAGCGGCTGGTGCAACGGGCCGACGGCTACACCGCGACGATCGTGAGCGGGCGCGTCACCTATCGGGACGGTGTGTCGACCGGTGAGCTGCCGGGCCAGTTGGTGCGGGGTGGTCGCGCCTGACCGGGCGCCGCAGCGAATACAGAGGCCCCGTTCCTCGTTTCGGTGCCGATTAGCCATTGGTAACGGCGAGCCGGAACGATAATCGTTCCGGATGCACAGTCTCCGTCACCCGCTCGTCGCCCTCATCATCCTCAGCTCGCTGGCAGGCCCGGCCGCGGCCGCGCCTATCGGGGAGGCCGCGCGTTGGGCGCGTCAGGCGCGCCAGGTGACGATCACGCGCGACGACTGGGGCATCGCGCATGTCCGTGGCCGAACCGACGCCGATGCCGTCTTCGGCATGATTTACGCGCAGGCCGAGGACGACTTCAATCGCATCGAGACCAACTATCTGACCTCGCTCGGACGGCTCGCCGAAGCCGAGGGCGAGAAGGCGATCTGGCAGGATCTGCGCGCCAAGCTCTACATGGAGCCGGCGAAGCTGGAGGCGCGCTACGCGGCGAGCCCGGCTTGGCTCAAGCGGTTGATGAATGCCTGGGCCGATGGCCTCAACTATTATCTCGCGACCCATCCCGACGTCCGCCCCCGTGTCATCAGCCGGTTCGAGCCGTGGATGGCGCTGTCGTTCAGCGAGGGGTCGATTGGCGGCGATATCGAGCGCATCGACCTCGCCGCCCTCGAGGCCTTCTATTCTAGGCGTCCGGCGCCGACGGCCGCGCTGGAGCTGCCGGCTGATCGGGAGCCGCGGGGATCGAATGGTTTCGCCATCGCCCCGTCCCGCACCGAAGACGGCAAGGCGCTCCTCCTCATCAATCCACACACCAGCTTCTTCTTCCGCTCTGAATTGCAGATGACGAGCGGCGAGGGGCTGAATGCCTATGGCGCCGCGACCTGGGGGCAGTTCTTCATCTACCAAGGCTTTAACGAGCGCATGGGGTGGATGCACACCTCGAGCGGCGTCGATGTCGTCGACGAGTTCCTCGAGACGATCGTGCGGCGCGGCGATCGGCTCTTTTACCGCTACGGCAACGAGGAACGCCCCGTCGAGGTCTCGACGGTCGTCGTGCCGTACCGCCAGTCCGACAGCACGATGGCGCGCCGGAGCTTCGAGGTTTACCGCACCCATCATGGCCCGATCGTGCGCGAGGCGGACGGCAAATGGGTCGCCTTCGCGATGATGGACAAGCCCGTCGAGGCGCTGCAGCAGTCGTTCCTGCGCACCAAGGCGCACGACTATCAGGCGTTCGCGAAAGTCGCCGAGCTCAAGGCGAACTCGTCGAACAACACGATCCTCGCCGATGCCAAGGGCAACATCGCCTATCTCCACCCGCAGTTCATCCCGCGACGCGACGACCGCTTCGACTATACCAAGCCGGTCGACGGCAGCGATCCGGCGACCGACTGGCGCGGGCTTCACGCGACTTCCGAGGCGCCCAACCTGCTCAACCCGGCCAACGGCTGGATCCAGAACACCAACAACTGGCCCTATTCGGCCGCCGGGCTCAACAGCCGGCGGCAGGCGGATTTCCCGCGCTACATGGATACGGTGGGCGAGAATCCGCGTGGGCTCCACGCGCTGATGGTGCTCGACGGTCGCAAGGACTTTTCGCTCGAACGGCTACGGGCGGCCGCCTACGACTCCTATCTCACCGCCTTTGCCGAACTGGTCCCGGGACTGGTGCGGGCATGGGACGCCGCACCGGCGGGTGAGATGAAGCAGCGCCTCGCCGAGCCCGTCGCTGCCCTGCGTAGCTGGGACTATCGCTGGTCGGTCGACTCGGTGCCGACTTCGGTGGCGATGTTCTGGGGCGAGGAGATGTGGAAACGCGTCGGTACCGGCACCTGGGATGAGAAGCTCACCCGCTATCAGCGGATCGCCCGTTCATCCGATGCCGAAAAGCTCGATGCGCTGGCCGCCGCCACGGCGCAGCTCAAACATGACTTCGGCACCTGGCGCACGCCCTGGGGCGAGATCAATCGCTTCCAGCGGATTAGCCCGGCGATCGTGCACCCGTTCAGCGATGCGGCCCCGAGCATTCCGGTCGGCTTCGCCTCGGCGCGCTGGGGCTCGCTCGCGTCGTTCGGTGCGCGCGCCTATCCGGACACCAAGCGCTGGTACGGCACGAGCGGCAACAGCTTCGTCGCCGTGGTGGAGTTCGGCGATCGCGTGCGGGCTCGCGCGGTGAGCGCCGGCGGCGAAAGCGGCGATCCGCGCTCACCGCACTTCAACGACCAAGCCCAGCGCTATGCCACCGGGGACTTGCGCCCGGTCTATTTCTATGGGGACGACCTCAAGCAGCACACGGTGCGCACATACCAGCCCGGCAAGTAGCGCCTCGCCGGGCGTTCCGGCGTCAGGCTGCTGTCTCCGGCTCGAAGGCGAAGTCCGCGCACCGGACGGCGTCCGAGCGCGTCAGCGCCTCGGCGGCGGCGCGCACGACATCGGGCCCTGCGGCAACCGGATGGACGACGAGCCGCGCTACGCCGCCGCGCGACTGGCAGTCGATCGCCGGCGCTTCAATGCCGAACTGCGAAAGGATGCTGCGCACCTCATCCTCGACCGGGACACAGGCTTCGGCAAAGATTTCAAAACGCGCAAACATTCGGCTCACCATCAAGGAATCGATGAAAGTAAAATATCAACTCACGATTGATAGCGCAATATTATTGCTATGCGTCAATGGCGCACATAATCGGACCACCGCAGGCACTTGAGCTTTGCAGCGCGCCGGCCACCCCGCTATGCCGCTCGGCAAGACCGATTGAGGAGCTTGGAATGCTGAAACGGCTGTGCGCCGCCCTGCTGATGCTGTTCGTGCCGGCGACGGCTGTCGTCGCGGCACCGCGCCGCGCGGACGTCATCGTCCGCAACGCCACAGTCGTCGATGTAGCGCAGGCCCGCGTCCTGCCGGGCCGCGCCATCGTCATCCGCGGCGCCGACATCGTCGCCGTCGGACCGGATGCACAGATCGGCCGCGCCTGGCGGGCGGCCCGCTCGGTCGATGCCGGACGGCATTATGTCATTCCCGGCCTGTGGGACATGCACGTGCACTTCGGCGGCGGTCCGGCGCTGATCGAAGAAAACAAGGCGCTGCTCCCGCTCTACCTGGCACATGGCATCACCACGGTCAGGGACGCGGCCGGCGACCTGCCCGAGCAAGTGCTCGCCTGGCGGGACGAGATCGCCCGCGGTGACCTGCTCGGCCCCACGCTGCTGACCTCCGGACCCAAGATCGAAGGGCTCAAGCCGATCTGGAAGGGAACGCTCGAGGTCGGCTCCAAGGCCGAGGTCGATGCCGCGCTGGCACGCCTGCGCGCGCTACGCACCAACTTCGTGAAGATCACCGACAGCACGCTCGACCCGCAGCTGTTCCTCTACGCCGTGGGTCGTGCCAAGGCGCTCGGCCTGCGCACCTCAGCCCACATTCCGATGGCGCTCACTGTCGGTCAGGCCGTCGATGCCGGTCTGAGCTCAATCGAGCATCTCGACTATGCCTACAAGGCCGGCGCGACGGCGGAAGCCGCGGTCGCGGCCGATTTTGCCGCGGGCAGGATCGATCGCACCGAGGCCAATCGGCGCATCGATGCATCCTTCGATCCGGATGTGGCGATGGCGACTTACCGGAAGTTTGCCGCGCAGGGCCTGGCCGTGACGCCGACGCTCAACGGCAGCCGCATCCTCGCCTGGCTCGACAGCGAGGATCATTCGAACGATCCGTACCTTGCCTATATCGGTCCCGGCCTGCGCAAGACCTATGAATGGCGCATCGAGCGGGCTGCGAAGGCGGATGCCGCGGCAGTGGCCGAGCGCCATGCCCACTTCGATCGCGTGGCCGCGGTGCTGCCGATGCTCCAGCAGGCCGGTGTCCCGATCATGGCCGGCACCGACGCTGGCTTCCTGAACTCGTTCAACTATCCTGGTATCGGCCTCCATGACGAACTGGCGTTGTTCGTCCGCCTCGGCATGACCCCGGCGCAGGCGCTCGCGTCGGCAACGCGCACGGGGCCTGCCTGGTTCGGGCGGCTCGATCGCTACGGCGCGGTCGCGCCGGGCCGGGCGGCCGATCTGGTGCTGCTCGATGCCAATCCGCTTGAGGATATCGCCGCCACGCGGGCGATCCACGCAGTCGTGCAGCGTGGCCAGGTTTATGACCGCGCGGCCCTCGATGCGATGCTGGCGCAAGTCCGCGCCAAGGTGGCGGCTTGGGATGCGGCCGCGCGCTGAGCGCGGAAGCAAGGGAAGACCTCGCGGTTTTAGGGCGTCCGGACGTTTTTCGGGAACATCTGACACCGGCTCGCATCGGATGATGTGCAGCCGATCGTCGGCTGCCCGGGATCTGCCCGGACTCCTGAGCGAAACGGGAGAAACCCATGCTCCGGCACACCATGCTCGCCTCGCTTGTCACGCTCGCCACGATCGGCAGCGCGGCGGCACAACCGGCGAAGCCGACCGATCCGCAGATCGCCCACATCGCCTACACGGCTGGCCAGATCGACATAGCGGCCGCCAAGCAGGCGCTTGCCAAGTCGCACAACGCGCAGGTGCGGGCATTCGCCGAATCAATGGTCCGCGATCATACGACGGTGAACGACAAGGCGCTCGCCCTCGTGAAGGAGCTGAAGGTCACGCCTGAAGCGAGTCCAACGAGCACCGCTCTGTCCAAGCAGGCCGACCAGACGTTGAAGCGGCTGGCAACGTTGAACGGCAAGACGTTCGATCGCGCCTATGTGCAGAACGAGGTGGCGTATCATCGGACCGTCAATGATACGTTGCGGAACACCCTCATACCGGATGCGACGAATGGCCAGCTCAAGAGCCTCCTGAGCACCGGACTGAAGCTGTTCCAGGAGCATCAACTGCACGCCGAGCAACTCGCCAAGAGCCTTTGACCATGGGCGGCTTGGGACCGGTGCCAGTGGGCCGGTGCCTTGCGGGGGCAGCTCTGATGTTCATGCTGCCTGCTGCCGGGCCGGCTCGGGCGCCGGCTGACGCCGCGTCGCGGGTGCACACGATCGTCATCGATCAGATGGCGTTCGGCAAAGCCCCGGCGAACGCTCGGGTGGGAGACACGATCCTGTGGGTGAACAAGGACATGTTCAGGCACACTGCGACCGCCCGCAACAAGGCCTTCGACGTTGATCTGAAGCCCGGTGCCAGCGCCCGGGTGACGCTCAAGCAGCCCGGCGTGCTTTCCTACTATTGCCGCTATCATCCTGGCATGACTGGCTCGTTCAAGGTCGCCGAGCAAGGGAGGTGACGCATGTCGGCCACGCAGACGTCTGCGGCGGTAGCGCTCAAGGCGGCCAGCGATGTCGAGCTCGTCAGACTGGCGCAACAGCATGATGGTGACGCCTTTCGGCTGATCATGGAGCGGAACAACCAGCGCCTCTTCCGCCTGGTGCGAAGCGTGCTCCGCGATGACACCGAAGCCGAGGATGTCGTCCAGGAGACCTACGTGCGCGCGGCCGCGCACCTTTCGGACTTTCGGGGCGACGCGCGGCTGTCCACCTGGCTCTCCCGGATAGCCCTGAACGAAGCACTGATGCGGCTTCGACGCAGGCGGCCGACCGCTCCTGTTGATGCGATCGACGACGTGGTTCACCGGCAGGATGCCGAAATCATCATGTTCCCCGGTCTCTCGGCCAGCACCGATCCCGAGCGTGATGCGGCAAGGGCCGAGGTCCGCCGGCTGATCGAGCGCGCGGTCGACCGTTTGCCCGAGTCGTACCGCCTCGTCTTCGTCCTGCGCGATATCGAAGGGCTGTCGGTCGAGGAAACGGCGCGCCACCTCGATGTCGCACCGATCACCGTACGGACGCGCCTGTTCCGGGCACGCCTCCTTCTTCGCAAGTTCCTCGACAAGTCGCTCAGAGCCGCGCTTACGGACAGCTTCCCGTTCGCGGGGGAGCGGTGCCGCCGATTGACCGAGCGCGTGCTTGCCGAAACCGGCTTCAGCGACCGCCGGAGCCGTTGAGGCCAAGGAAACGGCAAACGGCCCCTCGCCTGATCGCACGATCGCGGCTACATGGCCCGTGCAGAAAGTTGCGAGAGGGGGGTGAAATGCGGAAATCTTTGGTCGTCGGCTCACTTCTGGTGCTCGGGTTGGGCGCTGCTTCGGTCCAGGCGGCGGGCAACTCGCCCGACCGCACGGTCGCGCACGTCATGTCGAGCCCGGCGTACCGTTCGGCCGTTCAGGTGCTCGACCGGGAGCATGACCGGATCGTCCAAGACATCGTCACGCTGACCGAGATCCCGGCGCCGCCCTTCAAGGAAGCGGCGCGGGCCGCCGCCTACCTCGATATGCTGAAGGCGGCCGGCCTTCAGGACGTCGAGATGGATGCCGAGGGCAACGTCATGGGGCTGCGGCGCGGCACGGGAGCGGCTGGTCGGCCGGTGGTCGTGATCGCCGCGCACCTCGACACCGTCTTCCCGGAAGGGACGCCGATCAAGGTTCGCCGGGAAGGGACCAAGCTGTTCGCGCCGGGGATCGGCGACGACACGCGCAGCCTCGCGGTCCTGCTCGGCTATATTCGCGCGCTGAATGCAGCCGGTGCGCGTACCGATCATGATATCCTGTTCGTCGGTAATGTCGGCGAGGAGGGACCGGGCGATCTCCGCGGCGTGCGCTACCTGCTCACCAAGGGCAAGTACAAGGGCCGGGTCAAAACCTTCTTCTCGATGGACGGGACCGATCCGTCGCGCATCGTGAACGGCGGCGTGGGCTCGAAGCGCTACCGCGTCACCTTCAAGGGGCCGGGTGGCCACAGCTACGGCGCCTTCGGCCTCGTCAATCCGATGACGGCGATGTCGCAGGCCGTCGTCGACCTCTACAAGACGCCGGTGCCGGCGAGCCCGAAGACCACTTATGCCGCGAGCGTCACCGGCGGCGGTACCTCGGTCAACTCGATCCCCGATCAGGTCTTCATGGAGTTCGACATGCGCTCGGTGAGCCCGGCCGAGCTCGCCAAGCTTGAGAAGCGCTTTCTCGAGATCATCCCCGCCGCGGTCGAGGCCGAGAATGCCGCGCGCTCGACCAAGGAAGGGCGCGTGACCGCCGACCTGAAGGTGATCGGCGATCGCCCGGCCGGCCAGACGGCGGAGTCGTCGGAACTCGTCAGGCAGTCGATGCAGGCGGTGAGCGCGCATGGTTTGAAGGGGGAACTGACATCGTCGTCAACCGACGCGAACATGGCGATGAGCCTTGGAATCCCGGCGATCACCATCGGTTCGGGCGGCAGCGCCGGGCGGGCCCACTCGCTCGACGAGTGGATCGACGTCGAGAAGGGCGCCAGCGTCAAGGGCATGGCCACGAGCCTGGCGATGCTGCTCGCGGCGGCCGGACTGAAGTAGCGCTTGCGCGGTCCAAGGCCGGGGGACCGCCATGGGC
>JAEZQR010000323.1 GCA_023413015.1 Pseudomonadota bacterium
TCGCGCGCAAGATCACCGTGTTCGGCAACATGGCGCATGTCTGGAGCGCCTACGAGGCACGCCGCGCCCCCGACGACACGACCCCTGAGCGCCGCGGCATCAACAGCATCCAGCTGTTCCGCGACGAACATGGCCACTGGTCGATCATCAGCATGATCTGGGACAACGAACGCGACGGCGTGACGATCAGCGGCTTCTAGCCCGCTGCTTATTGATACTGGCTGCCAAAGCTGAAATTCCGCCGCTGCAGTGGCGCGTGGTGACCCCTACGGGACTCGAACCCGTGTTTTCGCCGTGAGAGGGCGACGTCCTAGACCGCTAGACGAAGGGGCCGTGAGCGGAGGCGGGTCACTTATGGGCGGGCTGACCAACTGTCAAGCGTAGTCGCCGTATGGAGGCGCCGAAAGCAGCATCACCTTGTTTACCCGCATTAAGTTCCGATTAATTTCGCAGTGGCAACATTCCGGCGCTAACAGCAGGATTCCGTGACGGGAGCCGGATAGACGCCGTTCTCGACCGAAACGGAAAACCAATAGGGGCATGGCGGTGCCGTCGGATGAGGGACGACGGCATGGCGCGCGGGAGGCACGGGCCTGTCGCGCGGTCTTTGTCGGGGGTTACATGTTCGATTTGCGCAAGGGCCTCATCGCGGGGATGGCCCTTCTCCTCGTGGCGTGCGGCGGCGAGGGAAGCGGCGGAGGCGACGGCGGGCCGGTCGTCGAACCGCCGCCAGTTCAGATTACAATCACGCCGACGACGGCCCAGCTCCAGCCGCAGGGTACGCAGCAATTCAGCTGCACAGTCACCGGCAGCACCAACACGCAATGCACCTGGAGCGTTGCGGGCACGAACAGCGGTACGGTCAGCGGCAGCGGGCTCTACACCGCGCCGGCAACGGCGGGCACCTACCAGGTCACCGCGACGGCAGTCGCCAACCAGAATGTGCGGGCGACCGCAACCATCACGGTCGCCGGCGGCGGCGGGCAGGGGCCGCAGGGCTCGACGCCGTGGGTGACGGGCTATTACGCCGGCTGGTTCTGGGATCAATCCTATCCGCCACAGGAAGTCGACATGGCCGCCATGACGCACTTCGTCTTCGGCCGTGTCGCACCGGGCGGTGGGTCGCTCGGCGGTACGCCGGGCACGGTCGTACTTGGTGCCGGTACGGCGCACCAGGCAGGACTGTCGCCGGACGGCACGCGCAGCGTCGAAGATTACCTCGTGAGGCGCGCGCATGACGCGAACACCAAGGCACTGTTGATGCTGGGTGGTGATGGTGCCGATGGTGAGGGCTTCCTGCGCTCGACGGCGGACACCATCCGGCCCACGTTCGTGAGGAACCTCGTCGACTACCTCGTGACGCACGACTATGACGGCGTCGATATCGACTGGGAGAACCGGCTCGAAGGCTGGCCCGAACAGAATATCTCCGCCGAGGAGGCGCGGCGGCGCCTGAAGGCGCTGATCACCGAGGTTCGTGCTGAGGCCAACAGCCGTACGCGCTACCGTTTGCCGAACCAGCCGGTAATCATCACCTTCCCCGGCTATGCCGTCAGCATCAACTTCCTGCAGCCTGGCGGCAAGGTCGAGCAGTGGCAGGCTGACGTCGCCAACATGGTCGATCAGTACAACCTGATGAGCTATGGCATCGGCACCGCTTATAACGGCGCAGGGTGGGACAGCTGGTTCTCGGGCCCGCTGTTCGGCGCAAGCGGTACGACGCCGTACGATCTGAAGACCAGCATCGACGCCTATGTCGCCACCGGCGTGCCGCGTTCGAAGATGGGCATCGGCATCGGCTTCTACGGCATATATTATGGCCCGACGATCACCGGTCCGCGCCAGTCGACGGCCAATAACAATATCTTCGAGTTCAATGACGTGGCGCTGAGCTACGCCGAGCTTGACCGCAAAGGCTATCTCGCGAACGGGACCTACCGTTTCGACGATATCGCCAAGTCGGCGTACCGTAGCTATGCGGCTCCGGGTTATGTGCCGTCGAATGACACGGGTGCCAATCCGGCCGGCTTCCTTTCGTACGAGAACGAGCAATCGATTCAAGCGAAGGCGGAGTGGGTGCGCTCGACGGGCGTAGGCGGCACGATCCTGTGGACCCTCAACTACGGCTACCTGCGTAGCACGCGTACCAACCCGCTGTTGTCATCGGTGAAGCAGCACTTCCTGCAACGCTGAGCAGGCGACGGCGCCGGCCTTCCCGGTGCCACGCTTCCGGTCTTCCTCACCCGGTGTCCGGAAGGGCGCCGGGTTATTTCGTTCGTCGGATCTGCGGGGATGAAGTTCACGAAGTTCATGGTTTCCGAAGAAATCCTGAACTTCCATGCTCCTCCCGCAAGATATCCTTGCGTGACCCGCTCCGGGCCTCGGGCCGCCAGATCGGCTCCAGGGTCGGGACGGAGCGGAGTGTTGCGCGGGAGGCGTGGCCCGGACGTAACAGGAACAAATAATGTGGGAAAGTCATTAGTGGGCGAGGATCAGCCGGGTGTGGACAGAGCGTTGTTCGTTCCCTGTGTAATCCCGAACCTACCTGTACGTTCTTGAACAGCAGAATGTCCGCAGTCGGACATTCTGCTGTTCGTCGCGCTACGCCACTGCAGCAATAACAAGCACTTGGCGTATGGTATGCGTATTGCATGACTCAAACACCACGCGACGGTGAGGGAGTCGGGCGCATGTGGCGGAACTATCTCGCGGTTGCTCTTCGCGCGATGGCGAAGAACAAGACCTATGCGTTCATCAACATCTGCGGGCTCGCGGTCGGTATGGCCGCCTGCCTCCTGCTGCTGCTCTACGTGCGTTACGAGCTGAGCTACGACGAGTGGTTGCCCGACGCCGAGCGCACCTATCAGGTGCAGACCTGGTATCCCAATCCGTCGAACGGCCAGCCCGGCTTCGTGCAGGGCACGCCCTGGATCGTGGGCGGCGCGCTCACCAAGGACTTCCCACAGATCGAGCGCCAAGTTTTCGTGCTGCCGAGCGTCCCGGTTTTCATCAAGGATGGGCTGCCTTCGCCGACAGAGGATTATTGGTATGTTGGCGACAACATCCTCGATGTCCTGCGTCTTCCACTCGTGGCCGGCAGCGTCCGGGCGCTGACGCAGCCGGGTAATGCGGCGATGACCGAGACCGAGGCGATGAAGCGCTTCGGCTCGACCGATGTGCTGGGGCGCACCTTTACGCTGATCAGCAAGGGCATCTCGCGCGATTACCGCGTCGGCGCCGTGCTCAAGGACCTGCCGAAGAACTCGCACATGAAGGTCGCGGCGATCATCCGCGTCGACATGCCGAGCTACATGGCGAAGGAGCCGCAGTTCTTCGACTGCTGGGGCTGTCAGGCCGGCGTCATCTACGTTCGCCTCAAACCCGGTGCGGATGTCGAGGCGATCAACGCCGGGCTTCCTGCCTGGGAGAAGCGCAACATTCCGGACGAGGACTTCGGTGGCACGCGCTTCAACCAAGGCGACGATGCCGACTGGCATCTGGTCAACGTTCAGGACGTGCATCTCGGCAAGGCGCAGCTCGGCGCGATGACGCCGGGCAATGATCGCGCGACGATCGTCACCTTTACCGCGATCGCGCTCCTTATTCTTGGTATCGCGGTGGTGAACTTCACCAACCTGACGACCGCGCGCGCCAGCCAGCGCGCCCGCGAGGTGGCACTCCGCAAGGTGCTCGGCGCCGACCGCCGCCAGCTCGTGGTGCAGTTCATCGGTGAATCGGTCATGATGACAGCGATCGCCATGGTGCTGGCGATCGCGATGCTGGAACTGGCGCTACCCTCGATAGCCGCCTTCCTCGATAGCAGCATTGAACTCCACTATCTCGGCCGCGACGGCATCGTCCTCCCGATCCTGGCGCTGGTGCTGCTGGTCGGCGTCGTCGGCGGCGCCTATCCGGCGTTCTTCCTGTCACGCTTCCAGCCGGCCTCGGTCCTGAAGGCGAACAAATCGTCGGCCGACACGCCAGGATCGCGCCGGCTGCGCAGCGCCCTCGTCGTCGTGCAGTTCGCGATCTCGATCGGCCTTATCATCTGCACCGCCATCATCTACGGCCAGACGGTCTATGCGCGCAGTGTCAACCCGGGCTTCAACCGCGAGCACATCCTCCAGATCGACGGCCTCAACCGCTACCAGCTCATCGACAAGGGCAAGGCGATCGCCGAGCGCATGCGCCGCGTACCGGGGGTGCAGGCGGTCGCCCGCACCTCGTTCGAGATCGGCGGCGAAGGCGAAAACAATACCGGCGTGATGGTCCCCGGCAAAGCCGAGCCGGTGACGATCGGCATCGCCTCGGTCGATGAGGGCTTCCTTGACGCGATGGGCATGAAGGTGGTCGCCGGGCGCTGGTACAATCCCAACCGGCCGCTCGACGACTCCACCTTGCCGTTCCCGTTGACGCCGGAGGCGCAGACGGCCTTCGCCACACGCGGCGCTAACGTCGTGATCAACGAGCTGGCGGCAAAGCAGCTCGGCTACCGCGATCCGGCAGCGATCATCGGCAAGACCTTCCGTGCCGCGCTCGTCGAGGAGGAATATGGCGTTGTGCCGATCACCGTGGTGGGCGTGATCAACAATGCGCGCTTCCAGTCGGTGCGTGTGCCGCTCGATCCGATGATTTTCATGAATGGCGAGACCGGTCACGTCATGCTGATGATGCGCTACCGGGGCGACCCAGCCACCATCCGCGCGGTCGCCGAAAACATGTGGCGGACGATCACCACCGAGGTGCCGTTCGAGGCGAAGTTCAGCGAGGATATCGTTCAGGAACTCTACGAGGCCGATGATGCACGAGCGGCAGCCTTTGCCGCCTTTGCGCTGCTCTCCGTTGCCTTGGGCTGCCTCGGTCTCTTCGGCTTGGCGGCGTTCACGGCCGAACGGCGGACGAAGGAGATCGGCATCCGCAAGGTGCTGGGGGCGCGCACGCAGGATATCGTGCGTCTGCTCGTCTGGCAGTTTTCAAAGCCAGTCGTCGTGGCGAACCTCATTGCCTGGCCTGTCGCCTGGTGGCTGATGCGCGACTGGCTCAATGGCTTCGACGATCGCATCGGCCTGACCCCGGTGCCGTTCGTCATCGCCGGTCTGATCGCATTTGGTATCGCGATTGGTACGGTTGTCAGCCACGCGCTACGCGTGGCGCGCACCAATCCGGTTCACGCGCTTAGATACGAGTGAGCTGTAAGCCAGAGCAGTACAACGACTAGCCGCAGAGCATACGCACGCGCCTCGATGCTGAGCGCGGGCGCGCGATGCGCATTGAGTACCGATCGTTCGTCGAATAGCGGCGTTGGTTCACCGTCGTGATGTTGCCGTGGGTTCTCGGGCAACAGAGGATTATTTGGCAAGATCGAGTTGAGCAGGAGGGCGCTGGCCATGGTGTCGGGAACGGTGGGACCGCGTGATGGTGGAGGCGGGCGACGTCTCTTGATACCCGCACTTGCCGCGCTGCTGATCGGGGCAGCGCCGTTGCCGGCGGGGTTCACTCTGGTGCCGGGCGGGTTCGAGGCGGGGCGGCAGCCGGACGGGAATTCGGTGGTGATCTATGCGCCGGCGGGGATGATCGTCGTCGATACCGGGCGGCATAAGGCGCATACCGACAAAGTGCTGGCGGCGGCGCGCGCCGCGGGCAAGCCGGTCGCGGCGGTGATCAATACGCACTGGCATCTCGATCATGTGAGCGGTAACCCGGCGGTGAAGGCGGCGTTTCCGGCCGCGCGTATCTATGCCAGCGTCGCGATCGACGAGGCATTGACCGGCTTTCTTGCGCGGAGCGCGGCTGATGCGCGGGCGGCGCTTGCGTCTGGCAAGCTCGACGCCGCGATGGCCGAGGAGGTGAGGGGCGACCTCGCCACCATCGAGGCAGGCGAGCGGCTGAAGCCCGACGTGCGGGTGACGGGGTCGGGGCGCACGCGGATCGCGGGGCGGTTGCTCGACCTCAGGCTTGCGTCGCACGCGGCGACGGCGGGGGACGTGTTGGTCTATGATCCGGCGACGCGGGTGGCGATCGTCGGCGACCTCGTGACCCTGCCGGCGCCGTTCCTCGACACGGCGTGCCCTGAAGGCTGGCGGAAGGCGCTGGCCGAGGTGAGCGCGACGCGGTTCCGGACACTCGTGCCGGGGCACGGGCCGGTGCTCGATCGGGCGGCGTTCGATGCCTATCGCCAAGGCTTCGAGGCGCTGATCGACTGTGCGGCCTCGGACGCCAAGGCCGAGGCGTGTGCGACGGCGTGGGGGCAGGCAGCGCACGCCGTCGACCCCGCGAACGACGAGGTGCGGGCGGTGCGCATGGCCGCCTATTACGTAACCGAGGTGCTGCGCCGGCCCGGCGGGACGGCGTGCCCGGCGTGACGCGTGGGGCCTTGATGAAGGCGACGGCTTCCATCCTGCCTTCGATGCTCCCGGCAGCTAGAACTCGAGGCAGATCTTGCCGAAGTGTCGCCCCGATTCCTGATAGCGGAAGGCGTCGGCGAGGGCTTCGAGGGGGAAGCTGGTGTCGATGATCGGCCGAAGGCCGTTCACCTCGATCGCGCGTACCATGTCTTCCTGATGCCGCCGGCTGCCGACGGTGAGCCCGACGACGCGCTGCTGGTTTTGCATGATGAGCGCGGTGGGGACGTCGCCGCTGATACCCGCAAGCACGCCGATCAGCGAGATGTGGCCGCCGATGCGGCAGGCAGCGATCGACTGCGGCAGCGTGCCGGCGCCGCCGATCTCCACGACATGGTCGACGCCGCGCCCGCCGGTGATCTCCTTGGCGACGCGGCCCCATTTCTCGTGGCTTCGATAGTTGATCAGGTGATCGGCGCCGAGCGCGCGCAGGCGGTCGAGCTTCTCGTCGGAGGACGAAGTGGCGATGACGGTGGCGCCGGCGGCTTTCGCGAACTGAAGCGCGAAGATCGACACGCCGCCGGTGCCCTGAACGAGAACGGTGTCGCCGGGCTTGATCCCGCCATTGACGACGAGCGCGCGCCACGCGGTCAAGCCGGCACAGGTGAGCGTCGCCGCCTCGGCATGGGAATAGCCGGCGGGCGCACGGGTGAACGCGGTTGCGGGCGCGGTCGCATATTCGCGGGCGTAGCCGTCGGCGCTGTCGCCGGGCACGACGCTCATGACCGCCAGCGTCGGCTCGCCGTTGATCCAGCGCGGGAAGAAGGTGCTGACCACCCGGTCGCCGATGGCGAACTCGGTCACGCCCTCGCCGACATCCACGACCTCGCCGGCGCCGTCCGACATCGGGATACGCCCGTCGGCCGACGGGATGCGGCCGATCACGACGAGATAGTCGTGGAAGTTGAGCGAGCTGGCGTGGAGCCGGACCCCGATCTCCCCCGGCCCCGGCCGGCGCGGCTCGGTCTCGGTGAACTTTAGCCGGTCGAGGCCGCCAGGTTTCTCGATTTGGATCGTCCGCATGAGCGCGCCTCCGAATAGCCGGACCGCCCCGCATCGGCCGGTTGGCACCGATGACAGAAGGCCGCAGAACGGCGCGGCGGTCTACCAATGACATTGGAGAGCCCCGCGACATCAGCCGTGGTGTATAGTGGGATGAAAGCAAGGGAGACGCGGCGATGACCGAGAGGCCCCTGACGCCCGACACCATCCGCGCCGCGCTGGCCGAGGCGCACATCCCGTCGCTGATGGCGGCGCTCGTCCACCTGACCGGCGACACGTCCCATCTGCGGCCCGAGTGGTGCCCGGTCTATGACTTCTTCGGCGACGGGCAGGGCGGGCTGCCGCCCGAGGTGCAGGACGAGTTGCGGGAGCGTGCGCACGCGGCGCTGGTCGCGCACCTGATCGAGGGTCGGCCGCTGGCACCGCCGCCCTCGCGCACGACGGTGCGGCAGGTCATCGACTTCATCGCGGGCGCCGACGTGCCCGAGCATTATATCCCGTTCCTGATGGAGGAGCTGCAGCTCGACGGCCGCGACTCGCGCCAGCCCGACTGGCGCCTCGAGCGGCTGGCGGCGGACGGGCGCCGGCTGAAGGTGGTGATCGTCGGCGCCGGCATGTCGGGACTGCTGATCGGCATCCGGCTCGCCCAGGCTGGCATCGACTTCGAGATCATCGAGAAGAACGCCGACGTCGGCGGCACTTGGCTCGAGAACAGCTATCCGGGGTGCCGGGTCGACAACCCCAATCATCTTTACGGCTATTCGTTCGAGCCGAACCACGAGTGGCCGCAGCATTATTCGACGCAGCCGGTGCTGCTCGCCTATTTCCGCGGCGTTGCCGACAAGCATGGCCTGCGACGGCACATCCGCTTCGAGACCAAGGTTGAGGAGGCGCGCTGGGACGAGGTGGCCGCCCAGTGGAATGTGCGGATCACGCGGCCCGACGGTGGCAGCGAGACGATCACGGCCGATGCCTTGGTCAGCGCCGTCGGCCAGCTCAACCAGCCGCGCCTGCCCGAGATCGAGGGACGCGACAGCTTCGAAGGCATCGCCTTCCACTCGGCGCGCTGGCGTCACGACGTCGACCTCAGGGGCAAGCGCGTCGCCGTCATCGGGACGGGGGCGAGCGCGTTCCAGTTCGTGCCCGAGATCGCGCCGCTGGTCGACAAGCTCACTCTGTTCCAGCGCACGCCGCCGTGGCTGGGGCCGACGCCCAACTATCATGAGGATGTGGGCGAGGGCATGCAGTGGCTGCTCGAGCACATGCCCTATTACGAGAAATGGTACCGCTTCTGGCTGTTCTGGATGCTGACCGACGGCATCTACGAGGCGGTGAAGGCCGACCCCGAGTGGGACGGGTCGCCGCTGTCGATCAGCCCGGCCAATCATGAGGTGCGGACCGCGCTCGTGGAGAAAATCCGCGAGCAGACCGCCGAGGATGAGGCGCTGTTCGAGCTGGTGGTGCCGACCTATCCGTTGGGGGGCAAGCGCACTGTGCGCGACAACGGCGTGTGGATCGCCGCGCTGAAGCGCGACAATGTCGAGGTGGTAACCTCACCGATCGCGCGCATGACACCGACCGGCGTTGAAACCGCCGACGGCGGACGGCACGATGCCGATGTCGTCATCTATGGCACCGGCTTTCACGCCAGCGACTTCCTGCGCACTTTCCGCATCATGGGGCGCGACGGCGTCGAGCTGCACGACCGCTGGCACGGCGATGCACGCGCCTACCTCGGGATGACGGTGCCGGGCTTTCCCAACTTCTTCATGCTCTACGGGCCCAATACCAATATCGTGGTGAACGGCAGCATCATCTTCTTCTCCGAGTGCAGCGTCCGCTACATCGTCGGCGCGCTGAAGCTGCTGCTCGAACGCGACGCCGCCGCAATTGAGGTGCGTGAGGACGTGCACGACGCCTTCAACGCCCGGGTCGATGCCGCCAACGCGCAGATGGCCTGGGGCCAGCCGACGGTGACTAGCTGGTACAAGAACGCGATCGGGCGCGTCAGCCAGAACTGGCCATGGCCGCTCGTCGACTATTGGCAGGCGACGCTCGCCCCCAATCCGCAGGATTTCGAACTCACGCCACGAATCCCGGCACCTCACCGGCAACCCGAGGCGAGCCACGCTTAGCAGCACGCCGAGCCGCAAAGAAAGGGCCCCCGAAGGGGCCCAGTGCGCCGGCATGGCCGACCTCCGGGGGGAGGAGTTTGCGGATGCCGGCGAGGGCCTAGAAGCGCACGCCGGCGGCGACGCCGTAGCGGCGCGGCTCGAGCGTGAAGATGTTGGTGAACAGGCCCGATGACGGGTCGGTCACGTACATGCCGGTGACGGCCTG
Source organism: Pseudomonadota bacterium (assembly GCA_023413015.1). Lineage (GTDB taxonomy): Bacteria > Pseudomonadota > Alphaproteobacteria > Sphingomonadales > Sphingomonadaceae > Sphingoaurantiacus. The sequence goes on from JAEZQR010000323.1 coordinate 9,744, forward strand.
GTTGTTCGTCAGGTTCTGGACGAAACCGCGTACGAACCAGCGCTGGTCCGGCCCGTTGAGCTGGAGCTGCGCGTTGACGATCTCGTAGCCCTGTATCCGGTCGATCTGCCGGTTGAAGCTGCGGCCGTAGAACTCGCCGGTGTAGGCGAGGTCGGCGCGGGCGACGAGGTTCATGCCGTTGCCGAAGTCGTAGGTGTACTGGCCGCCGACCGACACCTTGTACTTGGGCGAGTTGGGCAGCTGGTTGCCGGAAAGGTCGAAGGGCGCGCCGTCGGGGAGACCGATCACCTCGCCGGTCGGGCTGCGGTTGACCTGATAGGGCAGGTTGGCGCCGGCGATCGTCTGCGCGAGCGCCTCGCAGATCGAGAAGGCGCCGGTGGTGGTGGTGCCGGGCACCGGCGTCGTCGGCTGGAGGCCGACCGCCGCATTGAAGGCGTTCACCACCGCGTCGCCGCGCGGCACGCCGGCCGCAGCCGGGATGACGGCGCAGTTGGCGGCGTTAGTGATGTCCTTGATGATGACCACGTCCGACCGTCCGCCCGATGGATCGCGGGTGTCGGGAAGCTGGAGGTCCTTGATCTTGGTCTTGAGGTAGGAGGTGTTGATGTTGAACAGCCACGCCGGATCGGGCGCGATCAGGAACTCGCCCTCGATGCCCCACACAGTCGCGTCGGTATTGTCGTTGAACGACGTGCGGTTGAGGATGCGGCTGATCTGCAGCGCCTTGTAGTCATAGTAGAAGCCGGTGAGGTTCGCCTGGAAGGTGCCGCCGCCGAAGGTGTTCTTGCTGCCGATCTCGTAGGCGTTGATGATCTCCGGCTTGTAGGTGACCGGCGCGGTGAATAGGGCCGGGTTGAACGGCGGGTTGATGCCGCCCGATTTGTAGCCGCGTGAGAAGGACGCGTAGAGCAGGTTGTCCGGGGTGATCTTGTAGTCGAGGACGGCGCGGCCGGTGATCTTGTCGAACTTCACGCGCGCCTCGCGGAACGGCTGGTTGCCCGGCTGGCTCGGGTCCGCGTCGAACTCCGCGGCGCCGGGCGTGCTGAAGGCGCCCTGGGCGCCATAGGGAATCGGGAAGTTGTAGATCACCACGCGGTCACGCACGAACTTGCGGTCGTTCGAGTAGCGGGCGCCGAGCGTCAGCTTGAGCTGGTCGGTGATGTCCCAGTAGGCCTCGCCGAAGATGCCGTAGGACTTCAGGCGGTAGAGGTTGGTTTCGTTGTTGTACATCGGCGGCCCTAGCGCCGCCGCGCCGCCCGAGGCCGCGCCGAGCACCGCCGCGCCGTAGTCGAGGCTGGTCGAGTTGACGAAGTAGTTGCTGCCGGTGACCTTGTTGTCGAGATAGATGCCGCCGATCAGGAAATTGAGCGGCCCGTCGAAGTCGGAGTCGAGATGGGCTTCGATCGAATATTGCCGGTTCTTGATGTCCGACTTGTCGAAGTTGACGTCGTAGGGCGCGCAGCGGTCGATGCGGCCGCCGATGAAGCCGACGTAGCTGCGGTCGGCGGCGGAGACGCAGAGGTTGTCGCCCTGGAACAGCCGCGCCTCGGCGGCATCGAATAGCGGCACGGCGCGGAACGCCAGCAGGCCTGGCCGAGCCCCGAAGGGGTTGGCGGCGGTCAGGTTGTAGTCGGTGCGCGAGCTGACGCTGTTCTCGGCATAGCCGCCGATCATGGTGAGGTTGAAGGCCTCGCCCAGCTCCTGCTCGAGCCGCGCTTGGGCGTGCGTTTCCTCGGCCTTGTAGGTGGGGGGATAGTCGATGTTGACGGTGCGATAGTCGGGCGGGTTGACGAGGCCTGCGTAGATGTCGGGCCCATAGACGCTGCCGAGACCGAACACGCCGAGCGCGCCGCCCGAGGCGATGTTGAGGAACTCGCTTGAGGTGATCACGCCGCCCAAGGTGGCGTTGCCGTTGATCGGCTCGAATGCGAGGCGGTCGGGCAGGCAGCCGAGCACGCCGGTGGGATCGCGGTGGCAGAGCTGCTTCTGGATGCGCGAGCGGTCGTCGTCCTCGCGGAAGTGGTAGCCGATGATGTCGAGGCGGGTGCTTGCGGTCGGCTCGAAGCGCAGGGTGCCGCGCACCGCCCACAGGTCGCGGCCGTCGATGCGGCTGTTGTCGAACAGGTTCTTCGTGAAGCCGTCGCGCTTGAGGTAGATGCCGGCCAGCCGCACGCCGAGCATGTCGCCGATCGGCAGGTTGATCATGGCGTTGGCCTTGATCGAATTGTAGTTGCCGTACTCGCCTTCGGCCTTCGCCTGGAAGCTTTCGAGGTTGGGCCGCGCGGTGATCAGGTTGATGACGCCCGACGTTGCGTTGCGGCCGAACAGCGTGCCCTGCGGCCCGCGCAGCACTTCGATGCGTTCAAGGTCGAAGAACTCGGTTTCGAACAGGCGGGTGCTGGTCAGCGGCATGTCGTTGACATGGACGCCGACCGACGTGTCGCCGGACGCGGCCACGGCGGCATCGCCGATGCCGCGGATGGTGAAGTTGGCGGCGGTGAAGTTCGACTTGGTGAAGGTGATGTTCGGCAGGCTCAGCTGCAGGTCAGAGGTGTTCTCGATCTGCTGGCGTTCGAGCGCCTCGGCCGAGAAGGCGCTGACGGCGATCGGCACGTCCTGAAGCGCCTGGGCGCGGCGTTGGGCAGTGACGATAATCTCCTCGAAGCCCTCGGCGGTGCCAGCGCCCTGTGTCGTGCCGCTGGTGGTCGGTCCGCCGGTTTCGCCGCCCTGCGCGCCCTCAACCTGGCCGGTCGTCTCGCTCTTTGGGGTATCCGGGACCGTTTGGGCCAGTGATGCCGAGGCGAACAGGAGCGACAGGACTGAGGCGTGGCTGACGAGCGAGAGACGATAGGCACGGGTGGTCGGCATCCTGGTTCCTCCCAAGCTTCTTGCGGATTATCGCCCCCGACCCCTGTTCATGCGGCCCGCTGTCTCGGCGCCGGCTGGATGCGTGCGCCAAGGTAGGGCGCGACCCATGTCGCCCTCGCGCAATATTCATCACCAGTTTCTGAGCTGTGGCAGGAACCCGTACCGGGCGCCCCACGGCGGACTTACTCGCGGTCCTGGGGAACGCTATCGACGAGCGTTCCTGCCCAATAACGAGCCTTGGTCACCATAGAACCTCCCCGTGCCCGTTACTGCCGTCAGGGCACGCCGCATTTCAGTCTATAGTTAATCAAGATTAACATAGTTCGGCCTGCCCGACTACTGGATCAGACCGGAGGCTGTCAGTAGCTAGAGGTCAGGGCAGACGTGCCGTTGGAGAGGATTTCGGTCCAGTGGCGGTCAAGGGCTTCGCGAACTCGACGCCGGGCTGCTCGAAGCGTCTACAAGGGACGACTAATCGATTTTCCTGCTCTCACTTACAAAGTTAAGTCATTTTTTTCGGCGCAGAGAGGGGCGTAGCCTGTGTCGCTCCTAAGAGGAGAGGACCGGCACATGGATGTGAGGACGGAAGGTAGCCCCCTAAGCGATCCGGCAAAGGAACCTGCAGCTTTGCGATCGCTGCTGGGACGGACGAACCGCGACTGGTGGCCTAACCAGCTGTCGCTGGAAATCCTTCACCAGAATGGCGTCGGTTCCCCGAACCCGTTCGGCGAGGATTTCGATTATGCCGCGGAATTCCGGTCGCTCGACTATCAGGCGGTTAAGCGCGACCTTCATGCGCTGATGACCGACAGCCAGCCCTGGTGGCCGGCCGACTACGGGCATTATGGGCCCTTCTTCATCCGCATGGCTTGGCACAGCGCCGGCACCTATCGCATCAGTGACGGCCGCGGCGGCGCAACGTCCGGTTCGCAGCGCTTCGCGCCGTTGAACAGCTGGCCGGACAATGCGAACCTCGACAAGGCGCGCCGCCTGCTGTGGCCGGTCAAGCAGAAATACGGCCGTAAGCTATCGTGGGCCGACCTCCTGATCATGGCCGGCAACGTCGCCTTCGAGTCGATGGGTGCCCCCGTCTTCGGCTTCGGAGGCGGGCGCGAGGACGTCTATGAGCCGCCCAAGGACGTCTATTGGGGAACCGAGGAGGAATGGCTCGGTGACGGGCGCCATGCGAGCGGCCGCGCGCTCGAGGACCCGCTTGCCGCGGTACAGATGGGTCTCATCTACGTGAACCCGGAGGGGCCCGGCGGCGATCCGGACCCGGTGGCGCAGGCGCACGACCTACGCAACACGTTTCATGCTATGGGCATGACCGACGAGGAGACCGTCGCGCTGACCGCCGGCGGCCACACGTTCGGCAAGTGCCACGGCGCCGGCGATGCCACGAAGGTCGGGGCCGAACCGGAGGGCGCGGACATTGCCCAGCAGGGGCTCGGCTGGACCTCGACGCATGGCTCCGGGATGGCCGACGACACCATCACCAGCGGCCTTGAGGGGCCGTGGACGCCGACGCCGACCAAGTGGGGCATGGCCTATCTGCACATGCTGCTCGATTATGACTATGAGCTGATCAAGAGCCCGGCCGGCGCCTGGCAGTGGCAGCCGAAGGACCCGAGGCCGGACGATCTGGCGCCGGGCGCGCATAATCCGAACCGGCGCGTGCCGACGATGATGACGACCGCCGACATGGCGTTCAAGGCGGATCCGGAGTTCCGCAGGATTACCAAGCGCTTCCGCGATAATCCGGGCGAGTTCGCCGACGCCTTCGCGCGGGCCTGGTTCAAGCTGTGCCATCGCGACATGGGCCCGAAGTCGCGCTACCTTGGACCGGAAGTGCCGGACGAGGATCTCATCTGGCAGGACCCGTTGCCGCCGGTCGATCATGCACTCGTCGACCGGAACGACATCGCCGACCTCAAGCGCCGCATCCTCGATTCCGGACTGTCGATCTCGGAACTGGTGCAGACGGCCTGGGCGTCGGCCGCCACCTATCGCAGCTCGGATCATCGCGGCGGTGCGAACGGCGCGCGCATCCGGCTCGAGCCGCAGCGCAGCTGGGAGGTCAACCAGCCCGAGCAACTCGCCCGGGTGCTCCAGACGCTCGAAGGCATCAAGCCGGACTTCGACGGCGCGTCCGGGGACGGCAAGAAGGTCTCGCTCGCCGACCTGATCGTGCTCGGCGGCTCGGCCGCCGTCGAGGAAGCAGCGCGGCAGGCCGGCCACGACATCGAGGTGCCGTTCACGCCCGGGCGGGTTGACGCGACGCAGGAGCAGACCGACCCCGCAGGCTTCGCGTTCCTCGAACCCAAGGCTGACGGGTTCCGGAACTTCCTGAGGTCCGACTACCGCTTCCCGGTCCCGACCGAGGAGCTGCTGGTCGACAAGTCGCAGCTGCTGGGGCTGAGCGCGCCGGAGATGACCGTGCTAGTCGGCGGCCTGCGCGTGCTCGGCGCCAATCACGGCAGCGCGAAGCACGGCGTGTTCACCGATCGGCCGGGCACGCTCACGAACGACTTCTTCGTCAACCTCCTCGACATGGGCACGGCATGGAAGCCGGAGAGCGATCACGTGTTCGTCGGGACGGACCGCGCGACGGACCAGCCACGGTGGACGGCGTCGCGCGTCGATCTCCTGTTCGGCGCGAACTCGCAGCTCAGGGCGCTGTCGGAGGTCTATGCCGCCGCCGATGCGGCCGAGAAGTTCGTTGCCGACTTCGTCGCGGCCTGGACGAAGGTGATGAACGCCGACCGTTTCGACGTCCCACGTTCGGCCAGGATGGGACGGCGAGCCACCGCGCCGCAACCCCGCGCGACGGAGCCCGTCGCGGCGCAGTAAAGTGACGAGAGCCGCGGCGCTTCGGCGCCGCGGCACCGGAGCGGGGTCACATCGTGGAGGAATGACCGATGCACCGGCGCGAAGTCGACCGATTGGAATCGAGCCGGACCTACTGGATACCGGCGGTCGTCTCGCCCCAACGGGACTGGGCTGGCGCTCCCGGCTGCCGCAGAGGCGCTAGGTACATGGTGAACCTCGAGACGCTCCGGGCCAGTCGAGACGAGTTCGGCACGTTCGACAGCGAACTCAGCTGCCTGCACTGGATCATGCGCCACCGCGCGCAACTCAATCGGACGCTGCCCGGAGCCAGGGTTCGTGCAGTCCCGCTGGATCGGTGGCTCTTAGGTTTGGAATGAGCTCGCTCATGACCCGCCGCAGGATGCGGGCGAGGAGCTGTAATTCATTCTCGCGCGAGCTCGATCGACGCCAGATGAGGGCGATCCGGCGGAAGCCATGATCCAGATGGAGCGGCCTGGCGTCGACGTCGGTGCCCTCGAGGATACCGGCCTTGATTGCCAAGGCAGGGATGAAGGTGAGCCCGAGGCCGTTGTCGACCATCTGCACGAGCGTGTGGAGCGACGTGCCCATCATGGCCGCATGCGCGCGCAGATCCGGTCGGTTGCAGGCCGACAAGGCATGATCCTTCAGGCAATGACCGTCTTCGAGCAGCAGTAGTCGGTCCGCGTCGATCGCCTCAACGTCGATCCTTGGACCGCCCGGCGCCTCGCCGTGCGGATAGGCGACGAACAGCCAGTCATCGAACAGCTCGACGCAATCGACGTCGCCGCAGCCGTACGGGAGAGCCAGAAGAACGCAGTCCAGCTGTCCCCGGTGCAGGGCCTCGCAGGCCAGTTGGCTGGTCTCCTCCCGAAGATAGAGCTTCAGGTTCGGGCATTGCGAACGGAGCTGCGGCAGCATGGCCGGCAGCAGGAACGGAGCGATCGTAGGGATGATGCCCATCCTAAGCTCGCCATGCAGCGGTTGTCGGTCGGTGCGGACCATGCCGGCCAGCTCTTCGGTTTCGTAAAGGACCTTCTCTGCCTGATCGGCGACTTCATGCCCGAGGGCCGTGAAGCGGACCACCCGGCGGGTGCGCTCAACCAGGGTGACGCCGAGCAGGGTTTCCAGTTCGCGCAGGCTGGCTGAAAGCGTTGACTGGGTAACGAAGCAGGCTTCCGCAGCTCGGCCGAAATGACCGTGCTGCCGGAGCGCTACCAGATACTGAAGCTGCTTGATGCTCGGCAGATGCACGGACACATCCATCGAAGTCGGATGGCAATGCGCTTGATCGCGCACGCCTTCTCCCGATCAGGCCGGTTATAGCAAAAAACGATCAGGCGTTGGAGTGCCGCGCTGGCGGCCCAAGGCAGGCCTAAGGTCGCCTCACCGTTCCGCCAGCAGCGTGGCCATGCCGTCGGGTGAGAGGATCTCGATCCAGTAGCCATCGGGGTCCTTGATGAAGGCGATGCCCTTCATCTTGCCGTCGTCGGGGCGCTTGACGAACTCGACGCCGAGCTGATCGAAGCGCTCGCAGGCAGCCGTTACGTCGGGCACGCTGATTCCCAGGTGGCCGAAGCCGCGCGGGTCGCTGTTGCCGTTGTGGTAGCCGGCAAAATCGGGATCGCTCTCCGTGCCCCAGTTGTGGGTGAGCTCGAGCGTGGTCTCGCGCGAGAAGGAGAAGCGGGCGCGCTCCGCCGGGTCGGCCGGCACCGTCTCGCCGTCCTTCAGGAGCGCGAGGAAGTAGAGCGAGAACTCCATCTCCTCGAAATCGAGCTTCTGAAGGAAGGTGAAGCCGAGAACGTCCTGGTAAAAGCTGAGCGACGCGTCCGGATCGCGGACGCGCAGCATCGTCTGGTTGAGCGTGAAGCCGGTGGTGGCGGGATCGCGCATGATGTCTCCTGATGCCCCGCTCAGCGCTGCAGCGACGCCATGTCGATGACGAAGCGGTATTTGACGTCGCTCTTGAGCATGCGTTCGTAGGCGGTGTCGAGGCCCTGGATCGGGACCATCTCGATGTCCGAGACGATGTCGTTCGCCGCGCAGAAGTCGAGCATCTCCTGCGTTTCGGCGATCCCGCCGATCAGCGAGCCGGCGAGGCGGCGGCGCTTGAAGATGAGGTTGCCGACGTCGGGCGAGGGGTGCGGTTCGGGCGGAACGCCGACCACGACCATCGTGCCGTCGCGCCTCAGGAGCACGAGGAAGGCATCGAGATCGTGCGGCGCGGCGACCGTGTTCAGGATGAAGTCGAAGCTGTTCTCGTGCGCGGCCATCTCGCCTTCGTCGCGCGTGACGACGACCTCGTGCGCGCCGAGCCGCAGCGCGTCCTCGCGCTTGGAGGGCGAGGTGGTGAACACGACGACATGCGCGCCCATCGCGCGGGCGAGCTTCACTCCCATGTGGCCGAGGCCGCCCAGACCTACGACGCCGACCTTCTGGCCGGCGCCCACCTTCCACTGGCGCAGCGGCGAATAGGTGGTGATGCCGGCGCAGAGCAGGGGTGCCACGGCGGCGAGGTCGGCCTGCCCGTGGGTGATGCGCAGCACGAACTTCTCGTCGACGACGATACGGTCCGAATAGCCGCCGTACGTGTTCTGGCCGGTCTGCCGCTCGATGCCGTTGTAGGTGCCGGTGAAGCCGTGTTCGCAATATTGCTCCAGCCCGTCGGCACAGGCGTCGCAATGCTGGCAGCTGTCGACCATGCAGCCGACGCCAGCGATGTCGCCGGGCCTGAACCCCGAGACATGCGTGCCGACCGCCGAGACGCGGCCGACGATCTCGTGACCGGGCACGCAGGGGTAGACCGTACCCTCCCACTCCGAGCGGGCGGTGTGGAGATCGGAATGGCAGATGCCGCAGTAGAGGATCTCGATCTCGACATCGTGATCCCCAAGCTCGCGGCGGGCGAAGCGGAACGGTTCGAAGGGAGCGGTGGGCGAATGGACGGCGTAGCCGAGGGCTTGCATGACGGCTCCTGAAGGCGGGAGCCACAAGAACGCGGCGGGTGGCCGGCGGTCCCACCGACTGTCGGGCGCGGGGCTCGCGCTGCCGCAGAGGGTAGGAATGAGCCTTTGCCCGGCGGGAGCGTTCGGGGCTGGATATGATTTCGTGTCGCACATGGCTGGCCGCGCTGGCCGGGCTGATGCTGGCATCGCCGGTGCTGGCGGACGACGTCTGGCTTGGCGTGTACGAGCATGACGTGACGCTGGCGCAGGTTCGCTTCGAGACGGGGCAGGACCTAAAGGGCGGGTGGATCGGCGAGCGGATCGAGCGCTTTCGGGCGATCGGGCGGCCGCGCCCGCACATCCTCGTGTCGAAGAGCCTCAACGGCAGCACCGATTATGTCGCGGCGGGGCTGAACTGGACGCTGGGCACAAGGCTCTACGCGCGGCCGGGCATCGGGCTGGCGGTGCATGACGGACCGTCGCGCGCCTATCGCGAGGGGCGACGGGTCGATCTCGGCTCGCCGGTCGTTTTCGAGCCGGAGCTGGCGTTTGGGTGGCGGATTACTGACAGGCTGGCGCTGGAGGCGTCGTGGATCCACCTGAGCCACGCGACGCTGTTCAGCCGGCAGAACCGCGGGATGGATTCGTGGGGGCTGCGGCTGTTGGCCCGCCTGCCGTGATAGTTTCGCCGCTGGCCGGAACTGCCCCGGACGGCTCTCGTTGACGGCGCGCGGGTGGCATCACGGAACGGAGCAGTCCGATGGCCGACAAGCAACGCCAGGACCAGCAACGCCAAGGCAGCCAGCACCAGAAAGGCAGCGGCATGCAGCAGCGCGGCGGTTCCCAGAAACAGGATCAGCAACGCCAGGAGAGCGACCGTCAGCGCCAGGACGACAAACGCATGCGCTGACACATAATGGACAGGGCCGGCACGCGAGAGGCCGGCCCTGTCGCGTTGCCGGAGGAACTCCGTTGACCCGCAGAGGCGCCGGCCGAAATGTGGCGCCGCCTAACGACATCCTCGAACCGCAGATCCGACTGGTCGGCGAGGTGAACGCGACGATGGTCGAGCGCCTCGTCCACGGGCTGGCCGAGGCCGCCGCTGCGCCCGCGATCATCATCGAAGTGACTACGAGCGGCGGCGATGCCGAACTCGGGCGGCGACTGGCGCTGGAGGTGCGGCTGGCGCGAGACCGGCGGAAGCCACGGCTGGTCTTCCTGGGCAAGACACAGGTCTACTCGGCGGGCGTTACGCTAATGTCGGCCTTTCCGCGAGACGACCGCTATCTCACGCATGACACGACACTGCTGATCCACGGCCGGCAACTCGACCAGACGATCGAGATTTCGGGCCCGCTGCACAGCAGCCAGGCCAAACTCAAAGGTGTGCTGGCGCAGATCGATGTCGGCCTCGAACTCGAGCGACAGGACTTCATGGCGCTGATCGAGGGCAGCGACATCGGCCTCGACGAACTGCAGGAGCGTGCCGTCAATAACTGGTACCTGACGGCGGCGGAGGCGGAGAAGCGCGGACTGATCGCAGGGTTGGTGTGAACGGTCGACTATCGAGGAAGCCCCTGCTGCTCGATTATTAGGCAAAGTGAGGAAAGTCGCGGATTTCCGCGCCCCCGTAACGGTTGTGCGTGTGGATTACACATGGTTGCCCACAGGCGCTGGGGATGAATCCACATGGGTGGTGAAGGGCAGGTATCAAGCGCGTGCATGCAAACCGCTCCGCCATGGCAGGATCGGGTTGCACCGAAACGTCACGTCACCCAGGCGCAGGTGGGAAGCCAAGGTCCTGCCGCTCCCCAGCGCTCATGCTGAGCCTGTCGAAGCAGGGTCCAGCTGGCCTCGACGGCAGTGCCACGCTCGCCCTTCGACAAGCTCAGGGTGAGCGCCTGAGGGGCGGTGCGGGGCATTCTGGGTCCCCGTTTTCGTGGGGATGACGGCGCTAGATGATGTGATCGCGTTCTAGGCCGCCCGTGCCTCGCGCTCGGCGATCTCGGCCTTGAGCTGCTCGGCGAGCAGGAAGGCGAGTTCGAGCGACTGACCGGCATTGAGGCGCGGGTCGCAGTGCGTATGGTAGCGGTCGACCAACCCCTCGTCGGTGATGGCGACCGCGCCGCCGGTGCATTCGGTGACGTTCTGGCCCGTCATCTCGGCGTGGATGCCGCCGGCGTGTGTGCCTTCGGCGCGGTGGACGGCGAAGAAGCCCTTCACCTCGGCGAGGATTCGTTCGAAGGGGCGCGTCTTGTAGCCGTTGGCGGCCTTGATCGTGTTGCCGTGCATCGGGTCGCACGACCAGATGACCTCGCGGCCCTCGCGCTTCACGGCGCGCACGAGGCGGGGGAGGTGGGCTTCGACCTTGTCGTAGCCGTAGCGGGTGATGATCGTCAGGCGGCCGGGCTCGTTCGATGGGTTGAGCACGTCGATCAGGCGCAGCAGCGCGTCGGGATCGAGCGACGGGCCGGCCTTGAGGCCGATCGGGTTGAGGACACCGCGCAGGAACTCGACGTGCGCCGAACCTTCGAAGCGGGTGCGGTCGCCGATCCACAGCATGTGTGCCGAGGTGTCGACCCAGTCGCCGGTGAGGCTGTCCTGCCGCGTCATCGCGCTCTCGTAGCCGAGCAGCAGCGCCTCGTGGCTGGTGTAGAAGTCGGTGCCCTTCAGTTGCGGCACCGTCTCGGGCGAGAGGCCGCAGGCTTCCATGAAGGCGAGCGCCTCGCCGATGCGCTCGGCGACCGCCTCGTATTTCTTGGCCCAGGGCGAGCGGCCGACGAAGTCGAGGTTCCATTTGTGGACCTGCGCGAGGTTCGCGTAGCCACCCTGCGCGAAGGCGCGGAGCAGGTTCAAGGTCGCAGCCGACTGCATGTAGGCGCGCAGCATGCGGCGCGGGTCGGGCGTGCGGCCTGCTTCTTCGAACGCCATGTCGTTGACGATATCGCCGCGATAGCTCGGCAGCGAACGGCCGTCCTGCTCCTCGAGGTCCGAGGAGCGCGGCTTGGCGAACTGGCCGGCAATGCGCCCGACCTTCACCACCGGCAGCTTCGACGCATAGGTGAGGACGACCGCCATCTGCAGGATGACGCGGAAGGTGTCGCGGATGTTGTTCGGGTGGAACTCCGCGAAGCTTTCGGCGCAGTCGCCGCCCTGGAGCAGGAACGCCTTGCCGGCTGCGACCTGCGCGAGGTCGCGCTTCAGCTGCCGCGCCTCGCCCGCGAAGACGAGCGGCGGATAGGCGCGAAGCTCGCGCTCGACCTCGGCCACCTCGGACGCATCGGCATAGGCCGGGAGCTGACGCGCTTCATAGCTGCGCCAAGCCTCAGGGGTCCAAGAGCTGCGATGGGGGCGGGAAGCGATACTGGTCATGAAAGTTTCTTTGCGTGTTAAGCGGCCGCGACGCAAGAAACCTTATGTCGCGCAAGCCAAACCGGGGATTGGCGCGTCATTCATAACGGCGAGCTGACGGTACTAGCGCGAGCATTCGGCGACTAGGAAGGTGCCGTTCGTCTCATCGCGCGGTGGCTGGTGGCTCTTCATCGAACTCCAGATGAGGCGCCCCTTACCGTTCGGCAGGAAATTGACCTGGAAGGTATCGATCTGCGCGCGCTGATAGACGGCGGTGATGATGAAGTAGCTGTAGTCGCGCGAATGGTGCGTAATGGTGAGTTTCGCGCCATCGCGGCCGAGATTCGTCGAGCCCTTCGCATCGCGGATCATGACCTCCGGCCGGCCGGCCTTGTCGCGCGAGAAGATGAGGACGCCGCTCTTCAGGCGGTCGAACACCCAGCCCTTGGCGGGACTGACCTGGAAGCCGCGGCCCTTGGGGTCGTTGCAGATCGCCATGACGCTCTGGGCGCTGGCGGGGGCCACGGGCGTGAGCATCAGCATGACGCCGGCGAGGTTGCGGAGGAGGCGCATGGGGCGGCGGTCAGGCGGCGGCTGGATGCGCGAAGTAGCGGTCGACCATCGTGGCGAGCTCGCGTGCGCCGAACGGCTTGTGCAGCATCGGCGCGTCCGGGCCAAGCGCATCGGTCAGGGCGTCGGTATCGGCATAGCCGGTCACGAAGACGATCGGCAGCTGCGGGCAGCGGCTGCGCGCGGCGCGGGCCATGTCGGCGCCGTTCAGCCCCGGCATCGCGTAGTCGACAAGCATCA
>JAEZQR010000335.1 GCA_023413015.1 Pseudomonadota bacterium
GTAACCAAACAGCCCGAAGCCATAGCCGTAGAACAAGGTCGTCGTGACGAGCGATGCGCCGAGATAGTTGGTGAACGCCATGCGCCCGGCCGCCGTCAGCCGCTCGAGCCGCACGCCGCCCTTCACGATCGCGATGACGGCCGCCGCATAGCCGATCGCCATCACCAGATGCACCGGGGTGGCGAGCGCGTCGGTCGCGAGCATCGTCACCGGGTCCCAGCGCACCATCCACAGCTTGCCGGCGAGCTGCGCGCCGAACACGATCCCGACCGGGATCAGCACGGCGGCCATTCGCGCATAGACGCGCGTCGGCCACTGGCCGGTGAAGAAGCCGAACCGGAACAGCCCCATGCCGATCAGGATGAAGCCGAGCGCCTCCCACACGAAGGTGGTGGGTATCAGGAAGGTCTGCATGAACAGCGTCATCGTCCGGCGCGCCAGGAACGCGCCGACGACGCCGTCGCGATAGCCGGCGATCTCGGCCCGGCCCGCTTCGGCCGGAGCGGCGATTTCGGCGAGCACCGCCTGCCATTCCTTCACCAGTTCAGGTGACGCGCCCGGTGCGGTTGCCAGCATGCGCATCTGCGCGAAGTGGAAATGCCCCATCAGCCCCCAGGCGATCAGCAGGCCGAGGATGACGAGCCCGACCCCGATCAGCTGGCGCGGCGGCTGGCGACGGAACAGGAAGGCGAGGCAGCCGGCGAGCGCATAGGTGACGAGGATGTCGCCGTACCAGATCAGCCAGGCGTGGATCATGCCGAACAGGAACAGCCAGAACATGCGGCGATAGTGGACCTGAGCAGGCCCCATCGGCTGCCCTTCGGCCTTGTCGGCGATCAGCAACAGGCTCGCCCCGAACAGCAGCGTGAACAGCGCGCGCATCTTGCCGTCGACGAGCACATAGGCGAGCGCCCAGGCGATGAGGTTCGGCCCCGTGTCGCCGCCGTAATAGGCGGGGCTGACATAGGCGTAGCTCGGCAGGCCCATGCCGACGATGTTCATCAGCAGGATGCCGAGCACCGCGAACCCGCGCACCGCATCGATCGTGTGATGCCGGTCGGTCATCGCATCCCCCTCAGGTCAGCCATCATTCAGCCATGAAGCGGCAGCATGCGCGTTTCGTCCGGAGCTTTGAAGGGGGCTTTCATGCGTGCTGTCCTGCCGATCCTGGCGCTGCTGTCGCTGTCGGGGTGCGTCGTCGGCACCATCGCGGAGACCGCCGTCGACGTCGCGACGCTGCCGGTGAAGGCCGCGAGCGGCGCGGTCGACCTGATGACCGAGAGCCAGGACGAAGCCGATCTCAAGGCCGGTCGCGAGCTGCGCAAGCAGCAGGAGAAGGAGCGCAAGGCCCGCAAGAAGGCCGAGCGCGAAGCCCGCAAGCGCGACCGGGATTAGACTTCGTCGGGCCCGAGGCTCGGGTCGAGCTCGCGCGGGCGCATGAAGCGGACGAGCCGGCCAGTGCGCTCGTCGACATCCGCCCACCGGTCGACGTCGAAGCGCATCTCGGCGAGCGTGGCGGTGGGATATTTGATCTCGACCTCGTCGCGCAGGCCGGTCTCGGTCTGCGGCACCAACATCAGCACGAGATTCTCAAGGCCCGGGTTGTGCCCGACCATCAGCACGTTCGAATGCGCATCGTCCAATGATTGGATGAGGTCGAGCAGGGCCGCCGCGGAGGCCATGTAGATGCGGCGGTCATAGTGCGGCGACAGCGGGCGGCCGTAGCCGTCCTCGACGCCGGCAATCGTCTGCTGCACGCGCAGCGCCGGCGACGCGACGACATGGTCGTAGGCAAGGCTTTCGTCGCGCAGGTAGCGACCCATGCGATTGGCCGCGCGCCGGCCGCGGCCATTCAACGGCCGGTCGAAATCGCGCTCGACCGGATCGTCCCATCCCGACTTCGCGTGACGCAGCAGCGTCAACCTTTTCATTCGCAGCCCAGCCGCTCCGATGTTGAAGTCCCCCGATAGCGGCCGAACCGGCAGTCCTACAAGCTTGCCGAAGCCTCGGAGCCGCAGAACGGCGTCTGGCCGTCAGGCGTCGATCCGCTCGGCGTGCAGCATACGGCGAACCGTCCGCACCGCGTCCGCGAGGCCAACACGCTCGATCGTCACGCCCTCGGGAAAAGCGGCGAGCAGCCGCGACGGCACGGCGGCGCCCAGCAGCACGAACACGCCGCGGTCGGTGCCGCGTCGGATCAGCCGGCCGAACGCCTGCGCCAGCCGCCCCATCGTGACGAGATCGTCATAGGCCGAACCGCCGAACGCCGCCCGCCGTGCGGCGTGCAACACGGTCGGGCGCGGCCATGGCACGCCTTCCATCACGACGAGCCGCAAGCTCTGGCCCGGCACGTCGACGCCGTCGCGAAGCGCATCGGTGCCGAGCAGGCTCGCATGGCTGTCGGCGCGGAAGATATCGACGAGCGTGCCGGTATCGATCGGATCGACATGCTGGGCGAACAGCGGCAGGCCTTCCTGTGCCAGCGGGTCGGCGATGCGGGCGTGGACGGCGCGCAACCGCGCGATCGCGGTGAACAGCCCGAGCGTGCCGCCGCCCGATGCTTCGATCAGCGCCCGATAGGCCCCCGCAAGGCCCGCCACATCGCCGCGCCGCACGTCGGTGACGATCAGCACGCGCGCGTTCGCCGCATAGTCGAACGGGCTTTCAGCGACGAAGCGCGCGGGCGGCAGCGCGAGGTGGGTGGCGCCGGTGCGCAGCTCGGTGTCGCGCCAGTCGTCGGCCACGTCCGATCCGCGCGAGCGCAGCGTCGCCGAGGTGACGAGCACGCCGTGCGCGGGTTCGAGCACCGCCTTGGCGAACGGCTTGGTCGGATCGAGCCAGTGGCGGTGGATGCCGACGCCGCGCTCGACGCCGTCTATCCGGTCGAGCGCGAACCAGTCGACGAACTCGGGATCGGCCGGCCCGCCGAGTCGCGCGAGCAGGCCCAGCCATCCCGACAGCATCGCCTGCCGCAGCCGCAGCCCCGACACGGCGCCCTCGACTCGCGCGCGCGCCGCCACGTCGAGCCAGTCGGGCGCCTCTTCCATCAGCGCGCCGAGCCGCATTTCGAGCTTGGCGAACGGCTTCATCAGCCGGTCGATCGATTCGGCTGCCTCCTCCGCCGCCTCAACGACCTGCGGCAGCACGTTCGCCACCTCGGTTTCGAGTCCATAGCCCATGTCGGCCGCCTCGGCGCGGGCGTAGACATGTGCGCGCACCGCGAAAAGCAGCTCCTCGATCGGCCCCTCGGGCAGCCCGTCCGCGAGCCGCTGCAGCCAGCCGTCGGCGGGAAGATCGCGCGCCGCATCGAGCGCCGTCTCCAGCGCTGCCGCGCCTTCCTCGTCGAACTGCATCAGGTCGCCCAGCCGCGCCGAGAGGCCGCGCCGCCGACCGCGCGAACGCCCGCCCTCCGGGCCGATGATCCAGCGCCGAAGCTCGATCGCCTCGGCCCCGGTCAGCGCCACCGCGAAGGTCGAATCGGCGGCATCGAACAGATGATGTCCCTCGTCGAACACCAGCCGCGTCGCCGCCGAGCCCTCGGCGCGGCCGCGCACCGCGTTCACCATGACGAGCGCGTGGTTGGCGATGACGAGGTCGGCCTGCGCACTCGCCCGGCTGGCGCGTTCGATGAAGCAGCGGCGATAGTGCGGGCAGCCGGCATAGACGCACTCGCCACGCCGGTCGGTAAGCGAGGTCAGCGCCGATCGCTGGAACAGCGTTGGCAGCCAGCCGGGG
>JAEZQR010000351.1 GCA_023413015.1 Pseudomonadota bacterium
CACGCCATCGAGCCCCGCCTCATCCGAGGTTTGAACACCCGCTGCGCTGTCGAAAGATGCGAGAGCCAGAGACCCGCCCCCGCGTCGGTCCGGCCTAGATGGGGAAGCTTGCGCCCTTTGGCAAGAGACCAAATCACCCAACCCAGAACCGTCGCCACTGCCCCGAACCAGCCCGCCCAGCCCCTCGATGAATGATCGGAGAAACTGGCCCGCAACCCGCCCGGCGCCACAGCGAGCGGCCATATGAGCGATGAGACGGAAGAGGGCAACCCCACCCGCGCAACTTTTTTACACGGCCACGAAACAATCGTTCTTACGCCGTGATGTAGGTCTTGAGCTGCTCCGCCTCATGCTCGGCATCCTCGATCCGACGCTTTACAAGATCACCGATCGACACGATGCCGACCAGACGGCCGTTCTCCATCACCGGCAGGTGACGCACCCGGAAGTCGGTCATCATCGTCATGGCGTGCACGATCGAATCGTCCGGGCTCACCGTCACGACCGGTGAGCTCATGATGTCGTGGATCCTCGTGTTCAGGATGTCGGCACCACGCTCGTGCAGGCATTTCACCACGTCGCGTTCGGACACGACGCCTACCGGCCGCTCATCCTCGACGATCAGCACCGCCCCGATTCGGTGCTGGTGGAGCAGCGCCAGCATTTCGTGGACCGGCGCCTCGCCGCGCACCGTCACCACGTCCCCGCCCTTCGACTTCAGGATCGACGCGATCGACATCGCAGTTCCTTTCCTCGACTCGGCACGTTGATAGTCGCGGATCGCGACGGCAAAGGGAAGAGCATGGACGAACATCCGAACGCCAACCTCCGCCGGCGCTACTGGCGACTCGTTGGTCTCATGGCGCTGATCGCCGCCGTCACCATTGCCGGCGCGCTCTGGTACATGCACGTCTCCGGCACGCCGCTCCGCCTTCACTTCGTGATCGCCATGAGCCTTGGCATCAGCCTCACGCTGCTGCTCGCCGGCGGCTTGATGAGCCTGCTGTTCTTCAGCGCGCGCAGCGGCCACGACGAGGCCGTCCATCATGACGATGACGAAGGCTAGCTGATAGGCCGGAGCTGAACGGGGACGCGATGCCTGAACAAATTCCCGGCCAAGGCATCAGCTCTCCGGCAAGGGTGCATCGATCGTACAAACCACACCTGTCGGTTCGTAGCGCAGCTCGACCTTGCCGCTCAGCTCGACCGCCAGCCCCTGCTCGACCATGCGCGATCCGAAGCCCCGTCGTGCCGGCGGGATGACGGACGGCCCGCCGCGCTCGCGCCACTCGAAATGCAGGCGCGCGGCCTCGCCCTCGCCGGTCACGTTCCAGCCGATCTCGACATGACCATCGCCCGTCGAGAGCGAGCCGTATTTGGCGGCATTGGTCGCCAGCTCGTGAAGCGCCATGGCGATCGAGACCGCCGTCTTCGGCGCCAGCCGGAGGTCGGGCCCGCTGACATGAATGCGCGAGCGATCACCGAAGGGAGAGACGGCCGTCTCGACGATCGAACCGAGCGAGGCGCTAGTCCAGTTCTCGCGAGTCAGCAGGCTATGCGCCCCCGCCAAGGCGCAGAGCCGACGCTCGAAGGTGCCGCGCAGGTCGCGGTCGACCGTCTTCAGCGATTGCATCGCCAGGCTTTGCACGATGGCGAGCGTGTTCTTCACGCGATGGTTGAG
Organism: Pseudomonadota bacterium; assembly: GCA_023413015.1. Classification (GTDB taxonomy): domain Bacteria; phylum Pseudomonadota; class Alphaproteobacteria; order Sphingomonadales; family Sphingomonadaceae; genus Sphingoaurantiacus. The sequence goes on from JAEZQR010000351.1 coordinate 1,682, forward strand.
CTCATCGACCAGTAGCCGCTGGTGCGCCTCGAAGCGCTTGCGCTCGGTGATGTCGACGACAATGCCGCACACGCCTTCGACGACGCCGTCGATGCTGTGCACCGGAACCTTGGTGACGTGAAAAGTGCGGAGGTCGCCCTGCAGCAACTCGGTCGTCTCGAAGCTGATCGTGCCGCCAGCCATCGCCTTTGCGTCGCTCTCGGCAAAGCTCGCCGCCGTCTCCGCCGGATAAATCTCCGCATCCGTCCGTCCGACGACGCTCGCCTTCGGCTTGCCCGTCGAGGCTTCGAATGCGCGGTTGACGAACAGATAATGTCCGGCCCGATCCTTGGTGAACACCACGACGGGCAGCGCGTCGAGTATGTCCTGCAGCTGCTTCTCGCTTTCGCGCATCAGCGTGCCAGCTCGGCGCGCAGTCGTCAGATCGGTGATGAACTGGAAGAAGCCCTGCGGCACCGCCTCGGGCGAGATATAGGGTACGAACGCGATGTGGACGAAGCGGGCGGTGCCGTCGCCAAATATGATCTCGCGCTCCGCAGTCACCTGCTCGCCGTCCAGGGCCGCGTCGATCAGCGGGCGCAGCGCCTCATGGGCTTGCGCGCCGAGCACCTCGGCGATCGGACGCCCCAGCATCTCGCTGCGGCGACGTCCCAGCCAGCGTTCGAACGTCTTGTTGTTGAACCGGTAGCGCTCGTCGGGGCCGACATAGCCGACCAGCCCTGGGATCGAGTCCGCCACCAGCGACATCTGTTCGGGCGTCACCGGCACGGTGCCCATCGGCCGCCGCAGCTGTTCGCGCAGCCGTTCATTCTCGGCCTCGAGCTGCGCCACACGGTGGCGCAGCTCGGCGGTCGTCTCATTCGTCAACTGGCTGGCCATCCGGACCTCGCCCACTCCGCCGAAGGGAGAGGCTAACCCAGCTTCACCGTGCCGTGAAGTGACCAATCCGTCTCACAGGATCAGAAGTCGAGCTGGGCGCGCACCGCAAAGGTATCGACACCATAGTCCGACCCCTGCGCTGCGGCACCGGCCGGGACGCCGTTCACCGTCGCGGCCTGCGGCCCGCCCTTGACCTGCGAGCGCGCATATTGGGCGCTCAGGCGCAGGTAATCCATCGGAAACCAGTTGACGCCGAGCAGGTAGCCGTCCTGCTTGCCGCCGGCGACATAGCTCGGTGCGGCATAGGTCGCACCAGCAACGCGGTCGGCGAGATCGAGATGCGAGAAGCGGCCGACGATCTGCCACGCGCCCCAACCGCCCTTGTCGAACGGCTTGGCAACCTTGGTGCGGTCCCAGCGGCCACCCTTGTAGCCGCGCGACTCGCCGGTCAGGAAATAGCCGACCTCGGCATAGCCCGCAGTGAAGCTCGGATCCTCATCGAAGAAGGCGCCACCCGCGACCGTGTCGCCATTGGCGAAGGTGGCGCCCGGCCGGTAGCCGCTCACCTTCACATACTGGCCTTCGCCCGCGAAGTGGAACGGCCCGAAGATGCCGCCAAGCTCGAGGCCGAAGGTATCGTCGCCCTTGGCGGCGATCGCGCCGGTATCGACGAAGCGGAAATCGGTGACCTGCGTGAACGGCCGCGCGCGGTAGCGCACGTTGAGTGCGTCCGACGAAGCTTCGCGATGCTGGTAGTTGGCACCAAGGTGCAGGCGTCCGTTGCCGACCTGGGGCGAATAGGTGGCACGGACGCTGCCCTGCCAGCCATCGTTGGTGTAGCTGTTGTCGATTGACTTGGTGAACAGGCCGGCCGTAATCGAGTAGGTGTCCTGCGGATCGATATAGGCGAGCGCGACGCCCAGGCGACGGTTGTAGCCGAAGGCATCGGTGAACTGGTCGCGTTCGAGGAAGCTCGTCACACGCGAGCTCGTCATCGTCTCCAGGCTCGACAGCGGATAGAAGTTGCCGATCGTCAGCCGCAGCGGGCTCTTGTCGCGCTGGTAGGTCAGGACCACGTCCTCGAAGTCGACCTGCCCGTTCGCGAAATTGAACTCCGCATTATATCCGAAACCGCCCGGCAGCGTTCCCTCGGCGCCGAGCACCAGCCGGCGCGAGCGGCTATTGAAGCCGAGCGACTTGCTGGTGAGCGCATCGTTCGGGTTAGCGACATAGCCGGCATCGAACTGGACGAGCCCCTTCGGCTTGAAGCGGAAGCCGCTGTCGTTCGCGAACTCGGGCGCCCCCTTCCAGTTGGGCGCATTGGTCTTCGCGGTCTTCTTCAGCTCGTCCAGCTGCTTCTGCATCGCCTCGATCTGCGCCTGCATGAATTCGATCTGCGCGGCCGAGTCTTCAGAAGACGGCGCCGCGGCAGCCTCGCCCGACTGGGCGAAGGCGCCGGCAGGAAATGAAACGAGCGCGGTCGCGCTCAACAGGATGGCAAGAGTACGACGGACGGACATCATTATTCCCCCTAGTTTTCGATTCGGTGCAACGATGGCGACCGCTTAGCGGCCGTGCATTGCCGTTGGATGACGGTTAGATTGCGGTAGTGTGACAGCCTCAGGCGGCGCACGGCGAGCCGGGATCGAGCGCGTAACCGGCCGAGCGCACGGTGCGTATCACGTCGGGAAGCGCGCCCTGCCGGTTAACCGCCATGCGCAACCGGCGGATGTGCACATCGACCGTGCGCTGCTCGACGTAGACGTCCCGCCCCCACACGGCATCGAGAAGCTGTTCGCGCGTGAACACGCGGCATGGGTGCTCCAGGAAATGCCGGAGCAGGCGGTACTCGGTCGGCCCCAGATGCAGGGGTTGACCATCACGCGTTGCCTTGTGTGCCGCCGTATCGACGGTGATGCCGGCGAACGAAAGGCTGCCACCGGCGAGCGCCGGGCGCAGCCGGCGCAGGATCGCCTTGACGCGGGCGACGAGCTCGCGGGGCGAGAAGGGCTTCACAACATAGTCGTCGGCGCCGGTTTCAAGGCCACGAATACGGTCCGCTTCCTCGGATCGGGCCGTGAGCATCAGGATCGGCAGGTTCGCGGTCGCCGCTCCCCGCCGGAGACGGCGGCAGACCTCGATGCCGGACAGACTCTCGATCATCCAGTCGAGGATCGCGAGATCCGGCTTCTCCTCACCGGCGAGCGCCAGCGCCTCCTCGCCGTCGCCGGTCGCGACGACGGCGAAGCCCTCGCTCTCGAGATTGTAGCGAACGAGCTCGACAAGATTGGGATCGTCCTCGACGAGCAGTATCCTGGCCGTCATCTCAACTCCCCGATACCGGCGCCCAGGCAGGGACCGGGAACCGCCCGATCCCTGCCGACGAGCCTACTTCAGCGAAGCGACGTTGAGCGGCGTCAGGCCGGCCGCGATCTTCGCCTGCTGCGGGCGGACGTTGTCCGGCGAGGCGACGAGGCCGCGGCGTACGAGGTAGCCGTTCGGACCCCAGGTCGATTCCTTCGTATATTCGCCGAGGAATTCCTTGAGGCCGCGGACCGCCCGCATGTGCTGTCCCTTCACATAGATGAACAGCGGCCGGGCGCCCGGATACTGATAGCTCGAGATCGTCGCGTAGGTTGGCTGCACGCCATTGATCGACATGCCCTTCAGCTTGTCGAGATTCTCCTCGAGGTAGGAGTAGCCGAAGATGCCGAGCGCGTTGGGGTTCGCCACCAGCTTCTGGACAATGAGATTGTCGTTCTCGCCGGCTTCGACGAACGCGCCGTCCTCGCGGATCTTGGTGCAGATCGTCTTGTGCTTGGCTTCGTCGCTCTTCTTGAGCGCAGCCATCGCCGGCTTGGTGTTGCACCCGGCGTCCATGAAGAGTTCGTTGAAGGCGTCGCGGGTACCGCTCGTCGGCGGCGGGCCCAGCACCTCGATCTTGGTCGCCGGCAGCTTCGGATTCACGTCCTTCCAGGTCCGCGCCTTGTTCGGCTTGCCCCAGGGGTTCGCGGCGAGCGCCGCGTAGATGTCGGCCGGGGTCAGCGCCATCGCGGCACCGCTCTTCGCACGGGCAAGCGCGAGACCGTCGTTGCCGATCTGGATCTCGACGATGTTGGTGACGCCGTTCTCGGCGCAAGCCTTCGCCTCGCTCGCCTTCATCCGGCGCGAGGCGTTGGCGATGTCGGGGTGGGCCGCACCGATGCCGGCGCAGAACAGCTTGATGCCGCCGCCCGTGCCGGTCGACTCGACGATCGGCGGACGGAATTGCGAGTTGGCGCGGGCGAACTGCTCGGCGACTGCCGTGGTGAAGGGGTAGACGGTCGACGAACCGACGACCCTGATCTGCGTGCGCGCCTGTGCCTGGCCGGCCGCCATCGCGGTAGCGGCGACAGCCGTCGCCAAAAGGACTTTCTTCAGCAAGTCTGGTCTCCGTGCGTTTTCGGGCGTGGACGCTTCCCCCCGCCGCGCACGGCACTACCCCGCCGATGTTCCCCTTTCTTTGCAGTTGCGTTGCGGATTTGTGACGCCTCCGCCGACGCCCCCTAGCTGCGGAACAGCGACCGGGCCCGCGCCAGGC
>JAEZQR010000021.1 GCA_023413015.1 Pseudomonadota bacterium
CGGAACGCACAGGCTCGCCTCGCCGCCCGGCGGCGCGGGCACCTCCACCCGGCGAAGCTGGGCGCCCTTCTCGAGGAATTCCTGCGGCCTGTCGCCGTAGAGCTGGACGCGCAGGTTGCCGCTCGCGTCCTTGAGGCCCGTCACCTTGACCAGCACGGCGGCGCCCCCCGCTTCGGCGCGGCAGGCGCCGGGCGCCGGCGGGCGGTCGGCGGCGGAGGCAGCTCCTGCCAGCGCGGCAGTGACCCCGAGAAGCGCGATCTGTCGAAACCGGTGCATAGCGTCCAACCTACGGGTGCGGCCTGTCGGCCGACTGAATGAGACCCTGGCTCGACGGCGGATCAGCCGACGACCTCGCGATACGCCTCGGCGACGGCGTCGAGGCACTGGTCCCAGCGGTAGCGCGAGCTTGTTGCGCGCGCATGAAGGCCGAGCCGGCGCCGCCGGTCGGGGCTTTCGATCAGGCCCGCCACCGCGGCAGCATAGGCGTCGATGTCGCCGGGCGGGCAGAGAAGGCCGGTGCGGCCCGGCTCGATCAGCATCCGCGTGCTCGGCGCCTCGGCGCTCACCACGGCCAGCCCGGCCGCCATCGCCTCGAGGTTGACGTTGCCGAACGCCTCGGTCGTGCTCGGGTTGAGCAGGATGTCGGCGCTGGCGACGGCACGCGCGAGCGCCTCGCTTTCCAGATGGCCGAGGAACACCGCGCCCGGAAGCTGCCGCGCGAACTCGGCGCGGGCCGGGCCGTCGCCGACGACGACGGGGCGCAAGCCGGGGAACCGCTCGCGCAGGCGCTGCACGACGGCAGCGAAGTCGGCGATGCCCTTCTCGCGCACCAGCCGGCCGAAGAACAGCAGCACCGCATCATCGGGGCCGAAGCCATACGCGCGCCGCCAGGTCCGGCAGCGCTTGGTGGGCGAGAAGCGCTCATGGTCGACGCCGCGGCTCCACAGGCGCACCGCGCGGCACCCCTGCGCCTCGAGCATCCCGGCCAGCGGCGGATTGGGCGCCAGCACCAGGTCGCAGCGCCGGTAGAAATTGGCGAGATATTGTTCGACGCGCCGGCGGATGCCCCGCAGGCCGTAATAGTCGAAATAGGTCTCGAACCGCGTATGCAGGCTGGCAACCGCCGGCAGGCCGCGCTCGGCGGCGTAGCGCTGGGCGGCGCGGCCGAGAAGGTCGGGCGCGGAGAGGTGGACGAGATCGGGTGCGAAGGCGTCGAGGTCGCGCCGCACGGCGGCCGGCAGCCCGAGCGCGAGGCGATACTCGCTGCGGCCGGGGATCGCGACCGAGCGGACCGGGACGAGCGTTCCGGCCGGGGCGAACGCGGGCCTGGCGACCGTCGGCGAATAGACGCGCACCACCGCCGCGCCGCTGGCCTCGAGATGCGCGACCAGCCGGTTGAGCGCCTGGTTCGCGCCGTCGCGGATGCAGTTGTAGTTGCCCGAGAACAGCGCGACGCGCAGCGGCGGCCGGCCGTCCGGAAGCGGGGCAGCATCGGCCCACGCGATGGCAGAAGCACTTCTCAACCCGGGTCCCCCGCTGAAATATTCGGGGCCCGAATACCGCCTTGAGGAGCACCAGCGTTACTATAGGACCTTTATTCAACACGGGCGGCCGCCGGGATTGCCGGGTTGAGACTTCCAAATTTGCCTGTGCCGTTCGGGGAGGATTTGAGCTATCCTGACGGCACCCGGGAATGGAGGCGAAGCCATGGCGGTAAGCGCGGAGAATGGCGGCGGAGGGCACGGGATCCCCTGGCGGCTCATCGGCTGGGGCGCCGCGGCGGCCTTGCTGCTGCTTCCCTTGGTCGCGATGCAGTTCACCGATGAAGTCGCCTGGTCGCTGCTCGACTTCGCCGTCATGGCCGCGCTGTTCGGCGCCGTCGGCCTCGGCTTCGAGCTCGCCGTCCGGAAGACCGGCAATGCGGCCTACCGGAGCGCGGCCGGCATCGCGCTCGCGGCGGCCTTCCTCCTCATCTGGCTCAATCTCGCCGTCGGCATCATCGGGCGCGAGGACGATCCCGCCAACCTGATGTTCGTCGGCGTGCTCGCCATCGCCGTCATCGGGGCCGTTTTCACCCGTTTCGAGCCGGCGGGAATGGCGCGCGCGATGCTCGCCACGGCGATCGCGCAGGCGCTGGTCGCCGTGGTCGCGCTGCTCATGGGGCACCTCACCGCCATCCTGATCGCGCTGTTCGTCGCGCTGTGGCTCGTCTCGGCGGTGCTGTTCGCCAAGGCGGCGCGAGAGCAGGCTGTCGCACTCTAGGTGCGGCGGCGCCGTAAGGCCGCGACGCCCAGCACGCCGAGGCCGAGCAGGCCGAGCGCGGCGGGTTCGGGGACGGGGGGCGGGGGCACGTCGGTGCGCTCGACCGTGAAGGTCAGGCGGTAGGCGATCGGGCTGTTGTCGTAGAGCGCGAAGACGCCGTTTCCCAGCGTCATATTATAGAAGCCGGGGCCGCGCGGCGCGAAGTCGGGCTGGTAGGCGAGGGGCCCCTCGGCCCAGTTGCCGCCGAGGCCGACCTGCAGCAGCGTATCGAGGCCGTCGCCGGTCTCCAGCGCCCAGACCGGCATGTCGAGCACCCGCATCGGGTTAAGCTCCGAGGCGTTGAGGCCCCATTCGAGCCGCGCGCCGGTCAGCCGGAAGCCGGCGGCGACCTCCAGGAAGAACTGGTCGGTGGAATCGTCGGGCGT
>JAEZQR010000023.1 GCA_023413015.1 Pseudomonadota bacterium
ACCGGCACGCTTGCCGAGGGCATCACCGCCACCGACCTCGTGCTCACCGTCACGCAGATGCTGCGCAAGAAGGGCGTGGTCGGCCGCTTCGTCGAATTCTACGGTCAGGGCCTCGATGCCCTTACCCTCGCTGACCGCGCGACGATCGCCAACATGGCGCCCGAATATGGCGCGACCTGCGGCTTCTTCCCCGTCGATACCAAGACGCTCGACTATCTGCGCCTCACCGGCCGCTCCGAAGATCGCATCGCGCTCGTCGAGGCCTATGCCAAGGCGCAGGGCATGTGGCGCGACGCCGCGACGCCCGATCCGGTGTTCACCGACACGCTCGAGCTCGACCTGTCGACCGTCCAGCCGTCGCTCGCCGGCCCCAAGCGCCCACAGGATCGCGTCCTGCTCGGCGAGGTCGACGAAGCGTTCGAAGCCGAGCTGGCCAACAGCTACAAGAAGACCGGCGATGCCGATAAGCGCGTGGCGGTCGATGGCGCTCCCCACGATCTCGGCAATGGCGACGTCGTGATCGCCGCGATCACCAGCTGCACCAATACCTCGAACCCCAACGTGCTCGTCGCCGCCGGCCTCGTCGCCCGCAAGGCGCGCGCGCTGGGCCTCACGCGCAAGCCGTGGGTGAAGTCGAGCCTCGCGCCCGGCTCGAAGGTCGTCACCGACTATTTCGAGCGCTCGAAGCTCAGCGACGACCTCGACGCGCTCGGCTTCAACCTCGTCGGCTACGGCTGCACCACCTGCATCGGCAACTCAGGGCCGCTGCCCGAGCCGATCAGCAAGGCGATCAACGAGAATGATCTCGTCGCCGTCTCGGTGCTGTCGGGCAACCGCAACTTCGAAGGCCGCGTCTCGCCCGACGTGCGCGCCAACTATCTCGCCTCGCCGCCGCTCGTCGTCGCCTATGCGATCAAGGGCTCGGTGCGCGGCGACATCGTGACGACGCCGCTGGGCAAGTCGGCGGACGGCAAGGACGTGTACCTCAGGGACATCTGGCCGACGAACCAGGAGGTTCAGGACATGGTCAACGCCCATGTCACCGCCGAGATGTTCCGCGAGCGCTATTCGAACGTGTTCGAGGGTGACGTGCGCTGGCAGGCGATCAAGGTCGCCGGCGGCAACACCTATGACTGGAACCCCGGCTCGACCTACGTCCAGAACCCGCCCTATTTCGAAGGGCTGACGATGACGCCGGCGCCGGTCACCGACATCCGCGGCGCGCGCCCGCTCGCGCTCTTCGGCGACTCGATCACCACCGACCACATCAGCCCGGCCGGTTCGATCAAGCTCGACAGCCCGGCCGGCCGCTACCTGACCGAGCATCAGGTCGCCCGCGCCGAGTTCAACAGCTACGGCGCCCGCCGCGGCAACCACGAGGTCATGATGCGCGGCACCTTCGCCAATATCCGCATCAGGAACGAGATGGTGCCGGGGGTCGAAGGCGGCGTGACGAAGCACATTCCGAGCGGAGAGCAACTCGCGATCTACGACGCCGCGATGCGCTACAAGGACGAGGGCACCGCGCTCGTCGTCGTCGCCGGCAAGGAATATGGCACCGGCTCGTCGCGCGACTGGGCGGCGAAGGGCACCAACCTGCTGGGCGTCCGCTGCGTGATTGCGGAGAGCTTCGAGCGCATCCACCGCTCGAACCTCGTCGGCATGGGCGTGCTGCCGCTGCAGTTCGCCGAGGGCACCGACCGCAAGTCGCTCGGGCTGACCGGCGACGAGCTGTTCGACATCGAGGGCGTCGCCTCGCTTCGCCCGCGCCAGATGGTGACGGTGAAGTTCACCCGCGCCGACGGCTCGACCGGCAGCTTCGAGGCCCGCTGCCGCATCGATACCGAGAACGAGCTCGATTACTTCCGCAACGGCGGCATCCTCCACTACGTGCTGCGCAAGCTCGCGGCCTGAGGATCGCCTGATCGTCGAGCGAACGAGGGGCGGCCCCACGGCCGCCCCTTTTTTTCTGCCCCATCAACCCGTCTCACACCGCCGTCGAACTGACGGATCGCTCCACCCTCGGCGGAACATGGCCCGGGCGTGTTGGTTATCCTCGCGTAATAAGGGGAAGTGGCAGGATGGAACGGCGCTCGGCGGATGTGCTGCGGCGGCAGATTGCCGATCGCGAGCGGTTGCTCGCCGAATATAAGGCGATGGGCGAGGCGGGCCTGCAGACCTTCCTCGAACGCGAGCTCGTGCGCCTGCGCGCGCAGCTCGACGCGGAGGAATATCCCGAACGCTTCGGCCGTCGCGCCAGCGACCGGCTGCGCGACGCCGTCAAGAATCCGACCAACGCCTGACGGCACTCCCGGCGTCGATCGGCGTTAGTCGTTCGGCAGCCTCAGGGAACCCGCGATGACCCGAATGCCAGCCCTGTTCGTCGGCCACGGCAGCCCGATGAACACGCTCGAGCTGAACGGCTACACCGAGGCGTGGCGGGCGCTAGGCCAGCACCTGCCCCGCCCCCGCGCGCTGCTCGTCGTCTCGGCCCACTGGTATTTCGGCGCGACGGCGGTGACCGCGATGCCGAAGCCGCGGACCATCCACGACTTCTATGGCTTCCCGCAGCCGCTGTTCGATTTCGACTATCCCGCGCCGGGTGCGCCCGATCTCGCGCAGGAGGTGGCGGATATCGTGAAGCCGCACTGGGTTGGGCTCGACCATGACCAATGGGGCCTCGATCACGGCACTTGGTCCGTGCTCGCCCATGTCTATCCGCAAGCCGACGTGCCGGTCGTGCAGCTGTCGATCAACGCGTTGAAGCCGCTCGACTACCACCTCGAGCTCGCCGCCCGTCTGGCGCCGCTGCGCGATCAGGGCGTGATGATCCTCGCCAGCGGCAACGTCGTTCATAATTTGCGCCGCATCCAGTGGAACCAGCCCGATGCCGGGTTCGACTGGGCGGAGCGGTTCGACGACGCGGTGGTCGATCAGCTGGCCCACGCACCCGGAGACATCCTCAAGGTCACAGAGCATCCGGACTATGACCTGGCGGTGCCGACTCCGGACCATTTCGTCCCGCTGCTCTACCTGGCGGGGCTGGCGGCGGCCGAAGGCGCTGGTGCCGAGGCGCTGGTGCGCGGCTACGCCATGGGCTCGATCTCGATGACCTGCTACGGCCTCGGCGCCAAGGGCATCCTGCGGGAAGACCCCTGTTGCGCCGCCCGCCTCCCCGAAGGCGTTCCGCCGGACCAGACCAACATGTGAAGCGAATATGGCCCGCTCGTTCTCTCGCGGTTGCCGATAAGCCGATCGTCCCTCTATGAAGTTCGCTTGGAGGGGCGATGCGACTGGACGAACGGCCGCTCGAAAGCATCTTTGGCATCCGCCTGGGCTCGCCGCCCACTTATCTCGTCGCGCCGCTCGCCGCCGGAGCCGCGGTCTTCCTGCGGCTCAGCCTCGACGTCTGGTTCAACAACGCCCAGTTCATCTTCTACTATCCGATCGTCCTGCTGGTCGCGCTGCTCTTCGGAGGCGGCCCCGGGGTCCTGACGGCGCTGCTCTGCGGGTTCGGGAGCTGGTATCTGGTCATCCCGCCCCGCGGTTCGTGGGAGATCGTCGCCTTCCCGCAGACCGTGGCGCTGTGCCTCTATTTCCTGCTGTCGTCGATCGGCGCCGTCGCGGTGGGCGCGCTGCGGCGGACCATCACCCAGCTCCGCGCGGCGGAGCAGCGGCAGCGGGTGCTGGTCGAGGAACTGCAGCACCGGACCCGCAACCTGCTCGGCATCGTCCGCGGCATGTCGCATCAGCTGCTGCGGTCGAGCGCATCGCTGGCCGAATTCTCGGAGCGGTTCGATCATCGGCTGGCGGCGCTCAGCCGGGTGCAGAGTCTGCTGTCGAGGGGCAGCGAAACCGTCGACTTCGACGAGCTGCTCCGGATGGAGCTGCTGGCACATGACGCCGACCCCGGCGGTGAGCGCATCCGCCTGGCCGGGCCGCGCCTCAGCCTCTCGGCGCAGACGGCGCAATCGGCCGCGCTGGCCATCCACGAGCTGACCACCAACGCGAGGAAGCACGGGGCCTTGTCCCAGGATCGGGGCCGGCTGTCCGTCTCTTGGGAGCTGGCAAATGCGCATGAGCCGTCCGTCGCGGTGGTCGACTGGCAGGAGAGCGGCCTGCACCTGTCGGGCAGCGTGGCGCCGGCGAAAGGGTTCGGTCTGCGGCTGATCGAAGAGGCGCTGCCCTACGACCTCGGCACCCGAACGAGCTTCGCGTTCAGGCCGGAGGGCATTCACTGCCGCATCGAATTGCCGCTCGAAGCGCGCTGAAGCGACATGCCAACCGTATTGACGCTCGCGATGACCGGTTGAGGAATGCTCGTTGTGGGGCGAAAGCGAGCGCCAACCTGGTCTGCTACCCTAGGCGGACCAGCCTGCTGTCGCTTCTGGGTAGCCGCAACGGCTATTCGGTAGATGCGCATCGGAAGCGGCCTTGACGTTGCGGTTGAAGAGTAGATTGTCAGAGGGTTCCACAAAGGCGTCGGGTGATGCCATGGACATACTGGTCTACGAGATGGAGGCGGGAGCCTCCCTGCAGCCGCCCATCCTGTCATCAGTAGAAACCATACCCGCCAGACGCTTGCGGCCGTTGCTGCGCCGGTGCGTGCAGTGGTTCGCCCACCGGCGGGTCGCAGCCTAGCGTTCATACCCTTGCACTCCGACAACACGGTCGCCGCTGATGTCCACAGTCAGTGGCAAGCGGACGCTTGAGCCCTGCTTTATCCGGAATGAGCCTTCGAGCGTCGGACCGGCAGCGCAGCTCAGGCTTTAGCCCTAACCGGAAGCCGAAACGGCGCGCCGAGGCGATTGAAGGCGTTCATGGCCGCGATTGCGATAGTGAGATCGACAAGGTCCTTCGGCGCGAATGCCGCGGCGGCAGACGCATAGGCCTCGTCTGACGCGTGAGTCTCGCTCACGAGCGTTACCTCCTCAGCCCAAGACAGCGCCGCCCGATATTCGTCCGCAAATAGGTGAGGCACTTCGGCCCAGACGGGCACCAGCGCTACCTTGTCGATTGGCATGGTCTTGAGCAGGTCCCGGGTATGAAGATCGATACAATGAGCGCAGCCATTGATCTGCGACACACGCAGGAAGACGAGGTGTATCATTTCCTCCGGCAGATCTGTCGCGGTCGTGAGATAGTGGTGAATGCCGAACAGAGCTTTCGCCCCCTGTGGCGCGACTTCATGCCAGACTAAACGCTTGTCTCCGCTCATGATCCTGATCCTCAATTTGGAACCGCCGCCGATCGACAGTCACCCCTTTGACGAGACAGCGCGCAGAGATGTGACACGCATCCATTTTTCCGGTTCGACCCTAGTCATGTCACATAGCGGGCCGCTCGATCGTCATACGATTCGGGCCCAAGCAGGAGCCGCCAGTGACGTCAGCTATGCGCGGTGAGAGCGCGAACGAGAAAACGGAACCCGGCAAGCTCCGGGCCGCTCATTTCGAGTCCGAGCGAAAACGTCTCACGCGCCTGGCATATCGAATGCTTGGTTCTCTCAGCGAAGCGGAAGACGTTGTTCAGGACGCATGGCTTCGCTGGGCACGGGTTGAAGGTGGCATCGACTCACCTGCCGCCTACCTGACCCGGATCGTCACGCGCCTGTGCCTTGACCGGCAGAAATCGGCTCGGGCGCGACGAGAAACTTACGTCGGCCCCTGGCTGCCAGACCCGTTGGTGGAATCCGTCGAACCGGACGAGGTGAGAGCTGACGACATCACGGTTACTCTTATGCTCGCCATGGAAAGGTTGTCCCCCCTGGAACGCGCGGCGTTCCTGCTGCATGACGTCTTCGACATGAAATTGTCCGACGTGGCTGCGGCGCTCGATCGAGAGCCCACCGCGGTCCGCCAGCTCGCCTCTCGTGCTCGCAAGCACGTGCAGGCCGCGCGACCGCGTTTCAGCGTCGAGGAAGCAGAAGCTGAGCGGATCACACGGGCGTTTTTCATTGCCGCACGAGATGGCGATGCAACGGCCCTTTCATCGCTTCTAGCGCATGAGGTTGAGATTCATTCTGATGGCGGCGGCAAAGTCATCGCCTTTCGGCAAATTGTGCGTGGCATTGAACGCGCTATTCGCCTCTTCGTTGGACAACGACGGAAGAACCTGATCCCGCCAACTTGGCTACGCACTGCGGTCATCGATGGGCTGCCGGGCTACATAAGCATTGATCGGGGCGGCTTCCTGCAGACGACTGCTCTCGATATCCGCGAGCACAAAATCTGGGCGATTTATATCGTCAGGAATCCGGACAAGCTGGCGCATCTGTCGGCGGCAGATTCGGCCCTCCTCAGCTCTTGCGCCGCACGTCGGGACGCTTGATCAATCCACATACTTTATGTCCGCTTCGGGTCGAAAGCGGACATCTCGTAGCGCGGAAGCCTCGGCTTGCTTGAACTGAAGTGCCCAATCCACGCAGACCGTTTCGATGGCCTGCCTTGGCTGCAGCCGGACGCCCGCTACTTCGTGCCCCAGCAGATCTGGTCGCCCGGCTTGAGACCGATTCGCGCCGCCTCGCCCTGGTTCAGTTCGAGCACCGCGCCGGTGATGCCGACCGCCTCGACCGGCGTCTCGTCGAGCGGCTTGGCCTGCACGACGTTGAGCACTCGGCCCTCGGGCGAGATGAAGATGATGTCGAGCGGCAGATAGGTGTTGCGCATCCAGAAGGACGCGACCCGCGCCGGCATCATCGGGAACAGCATGCCCGCGTCGCGCGGCATGGTGCGGCGGTACATCAGGCCCTGCGCCTGCTCCGCCTCGGTGCGCGCGACCTCCGCCTTGTAGACATGTGTCTTGCCGTCGGCGGTCGTGATCCGGACCGGGATCACCGCCAGCTTGGCGACCGGCGCCGCGACGGCCTGCTCGGCGAACGGGTCATGGCAGCCGGCCAGCGGCGCGAACAGCACGAGGGCCGCCAGCGCGGCGGAACCCCGCGAAAAGGCGCGCATCAGTCGAGGATTTCGATGGTGACGGCGAGCGGACCCTTCTCGCCGCTGGCGATCCGCGCGCGCAGCCCCTGGCCTGGGATCAGCTCGGCCACACCGGCGCGGCGCACCGTCTCCATGTGCACGAAGATGTCCGACGTGCTGCCCTCGCGCGAGACGAAGCCGTAGCCCTTCAGGCGGTTGAACCATTTGACGGTCACCGGCTCGAACGGGCCGGCGCTCTCGAGCAGGTCGAGCGGGTTCACCCGGCTCGCCGCGCGCTGCAGCGCCGCTTCCGGATCGGGCCCGATCGCGGTCGTCAGGTCGAGGTCGAGGATCTTGCGCGCCTGCCGCCCGCGGTCGCGCTGGACGGCGAGGCAGGTGACGGTCGCGCCTTCCGGCAGCGTCCGGCGGCCGATCTCGCGCAGCACGGTGAAATGCACCAGCACGTCGCTCGAGCCGTCATCGGGCACGACGAAACCATAGCCGCGCACGGCGTCGAACCATTTCACGACGCCGGAGACGCGCACATCCTCCGCGGTCTCGACGTCTTCGATATCCTGCTTCAGCACTGCCTCAGTCATGAGGCCTCCCCACGCAACGGTTTATCTGCCCCTGCGCTGAGGCTAACACAGAAGCCGCATGAACGGAAACCATGTTTGTTGCGGAGGCGGACCGTCCGAAGCAATAGCGGAATTCCCCTAGGGCGCCCGAAATGCGCCGAATCGTTGAGGAGGCCGGATGGAACTGCAAGGCGAAACCGTCATCGCCGCCCCGCGCGAGCGGGTGTGGGCGGCGCTCAACGATCCGGCGGTGTTGCAGCGCTGCATCGATGGCGTCGAATCGCTCGACCGCGTCGGCGACAACCGGTTCGAAGGCAAGCTCAATGCCAAGGTCGGCCCCGTGCGCGCCACCTTCACCGGCGGCGTGACGCTCGAGAATCTCGATCCGCCCAACGGCTATACCCTCACGGGCGAAGGCAAGGGCGGCGTCGCCGGCTTCGCCAAGGGCTCGGCCGACGTCCGCCTCGCCGACGAATCGCTGCCAGACGGGGCAACCGGTACGCGCCTGAGCTACATCGCCCGCTCGACCGTCGGCGGCAAGCTCGCGCAGCTCGGCACCCGGCTGATCGAGGGAACCGCGCGCAGCTACGCCGAAACCTTCTTCGCCCGGCTCAAGCAGGAAGTCGAAGCCCCGGCGGAGATTTCGGCGGCGACCGACGAGAGCGCCGACAACGGCGCGGTGAACCTCGGCATCGGCACCGACACCGGCGAGGCGGTCGCCGCCGCGGCTTCGGCGGAGGTCGGCACCACGATGGCGCCCGCCGGTCCCGGGCTGCCGGTCGAAACCGAGCACGACGAGGGGAAAGGCATCCCGCCGCTGGTCTGGGGCGGCGCGCTCACCCTGCTGCTCATCCTCTTCACATGGTACATGCTGGCCCGGTGACCACCACCGACGAACTCGATCGCCTGCTCGCCGCCGCGCGCGGCTGGCTGGCGGCCGGTCACGGCGCCGCCATCGCGACGGTGATCGAGACCTGGGGCTCGGCGCCGCGCCGCGTCGGCAGCCATCTCGTCATCCGTGATGACGGCCTGTTCGAAGGCTCGGTCAGCGGCGGCTGCGTCGAAGGCGACGTGATCGCCAACGCGCTGGAGGTCATCACCGACGGCGGCTTCCGCCGCCTCGACTATGGCGTCGCCGATGCCAAGGCCTGGGAGGTCGGCCTCGCCTGCGGCGGGCGAATCTCGATCCTCGTCCAGGCGCTGCACCCCGATAACTTCCCGCCCGCGCTGCTCGATGACCTCGCCGCCGCGCGCCGCGACGGCCATGCAGTGACGCTGTCGACCGATCTGGAAACCGGCCACACCGTTGCGGGCGAGGTCGAAGACGCCTTCGTCAACCGTTACCCGCCGCCCTTGCGCCTCGCGATCGTCGGCGCCGTCCATATCGCGCAGACGCTGATCCCGATGGCCCGGCTGCTCGGCTATGAGGTGAAGGTCGTCGACCCGCGCGGCCTGTTCGGTGCCGCCGCCCGCTTCGCCGACACCGACATCGACGGCCGGTGGCCCGACGAGGCGCTCGCCGACTGGAAGCCCAATGCCGCCAGCGCCGTCGTCACGCTCACCCACGATCCCAAGCTCGACGACCCCGCACTCCTGTCGGCGCTGGCGTCGCCCGCCTTCTACATCGGCGCCCTCGGCTCCCGCCGCACCCACGCCGCACGTCTCGACCGCTTGCGCGAAGCCGGCATCCCCGACGACCAGCTCGCCCGCATCCACGGCCCCGCCGGCCTCGACCTCGGCGCCGCCACCCCCGCCGAAATCGCCCTCGCCGTCGCTGCCCAGATGACCGCCTCATGGCGGGGGAAGCTCCAGCCATGATCTTCGCCGCGCTGCCCTTGGCCGAATGCGAAGGCGCGATCCTCGCCCATTCGCAACAGATCGGCGGCCGGCGCCTGCCCAAGGGCCGCCGGCTGACTGCCGAGGACATCGCCTCGGCGGCCGCCGCAGGGCTCGCGCAGCTCACCGTCGCCAGGCTCGAACCCGGCGACATCCCAGAGGACGAGGCGGCGGCCGCCTTGGGCGCGGCGCTCGCCGGTGCCGGCGTCACCGCCGAGCCTCCCGTCCACGGCCGCGTGAACCTGACGGTCGATCGCGACGGCGTGGTGCTGATCGACGAACCGGCCGTCCACGCGCTCAATGCCGTCGATGAGGCGATCACGCTCGGGGTGCTCGCGCCCTTCACCCGCGTCAGCGCCGGCGACGTGGTCGCGACCATCAAGATCATTCCCTTCGCGGTTGATGCAGCCTCGCTCGACCGGGCGATAGCGGCCGCACGACCCATTGCCTTGGCGGCGTTCCGCCCGACTCAGGTCGAACTCATCCAGACCCGCCTGCCCGGCCAGCCCGACAAGCTGTTCGCCAAGACCGTCGAGGTCACCCGCGCGCGCCTGGCCGCGCTCGGTGCCACGCTCGCCGCGCACGATCTCTGCCCGCACGAGACGCCGGCGCTCGCCGACCGGCTGGCCCACTCGACCGCGCCGCTCATCCTCGTCGCCGGCGCCTCGGCCACCGCCGACCGCCGCGACGTGGTGCCCGCCGCGATCGAGCGGGCGGGCGGGCGCATCGAGCGGCTGGGCATGCCGGTCGATCCCGGCAACCTCCTCTGCCTCGGCTTCATCGGCGAGCGCCCGGTGCTCGGCCTTCCTGGCTGCGCCCGCTCGCCCAAGCGCAACGGCGTCGACCTCGTGCTCGAACGCCTGCTCGCGGGGCTCCCCGTCGACAGCGCGGCGATCGCGCGCATGGGGATCGGCGGGGTGCTCCCCGATCTCGACCGTCCCGAACCGCGCGTGCCGATCCCGCCGAAGCTGGGCCCCATCGGCGCGATCCTGCTCGCTGCCGGCCGCTCGACGCGGATGGGCAGCAACAAGCTGCTCGCCGACTTGAACGGCAAGCCGGTCGTGCGCCGCACGCTCGACAATATCGAGGCCGCCGGTCTCCCCGCGCTCGTCGTGCTCGGCAACATGGCTACGGAAGTCCGCGCCGTGCTCGGCGACGGCCATGCCTTCGTCGAGGCGCCCGATTATGCCGAAGGGCTCAGCCGCTCGCTTCACGCCGGCATCGTCGCCGCGCCCGACGACTGGCGCGCCGCGATCGTCTGCCTCGGCGACATGCCCGAAGTCCCGCCCTCAGTCCTGACCGCGCTCGCCCGCACCTTCCGCGAGCCGCACGACATCGTCGTTCCCACCTGGAACGGCAAGCGCGGCAATCCCGTGCTCTGGGGCCGCGCCTATTTCCCGCGTCTGGGCGCGCTGTCGGGTGACGTCGGCGGCAAGGCGCTGCTTGCCGAATTCGCCGACCGCATCATCGAGGTCGATGCCGGCACCGACGCGATTCTCACCGATATCGACACGCCCGACGCGCTCGAAGCCTCACGCAACCGTCACGCGATCTGATCGAGATCGTCCTCGGTCTCGGCGTCGAGCACCGCCTTCGCGATCTCGAAAGAATGCCCCGCCCGGACCATCGCCGCGAACTGCTTCTGCCGCAGCTCCGGCCCCGGTTTCTCCATCGCGAACGGCCCGATCCGCTTCCGCCGCGCATAGGCGACCGCGGCCTCCACTTCGTCCACTTCTTCCCGAATCGCCTCGCGCAGCTCCGGCTCGATCCCCGCCGCCGTCAGCGCCTGATCGACCCGCCGCGTCCCATAGCCACGCCGCTCCAAGCTCCTTGCCTTGCTCTCGCCGTAGCTACGATCGTCGACATAGCCGAGCTCGTCGAACCGCTCGACCAGCGCCTCGATCGGCGCCTCGCCCTCGCCCGCCCAGCCGCGCTCGTATAGCTTGCCCTTGAGATACTGCCGCAGCTTCTCGCGCGTCGTCGCGTAGCGCTCGACATAGCGAAGCGCGAACCAATTGAGCGTCTCAGCCGTTAAGGGCTTCTTCGGTTTGCGTTCCCGGTGTTGCTGGCGGCTTCTGTGCATGTCGCGTGCCACGTTCCTGCCATAGTCGGGCCGGATTTTGAACGCGCCGCAACGGCAAATGGCAACCTGCGTGAAAACTATAACCCTCGAAGAGGGGTCGTCCGGCGGTTAGCAGAGGTGTAGCGACCCGCCGAAGTTGAACAGGGAGAGCCGGTTTTGCTGCAGCCACTGATCCGCACCGAGGCCGTGACGCCGACGTTCGATGATCTTCCGCGCCGCTTGGCCGACTTCGGGACGCTAGGCGAAGCGCTCGATTATGCGGCGCAGGGCGAGCGCGGTTTCAATTTCTTCGACGCACGCGCGACGCTGGTGCGCGCTTATCCGTTCGCCGAACTGCGCCAGGACGCGCTCGCCCAGGCCCATCGCCTGATCGCCGCCGGCATCGGTGTCGGTGACCGCGTGGCGCTGATCGCGGAGACGAGCGCCGAGTTCGCAGCCCTCTTCTTCGGCGTCATCTATGCCGGCGCCTGGCCGGTGCCGCTACCGCTGCCGACCTCGTTCGGCGGTCGCGAAGGCTATATCGAGCAGATCCGCAACCAGCTCATCAGCTGCGATCCCGTGCTGGTGCTGAGCCCGCCGGGGCTTCTCCAGATGGTGGCCGAAGCCGCCGCGACGCTGCCGCGCGCCAGCGCGCAGGACTGGGCGAGCTTCTCCGAGGCGACTGTCCGCGAGGCAGCGCTGCCCCAGGCGAAGCCCGAGGACATCGCCTACCTGCAATATTCCAGCGGCTCGACCCGCTTCCCGCACGGCGTCGCGATCACGCATGCGCAGCTCCTCAACAACCTGTTCTGCCATTCGAGCAGCGTGAATATCCAGGCCGACGACCGCCTCGTCTCCTGGCTGCCCTGGTACCATGACATGGGCTTGGTCGGCTGCTTCTTGTCGCCGGTCGCGAATCAGATGTCGGTCGACTATCTCGCGACCGAGGATTTCGCACGCCGGCCGCTGTCGTGGCTGACGCTCATCAGCCGTGCCGAGGGCCATGCCCTCTCCTACTCGCCGACCTTCGGCTACGACATCTGTGCCCGCCGCGTGTCGAGCCAGACCGATGCGGCATCGAAGTTCGACCTGTCGCGCTGGCGCGTCGCCGGCAACGGCGCCGACATGATCCGCCCGGACGTGATGCAGGCGTTCGTCGATGCCTTCGCGCCCGCCGGCTTCAAGGCCTCGTCGTTCCTGCCGAGCTACGGCCTCGCCGAAGTGACGCTGGCCGCCTCGATCATGCCGCCGGGCGAAGGCATCGTGATCGACCTCGTCGACGAGCGGCTGCTGGCCGGCGAAGGTCATGCCGAGGCCCCCGTCGACGATGGCCGCCCGGTGCGCTACCGCGCGATCGTCAACTGCGGCAAGGTCGTGCCGGGCCATGTCATCGAGGTCCGCGACGAGAACGGCGATGTGTTGCCCGACCGCAGCATCGGCCGCGTGTTCGTGAAGGGCCCGTCGGTGATGGTCGGCTACTTCCGCGACGAGGTCTCGACCGCCGCCTGCCTGAAGGACGGTTGGCTCGACACCGGCGACATGGGCTATCTGGTCGATGGCTACATCTACATCGTCGGCCGCGCCAAGGACATGATCATCATCAACGGCAAGAACCACTGGCCGCAGGATATCGAGTGGGCGATCGAGCAGCTGCCCGGCTTCAAGGCCGGCGACATCGCCGCCTTCTCGATCACCACGCCCG
>JAEZQR010000062.1 GCA_023413015.1 Pseudomonadota bacterium
CCATCCGTATGTCGGGTGGGCGCTGGGTATGTACGTATTCAAAGGTTTTACATGACGAAATTCTCCGACTTCGGTCTCGCCGAGCCGATCCAGAAGGCGCTCGCGGCTGAGGGCTATGAGACGCCGACGCCGATCCAGGCGCAGGCGATTCCGCACCTGCTCGCGGGTCGCGACATCTGCGGCATCGCACAGACCGGCACCGGCAAGACCGCGGCGTTCACGCTGCCGTCGCTGCACAAGCTCGGTGAGAACCCGCGCCCGTTGCCGCGGCAGGGCTGCCGCATGCTCGTGCTGTCGCCGACGCGCGAGCTGGCGAGCCAGATCGCCGATTCGGCGCGCGCTTATGGCCGCTTCATGAAGCTGTCGATCGCGACCGTGTTCGGCGGCGTGCCGATCAACCGGCAGATCCGCCAGCTCGAGCGCGGCGTCGACATCCTCGTCGCCACCCCGGGCCGCCTGCTCGACCTGATCGACCAGCGCGCGCTCCAGCTGCGCGACGTCGAGGTGTTCGTGCTCGACGAGGCCGACCAGATGCTCGACCTCGGTTTCATCCACGCGCTGAAGCGCATCGTGCCGCTGCTGCCGCGCCGGCGCCAGAGCCTGTTCTTCTCGGCCACCATGCCGAAGACGATCGCCGAGCTCGCCGACAAGTTCCTGACCGATCCGGTCAAGGTGGCGGTGACGCCGGTCGCGACGACGGCCGAGCGCGTCGAGCAGCGCGTGACCTTCGTCAACCAGATGGAGAAGCAGGCGCTGCTCACGCTGTCGCTGCGCGATCCCTCGTTCGAGCGGACGCTGGTGTTCACGCGCACCAAGCACGGCGCCGACCGCGTGGTGCGGCACCTGATGGGCGCCGGCATCCAGGCCGACGCGATCCACGGCAACAAGAGCCAGCCGCAGCGCGAGCGCGCGCTCGCCCGCTTCCGCACCGGTGAGAGCCGGGTGCTGGTCGCGACCGACATCGCCGCGCGCGGCATCGACGTCGAGGGCGTGACGCACGTCGTCAACTTCGAGCTGCCGAACGTGCCGGAGCAATATGTCCACCGCATCGGGCGTACCGCGCGCGCGGGCGCGGCGGGGCTCGCCATCTCCTTCTGCGCCGACGACGAGCGTCCGTACCTGCGCGACATCGAGAAGCTGACGCGCCAGAAGGTGCCGGTCACGCCGCTGCCGGAGAACTTCCTGGCGGAAGCCGCGAAGCTCAAGAAGTCGGCGCCGCCGGTGCCGGTTCGCGAGGCGCGCGAGATGCGCGGTCGCGGCCACGAGGCGCATCGTCAGCAGCCGAACGGCCAGCCGCAGCAGCATCGCCGCCGCTTCGGCCGCAAGAAGCCGGCCGGCGTATCGGTCAAGGCGTTCGGCGGACGCTGAGACTCAAAAGAAGAAAGCCTGAAAAGGAGAAAGGGGCCGCGACAGCTTGGGGTTGTCGCGGCCCCTTTCGGGGGCAGGGCTTGGGCTCGCACGCTTTGAGGGGGTTGGGCGGGACCGTGCGAGCTGCAACATCAACAGACCAGTGCGGCGGACGTTCCCAAAAAATTAACATAGATTAATCCGCGTAACGTTAGCTCAAGGAACTTAACGGCTTAGCGGCCATTCGGTATTGAACCGTTCACAGCGACGTCGGTCCGATGCCTCATCGTTTCCTTCTTGAGAACATCTACACCGCCGCTGAGTATGACAGTCGCTATCCTGCGACGCTGCGGGCCGTCGGCATAATGCTCGATGCCGTGATCGACGGTCCGGCACCGGATCCGGAGCTGGAGCAGCTGCTCGATCGACTGCGGGACGTGCGCGCGCCAACGCAGCACTGATCTAAAGAAAGCTATAGGGATCCACGTCGACCGCGACGCGTACGCTCGACGGCACGTCGACCTTGGCGAGCCAATCGCGCAGCGTCGACTGGAGGTCGGCCGAGCGGCGGGCATGGACGAGCAGCCGGTGCCGATGCCGGCCGCGCAACATCGACAGCGGCGCGGGCGCCGGGCCTAGGACGGCGATGCCGTCCTCGTTCGGGGCAGCGCGGCCCAGCGCGCGGGCAGTCTCGATCACCGCCTGCTCGTCGGGACCCGACACGACGATGCCGGCCAATCGGCCGAACGGCGGCATCGCATGTTCGCGCCGCGCCTGCGTTTCGGCCTGGTAGAAGCCTTCAACATCGCCCTCGACGAGCGCGCGGATCACGCGTGCCTCGGGCTGGTGCGTCTGGAGATAGACGCGGCCCGGCTTGGCGCCGCGCCCGGCGCGGCCCGCCACCTGCGCGATCTGCTGATAGGTCCGCTCGGCCGCGCGCAGGTCGCCGCCGGCAAGCCCCAGGTCGGCATCGACCACGCCGACGAGCGTCAGGTCGGGGAAGTGGTAGCCCTTGGTGACGAGCTGCGTCCCGATCAGCAGGTTGATCTCGCCCGTCTCGACGCCGCGGATCAGCGCCGAGGCCCGCGCCGGCGACCAGATGGTGTCCGAGGTGACGATCGCCACGCGCGCGTGGGGCAGCACCTGCGCCACCTCTTCCGCCACGCGTTCGACGCCGGGGCCGCACGGGACGAGCTTGTCCTCCTCCCCGCATGACGGACAGGCCTTGGGCGGCGGGGTGACGAAGCCGCAGTGGTGGCAGGCGAGCCGCCGCGTCAGCCGATGCTCGACGAGCCAAGCGGTGCAATTGGGGCATTCGACCCGCTCGCCGCAGGCGCGGCACAGTGTGAGCGGTGCGTAGCCGCGGCGGTTGAGGAACAGCAGCGCCTGGTCGCCGCGATCGAGCGTCTCTTCCAGCTCCTTCAGAAGCGGTGGGCTGATCCAGCGCCCACGCGCGGGCGGGATCTTGCGGAGGTCGATCGTCTCGATCGCCGGCATCTGCGCGCCGCCGTAGCGCTGGGGCAGCGTCAGATGGACGTAGCGGCCGCGTTCGGCCTGGACACGTGTCTCGATCGCAGGCGTGGCGGTCGCCAGCACGATCGGGCAGCCTTCAAGGCTCGCGCGCACCACGGCGACGTCGCGAGCATGATAGGTGACGCCGTCCTCCTGCTTGAAGCTCGTCTCGTGCGCCTCGTCGACGACGATCAGGCGCAGGTCCCTGTACGGCAGGAACAACGCCGAGCGGGCACCGACGATCACGCGCGCCTCGCCGGACGCGGAGGCACGCCACGCCTGCCGCCGCTCGGTCGCACGCAGGTCGGAGTGCCAGGCGACCGGCGGGCAGCCGAAACGCGCCTCGAAACGGCGCAGCCACGGCTCGGTGAGTGCGATCTCGGGCACGAGCACCAGCACCTGCCCGCCCTGCCGCAGCGCTTCGGCGACCGCCTCGAAATAGACCTCGGTTTTCCCCGAGCCTGTCACGCCGTCCAGTAGATACGGGGTGAAGCCATTGTGCTTCACTGCCTCGACGAGCGTGTTGGCGGCGAGTTGCTGGCCCTCCTCGAGCACCGGGATGATGAAGTCGGCGATCGGTTCGGGGATCGGCTGGTCGGCGGGGACGCGGATCGCCTCCAGCGCGCCGGTGTTGGCGAGCCCGCGCATCACCGCGTCCGACACACCGGCATATTGCGCCAGCTCGCGGATCAGCCCTTGTCGGCCCTCGATTTTCTCGAGCGCCTGCGCACGCTGTGGCGTGAGCCTGTCGGGGACGATGCCGGTCGGACGATATTCGGTGACCTCGCGCGCGCCTTCGAGCGCGGTCGGCGAAGACACTGCCATGCGCAGCACGCTCGACGGCGGCGCGAGATAATAATCGGAAACCCATTCGACGAGGCGGCGCAGCGGCGCCTCGATGCGGGCGACGTCGTAACGTCCGAGCACGGGCCGCAGCTTGGCGACCGGCACCTCCTTGGCGGGCAGCTTATCCGCCTCCCACACCACCCCGACGATCTCGCGCGGCCCCAGCGGCACGCGGACGATAGCGCCCGGTTCGAGCGCCAGCCCCTCGGGCATCCGATAGTCGAGCGCGCCCAGCCCATGCTGCAGCACGAGCACACGGACGCGGGACGGGGAAGCGCTCATGCGAACAACATAGGAACGTTTCAGGCTTGATGCACGTCCCTACACGAACCCATCATCCCGGCGAAGGCCCGGATGACGGCAGAGGGCAAGGCGAGTTGCAGGATGATTTTCTATGCATAGCCGCAGCTATTCGCTCCGCTCGCTGCCGCTAAGCTGGCCCATGGGAGGACCCGCCATGGCCGACGCCGACCCGAAATTCCCCGGCTTCTCGCGTGACACGATCGACGACGCCATCGTCAATCCGGACGTCTACGCCAACGAGGACGAGATCCACGCGCTCTACGCGAAGCTGCGCGCCGAGGACCCGGTACACTGGACGCAGCCGAAGGGCTTCCGCCCCTTCTGGTCGATCACGCGCCACGCCGACATCACTGCGGTGTCGAAGGCGAACGATCGCTTCGTGAACTCCTTGCGCACCTATCTCGGTCCGATCGAGTCGGAGGAGTGGATCAAGGCCACCACCGGCGACACGCACCTGTTCCGCACGCTCGTCGACCTCGATGACCCCGAGCATATGAAGCTGCGGCGGCTGACGCACGAATGGTTCCTGCCGCCGAACCTGCGCAAGATGGAAGCCAACATCGCAAAGATCGCGAAGGATCACGTCGACCGCATGGCCGAGATGGGGCCCGAGTGCGACTTCGTGAACGAGGTGGCGCTCTGGTATCCGCTTCGCGTCATCATGCATCTGCTCGGCGTGCCGCCCGAGGACGAGCCGACGATGCTCAAGATGACGCAGGAGATCTTCGGCCCGCAGGATCCGGACGTGGTCGGGCGGTCGAGCCGGATCACCGCCGGACCGAATGCGGTGGGCGGATCGGGCAACGCGCAGGTGGACCTGCTGGCGCTGGCGCAGGAGTTCTTCCGCTACTTCGGCGCGATCACCGCCGACCGCCGCGCGCATCCCAAGGACGACGTGGC
The DNA here is from genome assembly GCA_023413015.1 of Pseudomonadota bacterium. Lineage (GTDB taxonomy): Bacteria > Pseudomonadota > Alphaproteobacteria > Sphingomonadales > Sphingomonadaceae > Sphingoaurantiacus. Next base: position 4,909 of record JAEZQR010000062.1, read on the forward strand.
AACCGTGATCGCCAACGGCCTGATCGACGGGCAGCCGATCGGGGAGCTTCAGGCGATGAGCTATTATGTCATCATCGCCACCGCCGGGCACGACACGACGAGCTCGACCGCGAGCGGCGGGCTCCTCCAGCTCATCCGTAATCCCGACCAGATGGCGAGGCTCAAGGCCGACATGAGCCTGCTGCCCGGCGCGGTCGAGGAGATGATCCGCTGGGTGACGCCGGTGAAGCATTTCATGCGCACCGCGACGCAGGACAGTGAGATCGGCGGCAGGACGATCAAGGCGGGCGATGGGCTGGCGCTGTTCTACTGGTCGGGCAACCGAGACGAGGCGGTGTTCGACGAGCCCTACAAGTTCAGGATCGACCGCAAGCCCAACCCGCACATCGCCTTCGGGCACGGCGTGCACCTGTGCCTCGGGCTGCATCTGGCGAGGCTGGAGATCCGGGCGCTGTTCAACGAACTGCTGCCGCGCCTCGACGAGATCGAACTGGCCGGCGAGCCGAAGAATACGCGGGCGAACTTCGTCAGCGGGCTCAAGACGCTGCCGGTGCGCTACCGGATGCGGTGAGGCAACTGCTTACGCCTGAGCACGTCATCCCGGCCTTCGCCGGGATGACGTTATAAGAGCGGTGCCATGAAGACCCTCCTCATCGTCTACCACAGCATGACCGGCGGCACGCGGCAGATGGCGGAAGCCGCCGCCGAGGGGGCACGAAGCGAGAGGGAGGTAGCGGTGCGGCTGCTCCGGGCGGTCGACGCCGGACCCGGCGATTTGCTGGCGGCGGACGGCTATGTATTCGCGACGCCCGAGAATCTCGCGGCGGTGGCGGGGATGATGAAGGACTTCTTCGATCGCAGCTATTATCCCGTGCTCGACCACATCCAGGGGCGCCCTTACGCGGCGCTGATCTGTGCGGGGAGCGACGGCGACAATGCCGCGCGCCAGATCATACGCATCGCCACCGGCTGGCGGCTGAAGCCGGTCGCCGATCCGCTGATCGTCTGCACGCATGCGCAGACGCCGGAGGCGATCCTGGCGCCCAAGAAAATCGAAGCCGAAGCGCTCGCGCGCTGCTATG
>JAEZQR010000257.1 GCA_023413015.1 Pseudomonadota bacterium
CATCAGGGGTTCGCGGCCTTGGCTACCTGCTCCAGTAGCGAATCCAGCGCCGGGCGGTCGAACCAGCGGCCGGTCGCCATCACACCTCTGAGATCGCGAAGTGCGGCGACGTTGGTCGATGGATCGCTGCCCAGCAGGATGAGGTCGGCGCGCGCGCCTTCCTCGACCGTACCGAAATCGGCCTTCCATCCAAGTGCCGAGCCGCCGTTCGGCAGCGAGCGCAGATAGTCGCGCGGGACGACGGTTGCGCTCCGCAGCGCCGCAAGCGGCGGCAGGCCCGCGGCAACCAGCGTCTCGATCTCGCGAATCAGGCCGTCGCCCCATAGCTGGAACGCCTGCGCCGAGTCGGAGCCCGCCATCATCGGAACGCCGGCCTTGTGGTAGGCCGCCACGATCGCACGCCGCAGGTTGCGGAAGCGTACCGCCGCCTCGCCGCTGGTGTTGGGGTCGGCGGAAATCTGCTTGTGCTGCTGTGCCCAGGCATCGAGTGCTGCGGCCGGCACGTAGCGCATCGCGGGTTCGGCACGCAGGGCATCGGCGCTGACACTATCATCGAGGAGGCGCTCGAAGAGCGAGAGCGTGGGCGTGTGGAAGGTGCCCGTTCTGGCAACCTTGGCAGCGAGCGCTGTTACAGCGTCAGGTCCGGCCTTGGCGGCCTCTTCGACGACGCTCGCCGGCGGAACCTGACCGAGCACGGCATGGCGCGCCGAGCTGTTTTCGGGGAGCAGCGCTGGAATGGTGGCGTCGAGATGCTCTGCCTGGAATGGCAGGACGAGCCCTTGGTCGAGGCCGACCTCATCCGGAATATGCCCGGCGACCGGCAGACGCTTGCGGGCGCCGGCGTCCCGCAGAACCTCCCAATGCTGGGGGCTGGCAACGCCATGGACTTTGAGGAGGTCGTAACCGTCGCGGCTCGCCGCTTCGACCATTGCCTGAACGGCTGCTGCGTCCTTGGCGCTGTCCGGATTGATGCTTGGCGCCGCGATGTAGAGGCGGGGGGCAGCGATTTCGCCGGCCTCGATCCGGGCACGCAGGGCCGGATGCGCGGGTGCGCCGGCCAGGCTGCGCGCCGTCGTGACGCCATAAGCGAGCATGACGTTCAGGGCCCGCGCCGCAGCATCCCCGGCGTTCCCCGGCGCGTTCGCGACATGGACATGCATGTCGACCAGACCCGGCATCAAGGTCAGCCCTGTCGCATCGATTACCCTATAGCCTTCAGGGACGCGCGTGCTGCGCCGAGGGCCGATCTTCTCGATGTGATCGCTTCTGATGAGCACGGTCTGATCCGGCAGCCGTTCGATGCCCGTCATCGGAAGCAGGTTTGCGCCGACGAAGGCGACACCGGCTGCACCTGTTGCGGGCATGCGCTGTCCTGCGCAGGCGGCGAGCACCAGCAGCAGAAAGGCGGAGAATAGGCGTGCGATCATGACTGTGCCCCGTCTCGATGCGTATGCGATATTCGCCATTCGCAGGTCGGGCCACTTCTGCCAACCGAGGTCTGCCGCCAAAGCAGAACGGCCGCACATTGCTGCGCGGCCGTCTGATTGTTGGACTGGGAAAGCTTAGGCTTCCGTCGTCTCCGCGCCTTCACCGGTGTCGGCTTCGTCCGCACCTGCTTCCGCGGTCGCGCCCGGCTCGGCGTTCGGGTCGTATTCCTCGGTGAACGCGGCGGTGTCGCGCTCGAAGAACTGCGCCGCGACGTCGACGCCCTGCGCCTGCAGGTCGGCTTCCTCGGGGCTGCGGGCGACGTTCACCTGAACAGTCACCGACACTTCCGGGTGGAGCGCGACGCGCACGTCGTAGACGCCGATCGACTTGATCGGGCGGTCGAGCACGATCTGCGACTTCGCCACCTTGGCGCCGTCGGCGACGAGCGCCTCGGCGAGGTCGCGGGCCGACACCGAGCCGTAGAGCGCGCCGGTGTTCGACGCCTGACGGATCAGGACGACCGACTTGCCCTCAAGGCCCTTCGAGTCCTTCTCGGCCGTCTCGCGCCGCTTGGCGTTGTCCGCCTCGATCTGCGCGCGGTTGGCTTCGAAGCGCTTCTTGTTCGCCTCGTTGGCGCGCAGCGCCTTGCCGCGCGGCAGGAGGAAATTGCGCGCGAAACCGGGCTTCACCGCGACGACGTCGCCGATGTTGCCGAGCTTCTCGACGCGCTCGAGCAGGATCACATCCATGGCTGCCATGCTCGCCTCCTTACTTCACGAGGTACGGGAGCAGGCCGATATGGCGGGCGCGCTTGATCGCCTTCGCCAGCTCGCGCTGCTTCTTGGCGGACACCGCCGTGATACGGCTCGGGACGATCTTGCCGCGCTCCGAGACGAAGCCCTGGAGCAGGCGGACGTCCTTGTAGTCGATCTTCGGTGCGTTGGCGCCCGAGAAGGGGCAGCTCTTGCGCCGACGGAAAAATGGCCGTGCCATGTTCGATTACTCCTGCTCGGCCGCTGCGCGCGGAGCGCGCTCGCCGCGGTCACCGCCGAAATCGCCACGCGGACCGCGATCCTCGCGCGGGCCACGGTCGCCGCGGAAGCCACCGCCACGGCCGCCACGGCCGCCACGGTCATCACGATCGCCGCGGTCGCTCTTGCGCATCATCGCGGATGGCTCGGTCTCGAGCGCATCGACGCGGATGGTCTGGTAGCGGATCACGTCCTCGTTCAGACCCACCTGGCGCTCGAGCTCGGCGACGGCCGGAGCCGGCGCTTCGATGTTCAAGAGCACATAGTGCGCCTTGCGGTTCTTGCTCATGCGGTAGGCCAGGTTGCGCAGACCCCAATATTCGGTCTTCGTCACCTTGCCCTGATTGTCTTCGATGACCTTGGTGAAGGCCTCCGAGAGGCCGTCGACCTGGTTCGTCGCCAAATCTTGGCGCGCCAGGAAGACATGCTCGTAGAACGGCATGTATTCTCTCCTCTGTGCCGATCGCTGGCGCCGGCCCATCCGACGCCCCTCCGGCTTTCTTCAAAAGCTGAGCCGCTGGTGCGGCACGCTTCACGTGCCTACTGGCCGGCTCAAACGGAAACCGGCGGCAGGGTTAGCTGCCGCCGGAACCGGTGCGCCCTATGACGCAATCCGAGGTTGAGTTCAACCCCGCTTAGGCCTGCTTAGGCGCGCGTGCTCGCATAGAGCGCCCAGAGCGATGCGACGTCCTTCAGGTTGCTGGTCGCCGGGATGGCGGCGAACGTCTGACGCGCCGCGCCCGCCTGACCCGCGCGGACCTGCGCGATGCCCTTGTAGAGCTTCGCGGAGTCGGCCTGGGTGCCGGTGCCGTTGGCGGCGGCATCGAACGCGGCGACGGCGGCCGGATAGTTGCCGGCGCCGAACAGGATGTTGCCGGCCTGATACTGGCCCGCCGGGGTCTTCGGCAGCTTGGCGAGGCTCGCCTGCGCCTGCGCCGCGCGCTTGTTCGTCTCGGTGACGAGCGTCGTCGTCATCGCGTCGTTGCCGAGCGCGTTCGCGGCTTTCGCCTTGTCGAGCGCCGCCTTGGCGGCCCCGGACTGGTTCGCGATCACCGCCAGCTTGGCGAACTCCTGGTAGTCGGCCGGGCTCGACAGATTGTTGGTCTGCGCCATCAGGTGGAACAGCGCGAGCTTCGCCTCGCGCGGCATCTGAGCGCCCTTGAGGTCGAGGAGCAGCGTCTTCCAACGCGCCGGCGACGGGTCGAACTTGATCAGCTTTTCGGTGGTGGCGAGATAGGCCTTCTTGTCGCCCGACTTGTACTGGGCGGCCGCCAGGTTCTCGAGATATTTCGGGTTGCTCGCGGCAAGGCGCTGGTAAACCTTGGTCGCCTGGTCGAACTTGCCGGTGCGCAGATAGGACTGGCCGACGATCACCTGCATGTCAGTGCCACCGGCCTTGTTCGCGGCGGCGATCGCCTTGTCGAACTGGCCGGCGCGGTAATAGAGCGGCGCGAGCTGGCGCGGCGAAGCGCCGACCGACTCGAGTTCGCGGGCCGCATCGGCGAAGCGGTTGCCGCGCGTGTAGACGAAGGCGGCCATCTCGGCGACCTTCCGTCGTTCTTCCGCGGTCTTGGCGGCGGCGCGGGCCTGACCGATCGCAGCGTTCGCGGCGGCCATGTTGCCCGAGCGGGCGGCGTTCGACGCCGTCTGCAGCGGCTTGCCGACGGCCGGCGACAGCGCCTGAGCGAAAGCGGTCGAGCCGAGCGGCGCGGCAAGCCCAAGGGCCGCGACGAGGGCGAGACGGGAAACAAGCTTCATGTCGATCCTCTTCCTTATCCGTGCCGCGGGCCTGGTACGCCGGCACTCCCTCAGGTCACCACCGCCTATGCCGGTGGGACAATCTCTATCCCACTATACATAGTTAGCATGGCCGCCGGATGAACGGCACAACCGTGCCCGTCCCGCAAAGCGGGGGGACATTATCGAAACGTGACGGCGACGCAAATAGTTAGATTGCTGCGCGGCTTGCGCGGGCCCGGCGCCCGCCGTAAGTCGCGGCACGAGCAGAACCAAGGGAGAAGGCATGAGCCGCGCATTCGTGTTTCCGGGGCAGGGGAGCCAGGCGATCGGCATGGGCAAGGCGCTGGCCGATGCATCGGCCGCCGCGCGCGAGGTGTTCGAGGAAGTCGACGACGCCCTCGGCCAGAAGCTGTCGCGCCTGATGTTCGAAGGCCCGGAAGACGAGCTGACGCTGACCGAGAATGCGCAGCCGGCGATCATGGCGGCCTCGATCGCGGCGCTGCGCGTGCTCGAATCCGGCGGCGTGCGGCTGGCCGACAAGGCCGACTATGTCGCCGGCCATTCGCTCGGCGAGTACAGCGCGCTCTGCGCCGCCGGTGCGCTGACGCTGTCGGACACCGCGCGCCTCCTGAAGCTGCGCGGCCGGGCGATGCAGGCTGCCGTTCCGGTGGGCGAGGGCGCGATGGCCGCGCTGCTCGGGCTCGACCTCGAAGCGGCGCAGGCCGCCGCGGCAGAGGCGGCGCAGGGCGAGGTCTGCTCGGCGGCGAACGACAATGCGCCGGGCCAGGTCGTCGTCTCCGGGCACAAGGCCGCGGTCGAGCGCGCGATCGAGATCGCCAAGGGCAAGGGCGCCAAGCGCGCGATCCTGCTCCCGGTCTCCGCGCCCTTCCACTGCACGCTAATGCAGCCGGCCGCCGAGGCGATGGCGAAGGCGCTGGCCGAAGCGGACGTCAAGGCGCCGTTCGTGCCGCTCGTCGCCAACGTGACGGCCGCGCCGGTTGCCTCGCCCGACGAGATCCGCCGGCTGCTCGTCGAGCAGGTCACCGACATGGTGCGCTGGCGCGAGAGCGTGTCGGCGATGGCGGGACTCGGCGTCGCGAATTTCGTCGAATGCGGCGGCAAGGTGCTCGGCCCCATGATCAAGCGCATCGAGCCCGATGCCACGGCCGTCAGCCTCGTGACGATGGCCGACATCGAGGCGTTCGCCGCCACGCTATAAGGAGACACGGATGTTTGACCTCACTGGCATGAAGGCGCTGGTCACCGGCGCGAGTGGCGGCATCGGCTCGGCCGTGGCCCGGGCGTTGGCGGCGCAGGGCGCCCGCGTGGCGCTGTCCGGCACCCGCGCCGAGGTGCTGCAGGGGCTCGCCGACGAGATCGGCAACGAAGCGGTGGTGCTGCCTTGCAATCTGTCTGACGCCGCCGCGGTCGACGCGCTCGTGCCGCAGGCGGTGGAGGCGATGGGCGGCCTCGACATCCTCGTTAACAATGCCGGCGTCACGCGCGACAACCTCGCGATGCGCATGAAGGACGAGGAGTGGGATCAGGTGATCCGCGTCAACCTCGAAGCCGCTTTCCGCCTCGCGCGCGCCGCATTGAAGCCGATGATGAAGGCGCGCTTCGGCCGCATTGTCTCGATCACCTCGGTCGTCGGCGTCACCGGCAATCCGGGGCAGGCGAACTATGCCGCGTCGAAGGCTGGCCTCATCGGCATGTCGAAGGCGCTGGCGCAGGAGGTGGCGAGCCGCAACGTCACCGTGAACTGCGTCGCGCCCGGCTTCATCACCTCGGCGATGACCGACGCGCTGCCCGACGCGCAGAAGGAAGCGCTCAATGCCCGCATCCCCGCCGGCCGCATGGGCACGGGCGACGAGATCGCGGCCGCCGTCGTCTATCTCGCCTCGAAGGAAGCGTCCTACGTCACCGGCCAGACGCTGCACGTCAACGGCGGAATGGCGATGATCTGATGATCGTCGCCGCAACGTCGGGGGCTTGCCAGCGTTGAGGCGCGAAGCTAGTGGCAGGGACTAAACCCATATTACATTGAAGGGGCATCTCATGAGCGACGTCGCAGAGCGCGTTAAGAAGATCGTTGTTGAGCACCTGGGCGTCGAGGCCGACAAGGTCACCGAAGACGCGAGCTTCATCGACGACCTGGG
>JAEZQR010000084.1 GCA_023413015.1 Pseudomonadota bacterium
GTTCGGACTTGCCGCCGCCGATCACCACCACGTCGTTCGTCGGCCCGAAGATGTTGAGGCCATCCATGTTGATGCCGCCGACGGTCTGTGCCAGCGGGAATAGCGGGTTCGCGGCATAATATTCGGAACCGAGCAGCCCGGCCTCCTCCCCGGTCACTGCCAGGAAGACCACCGAACGCTCGGGCTGGCCGGTCTTGACGAAGGCGTCGGCGAGGCCGAGCAGACCGGCAATGCCGGTGGCGTTGTCGAGTGCGCCGTTGCAGATGTCGTCGCCCGTCTTATCCGGCGTGCAGTGGCCGAGGTGGTCCCAGTGCGCCGAGTAGAGCACATATTCGTTCGGCCGCGACTTGCCCGGAAGCACGCCGACGACGTTCCGTGACCCGTAGCGCTTGATCTCGTTGCTCAGCGAAGCGCTCGCCTTCGCCTTGAGCGGCACGGCCTTGAAACCAGGCTGCTTGGCCGCCTCGGCGAGCTTGGCGAGGTCCTGACCGGCTGCCGCGAACATCTTGGCGGCGGCGTCCTTGGTGATCCACCCTTCGACCACCGTGCGGTCCATACCCTTGTTCGCGCGATCCATATCGATCTGCGGGCCGGTCCAGCTCGATTCGACCGTCGCCCAGCCATAGGCGGCCGGCTCGGTGTCATGGATGATGATCGCACCCGCCGCGCCCTGGCGCGCCGCTTCCTCGTACTTGTAGGTCCAGCGGCCGTAATAGGTCATGTTGCGGCCTTCGAACGGCCCCTCACCCGGCTTGTTCTGCCAGTCCGGGTCGTTGATGAGGATGACGACCGTCTTCCCCTTCACGTCGACGCCGGCATAGTCGTTCCAGTTCCGCTCGGGCGCGTTGACGCCGTAGCCGACGAACACGAGGTCCGAATTGCTCAGGCTGACCTGTGGCTGCTGGCGCTTGGTCCACAGCACCACGTCGCTGCCGTACTTGTACACCGCACCGCCGACGCGCAGGTCGGCGCGCTTCGGGTCAGTGGTCATCGTCACCAGCGGCACCTGCTGGTACCAGGAGCCGCCGGCACCCGGCTTGAGGCCGATCTTAGCCATTCGATCGGCGATGTAGCTGACCGTCTTTTCCTCGCCGGCCGTGCCGGGCTCGCGCCCCTCGAATTCGTCGGATGCCAAAATCTCGGTATCGCGCTTGAGCTGCCCCACCTCGATCAGGCCGGGCGCGGGCTCACCAACCGCGATGCCCTGAGGGGCCTTGGCTGCCGGCGCCGAAGCTTCGACAGGCGCACCCGAGCAGGCGGCGAGCAGCGCCGCCAACGAACAGCCAAGTGCGAGAGCGGCAACGCGCATCCGCAGTCTCCTCTATAACCCAACGATTAACGCGCTTTTGGCAGGCTGCGAACCAAGGTTCAACCAGCGCCCTTGAACCCTTGGGCGATCACATACCACTCCGACGATTCCTTGCGGCTCGCCGGCGGCTTGGCATGTTTGACGCTGGTGAAGTGGCGCTTGAGCTCGGCGACGAGCGCCGGGTCGGCGCCGCCGGCGAACACCTTCGCGATGAAGGCGCCGCCGGGCGCCAGCACCTGGGTCGCAAAATGGATCGCGGCCTCGACCAGCGCCATGGTGCGGAGCTGGTCGGTCTGGCGGTGGCCGACCGTGTTCGCTGCCATGTCGGACATGACGAGGTCGGGCGGCCCGTCGAGCGCCTCGCGCAGCTTGTCCTCGGCATCCTCGTCGAGGAAGTTCTTCTCGAAAATCGTCGCGCCGGGGATCGGGTCCATCGGCAGCAGGTCGATCGCCGCGACGCGCGCCTTCGGGCGACGCTTGAGCACCACCTGCGTCCACCCGCCCGGCGCCGCCCCCAGGTCGATGACTCGCTGCGCATGGCCGAGCAGCTTGAAGCGCTCGTCGAGCTCGAGAAGCTTGTAGGCCGCGCGCGAGCGGTAGCCCTCGCTCTTGGCGGCCTTAACGTAAGGGTCGTTGAGCTGGCGTTCGAGCCAGCGCGTCGATGCGGCGGTACGGCCGCGCGCGGTCTTCACGCGCGCCCGCCCCCCTTGTGAGCGTCCGCTGGGTGAACGTCCCATCAGACGTAATGTCCGTCGCGGGCCATCAGCGTCCGCAGGATGCCCTCGCGGATACCGCGGTCGGCGACCCGCAGCCGCTCAACCGGCCAGGAATCGAGGATCGCCTCGAGAATCGCGCAGCCGGCGACGACGAGGTCGGCCCGCTCGGTCCCGATGCACGCGACCTGCGCCCGTTCCTCGGGCGACCGCTCCGACAGCATCGCCGAGATGCCGCGCATCGAAACCTGCGGCACCCAGCAGCCATCGACCTGCCGCCGGTCATAGGTCGGCAGCCCGAGGTGCAGGCTGGCGAGCGTGGTGATCGTCCCCGACGTGCCCAGCATCTGGAATCCGGCCGGATCGAGCTTGTCGGCGATCTCCTTGGCGAAGACGCTCAGATGCTCCATCACCCGCTGCCGCATGCGGCCGTAGGATTCGAGCCGCTCCGCCTTGGTGGCGTGGTTCAGCGGCTCGGTCTCCGCCAGCGACACGACGCCCCACGGCACGCTCGTCCATGCCTGGATGCTCGTCTCCCCGAAACGGTCGATATCGACGAGGCTCAGCTCGGTACTGCCGCCGCCGATGTCGAATACCAGCGCCTGATCGTGGCGCGGCTCGATCAGCGACTGGCAGCCGAGGACGGCCAGCCGCGCTTCCTCAGCAGCCGTGATAACGTCGAGCGCGATGCCGGTTTCCGCATAGACGCGCTCGATGAACGCCGCGCCGTTCGTCGCGCGGCGGCAGGCCTCGGTCGCGACGCTGCGCGCGATATGGACCTCGCGCCGCCGCAGCTTCTCGGCGCAGGCCTTGAGTGCCTCGACCGCGCGCTCCTGCGCTGCGTCGGAAAGCCGCCCGCTCTGGATCAGCCCCTCGCCGAGGCGCACGATCCGCGAATAGGCATCGACGACATAGAAGCCCTGTCGCGCCGGCCGCGCGATCAGCAGGCGGCAGTTGTTGGTGCCGAGGTCGAGCGCGGCATAGGCGCGCCGCTGCCGGCGCATGTCGCCCATGTTCGGCGGTGCCGATGGGGTCGGGCGCGGCACGCGCCCGGTGTCGGATGGCATGATCGTCGCCATGGTCTTCGTAACTCCAACCGGCGCGAAACCGGCGCCGGCACTTGGCGACAAGCTAATGTCATCATTGAGTAAGCGCAACCAAGGCGCCGCCAAGCCGTGCAACGGCGTTGACAGCCGGTGCGGCGCCACCTATCTAGCCGCCCGCGCTGCCCCGTCGTCTAATGGTAAGACTACGGACTCTGACTCCGTCAATCGTGGTTCGAATCCACGCGGGGCATCCACTCCAAAATCGGCATTGAACCTTGTTGGTTATAGACAAGGGAAGGCACACTCCCCTTGCCCGCTTCCGCCGACTCCGCTGCATTTCGACTTCCCAGGCAGGATTCGAGCCCACAGCGGTTTTGTAAACCGTTGCACTAGCAACTGACTTTTAATCAGTAGCGCATCTGCTTTGGAAACAGAGGGTCGCCGGATTCATAACCCGGAGGTCGGCAGGTCAAATCTGCCCGCTGCTACCACTTACCAGCGAACCCGTCCTTTCACGGCGAAAGGGCGGCGTGCTTCATTGGATGGCGGCACCAAAAACCGCAGCTTTGTGATGTCGGAGGGATTCGAATCCTAAAAACCTAGACACCGTGTTCAGGACGCAGGCGCCGGCAGGTCACGCATAGACATTCAGCTTGGGAAGCTGACGCTCCGCATAACGGTTTAGCAAACCGGCGCACTGGTTTGTGGCACCAGGAGTTGCCGGTTCACACCGATCGATAGAGCATCTCGTTTACACCGAGAGGGTCACCCATCCCCGAAGCACCATCGACCAGCTGCTCAAGTGCAAGGTCGACTGGCGCCTGAACTTGCTGCTCTACAACACCGACGACTGTGCGTCGAAGCCGTGACCCCCACGCCCAGCCGGGGCAATGAGCATTTGCTAACTAAGGTTAAGCACCAATGCTGCTGCGTGTGTTACCTTCTTCCTCGGGCAGCGCAGGGATGGACCACAATGGAATACGCTCTCTTGCTTGCACCGGCGAAGCACGACATCGGCAGCTTCCAATTCGACTGGTCCTCAAGCCTGCCTTACCTCGTCGTAGGCGGTGTTGTGGTGATTTTACTGATCCTGCTCCGGGCCGCCTAGAAGCGGCGGGGATCTGGAGGGTTGTGGCATGGCATGGCTCAAGACCTGGGGATCGCAGGATGGCGATCCGGTTCTCTTCGCCAACATCGGCATCGCGATGTCGGCGGCTGGGCTGCTGATGGCACTGGCGACACGGATCGTGCTCGCGTCGATCCCAACGCAGTGCGTGCTGGCGGACTTTCCACCGATCAACCTGCCGCTCTGACCGTGCAGCCTCGCGCCGACGGCTACGCGCTCTTTGGCTCCGCCGCGCGGTGCCGAGTCAGCGCGAACAGGTTGACGCCGACCACGACCGCGGTGAGCGGCGACAGTGCGAACAGCATCCAGCCGAACCAGCTGTGATGATATTGCTCAAGATAGAGCAGGCCCTTCATCCCGCAGGCTTGGGCTACCGAATAGGTGATGAGGATTGCCAGCCAGCGCTCGCGGATGACCTCAAGGCCCATCAGGGTACGCAGGAACTTCGCCATCGTTCGTCCTTCGAACCGAGGCGGCGACTCCCATACGCACGCTAACCTGTCGCCCCCAACGGCATCCCAGCCGATGCGGTTCCCTCCGTCAAGGCGCTTCCGCGCCTCTGCATCGCCGCACTAACGGCGCCGCCCCCATTCGCCCCTCGTTCATGCCAGTAATAAATGTTACCATCTTGATCCGACGACGGAGGGTTGGGCCCGATG
>JAEZQR010000107.1 GCA_023413015.1 Pseudomonadota bacterium
CCGGATATGGAGGGAGCGGGCAGACGGGGGTGTCGTCGTTGCCGTCGGACTGGCCGCCGGCGCGGCGGGCGTCGTCGATCAGCCGGCCGTAGCAGGCGGCGCGGGCGAGGTGCGCGGTGCGCGCGGCGGGCGAGGCGGCGGCATCGGCCTGCATGAGCGACAGCTGCTGGCGCTGGTAGAGATAGTTGAGGTCCATGGCGCCACTCCTGAGAGCAAGCGGGAGCGCGGGCGGTCTCTCGGTCACGCGGAGCTTGGGGCAAAAACGCGTGATGCTTTTGCTTATAGCATGGATCGGGCGGCGGCCCCAGACGCTCCGCCGCTTGAGGGGCACCGTCCGGCCCCGCGGCCTCAGCCTTCGACGAGGGTCATTTCCGCATCCGGATAGGCGCGGGCGAGCGGGGTGATCTCGGGGGTGGGGGCGGTGAGCCAGCGGTCGTAATCGGCAGGCGCCAGGATGACGGGCATGGCCTTGGGGTGGACACGCGCGACGAAGGCGTTGGCCATGGTGGTGAGGAAGGCGTAGCGGGCGGGCTCGTCCGCACGCAAGCCGGGGCGCCAGATGCCGGCGAAGGCGAAGGGCTCACCGTCCTTCAGCGCGAACCAGACCTTCTTCTTGCGGCCGGTGGCGGGATCGGGCGTCGAGGCCCACTCGGAGAAGCGGTCGACAGGGACGAGGCAGCGCTGCGCCGGCTTAGACAGCCAGGTGCGCCAGAAGGGTGAGGCGAGGTTGCGGACGTTCACCACCGGCTGGCCGTTGCCGTCCGGCGGCGGGAAGCCCCAGAGCAAGGTGGCGATCTCGCGCCGGCCTTCGGCATCGGCGCGGACGACGGGGCCTTCGCGGTTGGGGAAGATGTCGTCGAACGGCGGCAGATTGGCGCGCCGCGTCGCGGTCACGCCGAAGCGCTGGCGCAACTTCTCGGGATCGGAGGTGACGCGATAGTGGGTGCACATGCCCGCGTAACGTGCGGGCGCGCCGTTGGAGCCGGCGCTACCAGCGTTTGCCGGTGGCGGCGATGGCGTCGAGCAGCGCGCGCTTGGAGGCGGTGCGGCGCGTGCCGCTGTTGCGCGGCACCTCGGGATTGCCAGCGGCCTCGCGGCGGCGCAGCACGTCCCGCCCGAACTCCTCGAGCGTGAAGGGGCGCTTATCCTTCGAGGATGTCGATGCCATGCTCGCCAGCCGTTTCTTCCCTGATACGCCGATCAAGATAGGCGCGGTCGGCGTCGAGGTACAGATCATGGGACGCCCAGGTCTGGGCTGGTTGTTAGGCTACGAATATCGTATTACGTAATACGTATGGAAACGAGCCGGCTGACATCGAAGCATCAGGCGACCGTACCGGCGGACGTGCGCAAGGCGCTCGGGCTCCGGGCCGGCGATGCGATCGCGTGGGAAGTATCAGCAGACGGCGAGGCGCGGGTGCGCAAGGCGCGGCCGCTCGACCTCGCGTTCGCGGCCGCCGTGAGCGCGACGCTCGACGAGTGGGCATCCGACGCCGACGAAGAGGCGTGGCGTGACCTTTGAGGCTTTCGACACCGTCGTCGTGCCGTTCCCCTTCACCGACCGCACCGCTACCAAGCGCCGGCCCGCGCTTGTCCTATCGAGCGCAGCGTTTAACGAACCGGCGGGTCATGTCGTGCTGGCGATGATCACCAGCGCGAAGAATGCGCCCTGGCCGCTCGACGTGCCGATCACCGACCGCGAAACGGCGGGACTGGCAGCGGAGTCGGTCGTGCGGATGAAACTGTTCACGCTCGATGCGCGACTGATGCTGCGGAAGGCAGGGCGGCTGACTGACTGCGACGGGACTGCGGTGCAAGTGGCGCTAGTGGAATTGTTACGAAACTAACGGTCGGCTCGCCAGTCGCTAGAAACCGCATCTACATTCACGACGTAGATGTAATTCACTGTTTAATTCCCTTTGCGAATCGATCGAAGTCGTGGGATTCCACCTTAACCACGGCTTTAATATTATTATCCCTGAGTAATTCTTCTACTGTACTGATGGTTGGAGGCGATATCGGTATGGAAAATGGCATGGCAAAACAGTTGTTGTAAATGGATCCTTGGAACCCTAATTTATTATTGATAAGCTCAGCTGCTTTCTTTGCTATTCTGTTATTATCGGCCTGAACAACTAAGTCGGATGTTATTTCCGATTCGCTATTGGATGATTTTGAGTTGGAAGCCTGTGGCTGCGTCTTTGGTGCAGCCGTCATGCTCTCGATTTTAGAAACTATCGTGTCGAGTCTACGCTCAACTAGTTGCTCAAACGGAATAGCTTGCCCGCGCGGTTCTAAGAAATCTACCGCTAGTCCATGCAGGAACGGCTGATAATTACCCTCAACAAATGCGTTATATTTTGCGGTTATCTGCTCAGTTAGCTCTGCTATAAATTTCTCAGACTTCAAAATATTTAGACCTGCCGGATAGAATATAGCTTCAAAGTCACGGATGTCGAATGGTATACGGCTTCCATGCTCGGCGACTATTATGGTCGGCTTTTTTGTGGTCAGCCGCATGCCTAGCTCAAGCATTACGTTCGGATTTAAATCCGTTATATCGCATACAGCAATTGGAACTGAGAATAGGTTTCCAAGAATTCGAGGGGTGATTCGGTCGATTGTTGAGCCTGCCCACACATTCTTCGGCTCTAGGCCTGCAAATCTGACTGCGCGGTGAAGTAGCTCCTGTACATCAGCCCAATGACTTGCGTCATGATCCGCAGTGGGAGAAATGGGCATGATAATGCCGCACTCAGCTGCATTACTTGCATGTGCTTTCCCCGAAGGCTGTTCGGAGTGGTCTAGATGCTCTGTCATGTCTCGCGCCCCCCTGTTCTATCTCAAGCGCTAGCAGATTCCCTGTTATGTAATCAAAATACCAATAACTCCGATGCTAGCCCTCAATCTGGCAGATCGAACTACTCCGCCGCCACCCGCTGCGCCGGCTCCGGCTTCTTCTCCAGCAGCGGCCTGAGATACGCCCCCGTGTGGCTGCGCGGGTTCGCGGCGACGGCTTCCGGCGTACCCGTCGCGACGATCTCGCCGCCCTTGGTGCCGCCTTCGGGCCCCAAGTCGATGATCCAGTCGGCGGTCTTGATGACCTCCAGATTATGCTCGATCACGACGACGGTGTTGCCCTGGTCGACGAGCGTCTGCAGCACCTCAAGGAGCTTGCGCACGTCCTCGAAGTGAAGGCCGGTGGTCGGCTCGTCGAGGATGTAGAGCGTGTTGCCGGTGGCGCGGCGCGACAGCTCCTTCGCGAGCTTCACGCGCTGCGCCTCGCCGCCGGAGAGCGTCGTCGCCTGCTGGCCGACCTTGACGTAGCCGAGGCCGACCTCGTGCAGCATCGCCATCTTCTCGCGGATCGACGGCACCGCCTTGAAGAACTCGACCGCCTCCTCGACGTTCATGTCGAGCACGTCGGCGATGCTCTTGCCCTTGAAGGTGACCTCCAGGGTCTCGCGGTTGTAGCGCTTGCCGTGGCAGACGTCGCAGGTGACGTAGACGTCGGGCAGGAAGTGCATCTCGATCTTGAGGAGGCCGTCGCCCTTGCACGCCTCGCAGCGGCCGCCCTTGACGTTGAAGCTGAAGCGGCCGGGCTGATAGCCGCGCGCCTTCGATTCCGGCAGGCCGGCGAACCAGTCGCGGATCTGCGTGAAGGCGCCGGTGTAGGTCGCCGGGTTCGAACGCGGGGTGCGGCCGATCGGCGACTGATCGATGTCGATCACCTTGTCGAGATATTCGAGGCCCTGGATCGCATCGTGCGGCGCGGCGTGGAGGCGCGCGCCGTTGAGGAAGCGTGCGGCGGCCGCATAGAGCGTGTCGATCGTGAAGGTCGACTTGCCGCTCCCCGAGACGCCGGTGACGCAGGTGAAGGTGCCGAGCGGGATGTCGGCCGAGACGTTCTGCAGGTTGTTGCCGCGCGCGCCCTTCACCTTGAGGTGCCGGCCGTTGCCCTTGCGGCGCTTGGCCGGCACGGGGACCATGCGGCGGCCGGCGAGATAGTCGCCGGTGATGCTGTTCGGATTGTCGAGGATCGCGGCGAGCGGGCCTTCGGCGATGACCTCGCCGCCGTGGACGCCGGCGCCGGGGCCCATGTCGATGACATGGTCGGCGGTGCGGATCGCATCCTCGTCATGCTCGACGACGAGCACGGTGTTGCCGAGGTCGCGCAGGCGCTTGAGAGTCTCGAGCAGGCGGTCGTTGTCGCGCTGGTGGAGGCCGATCGACGGCTCGTCGAGGACATAGAGCACGCCCGAGAGGCCCGAGCCGATCTGCGAGGCGAGGCGGATGCGCTGGCTCTCGCCGCCCGACAGCGTGCCCGACTTGCGGTCGAGGTTGAGATATTCGAGGCCGACGTTGCACAGGAAGCCGAGCCGCTCGACGATCTCCTTCATCACGCGCTCGGCGATCTGACGGTCCTTCGGGCTGAGCTTGTCGGCGAGGGTGCGGGCCCACTCATAGGCCTCCGAGACGGGGCGGCGGGTGGCGTCCGCGATGGTCTCGCCCTCGATCTTCACCGCCAGCGCCTCGGGCTTCAGACGCGCGCCGTTGCACACCTCGCAGGGGCGGGCGGCCTGGTACTGGGAGAGGTCGTCCTTGACGGTGGTGCTTTCGGTGTCGCGCCAGCGCTTCTCGACGTTGGCGAGCACGCCTTCGAAGGGCTTCTTCACCTCGTAGGTCTTGCGGCCGTCCTCGAAGACGAGCGTGAGCGGCTGGCCCTGCGAGCCGTGCAGGACGGTCGCCTGCATCTCGGGCGGCAGGTCCTTCCACGGCGTCTTGATGCTCGCCTTGAAGTGGCGCGCGATGCTGGAGAGCACCTGCATGTAATAGGGCGAGGGCGGGTTCGACTTCGCCCACGGCATTACCGCGCCGTCCTGGATCGACAGGTTCTCGTTGGGGACGACGAGCTCGGGGTCGAAGTAGAGCTTCTCGCCGAGGCCGTCGCAGCTCGGGCAGGCGCCGTGGGGCGAGTTGAACGAGAAAAGGCGCGGCTCGATCTCGGGGATGGTGAAGCCGGAGACCGGGCAGGCGAACTTTTCCGAGAAGAGGATACGGGCGGGCTGGCCCGATTCATCCTTCGGGTCGGTGAACTCGATGATGGCGAGGCCCTCGGCGAGGCGGAGCGCGGTCTCGAAGCTGTCGGCCAGCCGCGTCTCGATGCCCTCGCGCACCACGACGCGGTCGACGACGACATCGATGTCGTGCTTGTACTTCTTGTCGAGGGTGGGGGCCTCGTCGATGTCGTAGAATTCGCCGTCGACCTTGACCCGCTGGAAGCCCGCCTTCTTCCACTCGGCGAATTCCTTGCGGTACTCGCCCTTGCGGCCGCGCACGACGGGGGCGAGCAGGAACAGGCGCGTGCCCTCGGGCTGCTCCATCACGCGGTCGACCATCTGGCTGACCTGCTGCGCCGCGATCGGCTCGCCGGTGACGGGCGAGTAGGGCACGCCGATGCGCGCCCACAGGAGGCGCATATAATCGTAGATCTCGGTGACGGTGCCGACGGTCGAGCGCGGGTTCTTCGACGTCGTCTTCTGCTCGATCGAGATGGCGGGCGACAGCCCCTCGATATGATCGACGTCGGGCTTCTGCATCAGCTCGAGGAACTGGCGCGCGTAGGCGGAGAGCGACTCGACGTAGCGGCGCTGCCCTTCGGCGTAGATGGTGTCGAAGGCCAGGGAGGATTTGCCCGAGCCGGAGAGGCCAGTGATGACGACGAGCTTGTCGCGCGGAATGTCGAGGTCGACGCCCTTGAGATTGTGCTCGCGCGCGCCGCGAATCGAAATGTGACTCAGCATGCCTGTTCCCGCTGTGTTCTCGCCGAAAATGACGTGACGCAGCCGGGCACAAGTGTCAAGGCGCGGGCGTCAGCTGTCGCCAGATGGGAGCTTGGGTCCGCCATTGCGAGGGGATCGTTTCGCCTCCGGCTCGGCGGATTTATCCTTTTCCGCGACGGTCTTGGCGGTGAACGCCGCGAGCGCGGCGGTGGCGGCAGCGGTGGCGACGTCCTTCGCGACCTTCGAGGCGACGTCCTTGGCGATCGCCTCGAGCTGCGGCAGGTGCGGACCGGCGAGCTCCTGGATGAAGCCGGTGAGGCGGCCCTTACGGTCGCCGCCCGGGCGTTCGAACGCCTCGCGCAGCAGCTGCTCGACGGTCTCGTCGAGGTCGGCGCCGGTCGCCTCGACGGCGTCCGCCAGATCGGCGGGGATCGATACTTTGACGCGCTTGGCGTCGCCCTTGTTCTTCTTGCCCATTCGGCCTCCGGCTTCACCGTTCTCGTCTGCGAACGCCTAGCACAAGCACAGGCTCCGGGGGAACGAGCGTCCGGCCCGCGCGTATGTTCCGGAGCAAAGGTCGCGAAAGCAGAATGATGGACGAGAAGAAGCAAGAGGGCGAACGGCCCAACATCGTCGAGCAACTCACCGACCCGGAAACGGGGCGGCCGAAGGCGCAAGCCCATGTGCCGCTGCAGGGATCGATGCTCAACGCGCTCGATGCCGAATGCGACGAGCGGCTGAAGGACGATCCGCGGGACCGCGATGCGCGCCTCGACATCAATGTCGACGAGACGTTCCCGGCGAGCGACCCGCTCGCGATCAGCCAGCCGCGCAAGGGCGGCGACGGCCCGCCGCCCGGCGGCAAGTACGACTAGAGCCTGACGCTATATTGCCCGTCATCCCGGCCTTCGCCGGGATGACGGCTATTAGGTTGGGGGCTGCCCGGTTATTGGTTGGGCGTGGACTGCGCTCGCTTCGCCTTTTCGGCCGCCACCATCGCAGCGACGTCGGCGAGCAGGGCCTTGGCGTCGTAGACGATGCCATCCTTGATCGTCCAGCGCACGCCGCCGACCATGTCCTGCTTGCCGGTCGTCTCGTTGAGGCGCGGTGTGCCGGTGCCGTAGAGCGTCTTGAGGTTCTGCAGGGGATTCTCGGGCACGATCACCAAATCGGCGAGCATGCCGCGACGGACGAGACCGAACGGCGGCTCCTGCTTCTTCGGGTCGTGCAGCGTGCGGGCGCCGTTGATCGTGGCGGCCTCGATCACTTCGAGCGGCGAGAAGCCCGCCTCCTGCATCAGCTCGAGCTCGAGGATGTAGCCGAAGCCCCAGGTCTGATAGATGAAGCCCGGATCGGAGCCGGCGGTCACGCGGCCGCCCATATTCTTGTAGTCGTTAACCAGCCGCATGTAGCGCTGATAGAAGTTGCGCCACGTCACCTCGTGGCTCGTGGTCCAGTCGTAGAAGTAGGAGCCGTGATTGTCGCGGTTCGACTGGAAGAAATCCCACAGGCTCGGCAGCGTGTAGGTGGCATGCCAGGTGGCATTCTGCGCGCGCATCAGGTCGCGCGAGGCGGAGTAGATGTTGAACGTCGGATCGAAGGTGACGTGGTTCGCCTTCTGCTCCTCAAGATAGGCGCGCCACTCGGGGCCGCCGGGCTCGTAGATCTGGTCCCAAATCTCGGCGATGCCGCCAAAGCGCTTCTGCTCGTCGAGAAAGTTGTAGTCGGCCGGGTAGCGCTGGAGGCGGCCGTCCTTCAGCAGCGATTCGAAATGGCCGTAGAAGTGGGTGACGGTGCCGAGGCCCAGCCGACCGGCATCGCGTGCGTTCACTTCCGAGACGCCGGGCTGCGACAGGTGCGCAACGGTGCCGAGGCCCTGTTTTTTCGCTTCGTCGATGGCGGCGGCGATGACCGCCGGCGTCTCGTCGCCGCGATCGAAGAATTTGATGCCGTCGATGCCCTGCTTCGCCGCCCAGCGTACCCACGCCCGCGCCTTCTCGGGATTGTCGATGCGGCCGCCGTCCCAGCCGGCGCCGAGCGTCTGATAGACGAACAGGCGCGGCGCGACGATCGTGTTGGCGGCGCTGCGGCGCTTATCGTCCAGCGAGCGGGCCGGGCTGTCGAAGTAGAAGGCGACGCCGCGGACCGTCGTCACGCCGTGCGCCAGCCACAGCTTGTAGCCGTAGGACGGATCGGGCGCCTTGTCGGGATCGCCGTTGTGGCCATGCATGTCGACGAAGCCCGGCATGACATACATGCCGCTGGCGTCGATCTCGCGCACCGCGTCGCGCGGCGCCCGCGAGGCGGCGAGCGGCTTGCCCGGCGTGCCGGCGATGCGGACGTCGCTGATGCGGTTGCCTTCGATCACGATGTCCACTGGGCCATAGGGTGGACCGCCGTTGCCTTCGATGACCATCGCGCCGCGAATGACGAGCTTGGTGAAGGGGCCTTGCCCTTCGTCGGCGCCGCGTGCCGGCGTCGGCAGCATCTGCTGCGCCGCGAGCGGCACGGCGGTGAACATCATCGTCGCGGCGAGCGCGATCTTGGTCAGGCGCATGCGAATCCCCCCATTCGTTTCGGGGCGAACCTAGACCGCTACGACTGCGACTTCCAGCCGAACCTCGGGCGGAGCGCCCGCCTCAGGCGGCGACGGCGGCACTCTGCTCGGAAAGCATCAGGCGATGCTGAAGCGCAAGGCCTGCCGAGACGCCGGACGGCGCTTCCTGACGGCCAGCGATCGCCTCCATCGCGTCGAGCATGCGGTGGAATGCGACATAGGCCCGATCGACCATAGCGCGGGCGAGATCCCGTTGGTCGGGCGCGAGCTCGATGCCGGCGATGAAGTCGGCGACATCCTTCTCGAACACCTCATGATCTTGTTCGGCGTCGATATGATGTTGAGCGAAATATTTGAGGCTGCGGCGGATGCCTGCGCGCGAGAAATAGGCGGCGATCTCTTCGAAGAAGACGTGGCCGGTCGACTCGAACACGAACAGCATCAGCAGCCGTTCATGATCGGAGTTGGCACGCATGACCTCGGTGAGCAGCGCATAGCCTGCTTCGCGCGCCGCTTGGTGCTCGTCACCGAACAGGCGGGCCAGATCGGGCGGCGACCCGAAGATTTTGGTCATATCCGTGAGGAACCAGTGGTCGTGTCCGCCTTCCTCCAGGCGGTGCCGGCGAACGATGTCGCGAAGCGTGGGATCCTCGACGCGCGCCTCGTTCAGCCGCAGGGCGTCCTGGAAGCTCAGCGTCCAGAACGCCACCTGCTCGGTGCACGGCAGGATCTCATGCAGCGGGGCGTCGCGACGAAGCCGGTCGAAGAACGGATGGCGCGCATAGGTCGCCTGCTTATCTTCAATGTGCGGCTGTACGATCTTCATGCGACCCTCTCGTTGTGCCATTGGTTTGGTTCACAAACTAAGTAGGGTTTCGCAAGAATAATTAATAGTCGTATTAAAATTTCTGAGCGCGGAAGCCGAAATTGATTTTACACAGCTGAGTAATAACTGCCGATCGGATGGAAATCTTCTCGCCGGCGAGCAGGGATGGAACTCCCTAGCGGCACGATCTCCAGCCGCGCATGTCGAGGTGGAAGTGATCATGATG
>JAEZQR010000158.1 GCA_023413015.1 Pseudomonadota bacterium
TGGCTGACCGGCGGCACGTCGCCCGAGACGCGCGACCGGCTGCTGACCACGCTGATCCAGCGGCGGCCGGCGGTCTACATCTCGTGTGCGGCCTTCCTGCTGATGGGCATCGCCGGCGCCGTGCTGGTGCCGGCGACCTGGACCTATGCGGCGCTCGCGGCCGGCCTCGCGCTCAACGGGCATCGGCTCTACCTGTCGTTCCGCTACGACGACGGCGTCCGGCCGCCGACCAAGGGGCGCGAGGCGGTCGTCGCATCGAGCTTCGTCATGTTTATGGTGTTCGGCGCCGGCTGCGCCGCCGCCGTCGCGACCGGGCATCCGGTGCTCCGGCCGATGGCGCTGATCTCGACCCTGGGGCTGATCATCGGGCTGGTGTCGCGCTGGGCCGCCTTCCCGCGGCTGGCGCTGTTCACCATCACGCTCGTCGCCGCGCCGGTATGCTACGCGCTCGCAACGGTTGCCGGTGGCAGCCTGTGGCTCGCCGCCGCGCAGTTCGCACTGATCGCCGTCATCGCCGGCGCGCAAACGTTGCAGAACCACTATATCCTTGTCCGCATGCTCCGCGCCGAACGGCGCACGCGGCAGCTCGCACGCACCGACCTGCTGACCGGGCTGGGCAACCGGACGCGGCTCTATGCGCGCCTCGGTGCTGCGTGCCGGCGGCTGCGCGCCCGCCCGGCGGACGCCGCCGCGAGGTTCGCGCTGCTCTACGTCGACCTCGACGGCTTCAAGGAGGTCAACGACACGCAGGGCCACGCCACCGGCGACCGGCTGCTCCAGCTGATCGGCCGACGGCTGGCGGTGACCGCGGGCGACAGCGCCTACCGGATCGGCGGCGACGAGTTCGTGATCCTGATGCCCGGCGCCGATGCCGCGGCGGCGGCCGACCTCGCGGCCGGGATCATCGCGGTGGTCTCCGCCCCGCACGAGCTTGGGTCGGGCGCGCCGGTCCGCATCTCCGCCAGCATCGGCATCGCGCTCGCGCCCGAGGACGGCACCGATCCGCAGCGGCTGATCGCGCATGCCGACCGCGCGCTCTACAGCGCCAAGCATGGCGGCAAGGCGCGCTACGTCCGCTTCGCCGCCTGAGCTACGGCCAGCTGTATTCGAACGACAGCCAGATCAGCAGCGCCGCCGCGAGCGTCGTTGCCACGAACAGGTAAAAGGTCGCGCGCATCGTGCGCGTCTCGAAGGGGTGCGGCTGCCGGGGCACGTCGTGCCCTCCGTCGTCGGAGACACGCCGCGAATCCCGCAGCCGGCGCGTCGTTCCACCGAACGAGTCGAACCGTTCCGCCTGCGCGACGGATTCAGGCGGCGGGCTTCCGCGCGGCGGCCACGAGCGCCTCGATCGCCCAGCGCCGTACGCGGCGCGCGGTCTTCGCATCGGTGCCGAGCACGTCCTTGAACACTAGCATCGACTCCGTCCCGAAGACGAGCGCCAGCGCCTTCACCAGATTGTCGTACGCCGCCGGGTCGATGTCGGCGCGCTCGGGCTCTACCGCGGCCTCGATCAGCGGCGTGCGGCGGTTCTGGCGCACGCTGGTCTTGCCGTTCCCGGCATGGGCAAGCCGTGTGGCATGGGCAATCACAGTACGCAGCGCCGCCTCGTTCGCCTCGATCATCGCCTCGAGCGCTGCATCGGCCATATGGAGCCGCCTAACGGCGTCGCCCGGTGCGCCGTCGAATAGCGTTTCGGGGTCGGGAAACTCGACGTCGACCGAGGCCTCGACCAGCAGGTCCTCGACGTTGGGGAAATAGCGGTAGGCGGTCGCGCGCGAGACCAGCGCCGCCTCCGCCACCTCGTCGATGCTCGGGCTCCGGCCTTCCTTCAGCAGGCGCGCGGCGGCCTGGAGCAGGTCCTTGCGCGTACGCAGCCGCTGGTTGGCACGTCCGCCGGCTACGGCCGCGTCCATCGCCAGCGTCATGCCGTGCCGAGCTGGCGCTGGATCGCCGCGAGATCGATCCAGACATTCTCGCGCCGGATGTCGCCCGCGTCGCTGAACTCGACGACGTGGAGCAGCCGGAACTCGAGCGGGCGGCCCCCACCGTCGATCCCGAACGGCCGGCCCGGCGCCCGCCCCTGCCAGACCGAATCGTCCACCATGAAGTTGTCGCCGTAGAGCCGGCGCAGGCTGCGCACGGCCCCGTGCGACAGGTCCGCGAACAGCGTCTCGTAGAAGCCGCGTGGCGCCTCGCGGCCGTGCGTCGGCCCGGTCGGCCAGCCCACGATGTCATGCTCGACATCCTCGGTCAGCGTCGCCAGCACGCCTTCGACATCGTCGCGGGCTTCATAGCCGAAGTGCTCGTCGAGCTTGCGGTCCATCTCCTCGCGGGTCAGCGGCATCGGTGTCCTCCATCGCTTATGGCGTAAGTATAAATGAGACTCATGTCTCATTTCAATATTGATGTTTCACATTGTGCCGCCCACTGCCGCCGACCGGCGCCCCCTGTCGGCGGCCTTTACATCCGTTACCCCGCAGCCAAGCTGGTCCTACGCCAAACTATTGCAGTCCCGAAATATTACGATCCTGGCACGTGGATTGCTTTTCCCTTGCTCGACGGCTCGCCCTGCCAGGGCCGCCAGAAATTCTCGTGGGAGAAGCTCAATGTCGGTTCGCACGCTCGCTCTTGCCGCTGCCCTTGCCGTCTCCGCCGCTCCCGTCGGGGCCGCCGCGATCCCGGTTCCCTATAGCGGCAGCTACGACGAGGCCGCGCAGGCGCCGTCGGGCGACTATGACGCGATCGGCGGCAGCGAGGACATCGGCAGCTTCAGGCTGCTCGCCGGCGACAATGTCTTCCTCGGCCGCGCCCGGACGCCCGACGATTCCACCGACCAGTTCTTCCTGGAGGTCGCCGCCGGCTTCCGGCTGACCGGCGCGCGGCTCGAATGGGGCCTCAACGCCTCGGAGCTTAACCCGATGCGGGTGCTCGACATGCCGG
>JAEZQR010000237.1 GCA_023413015.1 Pseudomonadota bacterium
GCCAGGGCTTCCGACTGGAAGGCATGTGGCGACACCGGAATCTCTTCCCGCCGGAAGGCGCGCTAACCTTGCGCGCGGTTGCCGGCACGCTGGAGCAGCGCGTCAGCGCCGAGCTGCGCAAGTCCAACTTCAGGAAGCGGGATCGCTCGCTCGCCTTCATGGCCGATGTCGCGCGCGAGGATTTCGACGCCTATCAGGCGCGCACACTGACGCTTTCGGGCCGGCTGGCGCGCGAGAGCACGCCGATCTGGAAGAAGCGCTGGACCTATACGGTCGGCGCCGAGCTGATCGGCTCGCAGGAGCGCGAGCGCGGCAGCCATCGTGTCGTCCAGGGCCGCCGCACCTACTTCATCGGGGCGCTGCCGGGGCAGCTCGGCTACGATACGACCGACAGCCTGCTCGATCCGACGCATGGCTTCCGCCTGTCCGGGCGTCTGAGCCCGGAACTGTCGTTGCAATCGGGTGCCTTCGGCTATGTGCGCAGCCTAGCGGATGCCAGCGGCTATTATTCGGCCAGCGATCGGCTGGTGCTGGCCGGCCGGGTGCGCGGCGGGCTCATCCTCGGCGCGGCTCGCGACCGCATCGCGCCGACGCGCCGCTACTACGCCGGCGGTGGCGGATCGGTCCGCGGCTACGGCTATCAGAACATCGGGCCGCGCGATGCCGAAGGCGATCCGCTCGGCGGCCGCGCCATCGTCGAATTCAGCGCCGAAGCACGTTATCGCTTCACGGCCTTCGGGCACGATCTCGGCATCGTGCCGTTCATCGATGCCGGCAACGTCTATCCGAGCGGCCCTCGGATCAACGGCCTGCAATATGGCGCCGGGATCGGCGCGCGCTACTACAGCGCCCTCGGCCCCATAAGGCTTGACGTCGCGACGCCGCTCAATCCGCGCGAGGACGATCCCAAGGTCGCCGTCTACATCTCGATCGGGCAGGCCTTCTGATGGCGAGCGCGCCTCCCATCCGGCAGGACCAGGGCGCCGCTGTCGTCGTCAAGATCCTGGGCGGCATCGCGCTGGTCCTGCTGGCGCTGGTGCTGCTCGCCGTGCTGGCGCTCGCGGCGCTCAACACCGATCCGGGCCGATCGTTCGTCGCGCGCCAGCTCGAGCGCATCATCGCCCCCGAGTCCGGCTTGCGGATCGATGTCGGTCGCCTCGAAGGCTCGCTCTATGGCCGGCTGCTGATCCATGACCTGCGGGTCAACGACCCCAAGGGAACGTTCGCGACCTCGCCGCTCGTGGTGCTCGACTGGCGGCCGACCGCGCTCGTGCAGCGGCATGTGCTGGTGAACGAGCTGACGGCGCAGACCCTGCGGGTGCTCCGTCTGCCGACGTTCAACAAGACGACCACCGAAGGCCCGATCCTGCCCAACATCGACATCACGATCGGCCGGCTTGCGGTCGACCGGATCGTGCTGGAGCCGCCGGTCGCGGGGCGCCGGCACCTCCTGTCATTGACCGGCCGCGCCGATATCGCTGACCGGCGTGCGATCGTTTCTGCCGATGCGCAGGCCGCGGCGGGCGATCGGCTGCATCTCAAGCTCGACGCCGTCCCCGATGACGACCGCTTCGACATCGATGCGTCGCTGACCGCGCCGGTCGGCGGCGTGGTTACTGGTCTGGCCGGGCTCGACCGGCCCGTCGCCGCGCATATCGCCGGCAAAGGGACATGGTCGCTCTGGCGCGGCGCGGTACAGGCGCGGCTGGGCGAGACGCAGCTGGCCGATCTGCAGCTCGAAGGCCGCGACGGCGTGTTCACGCTGACGGGGCAGTCGCGGCCCGGGCTGCTGCTCTCCGGCGCGCCCGCGCGGTTGCTGAGCCCGGTTCTCGACCTTCGCGGCACCGCCGCCCTGGCGGAGCGCCGCGCCGATATCGCGTTCCGGGCGACCTCGGCGGCGCTCGACGTGGCGGTACGCGGCTTGGCGGACCTCGGCGCGAGCCGCTTCGGCGGCCTCAATATCGAGGCGCGCCTCCTGCAGCCGGGCGCGCTGCTCGCTGATACGCGTGGGCGCGACGTGCGGCTGGTGCTGACGCTCGACGGCCCCTTCGCGACGCCGCTCGTCGACTATCGCCTAACCGCAGCGGCGCTCGCATTCGGCGAGACCGGCGTCGAGGCGTTGCGCGCGGAGGGGCGGACGCGGCTGGCGCGGACCGGGCCGATGCTGATCCCCGTCGCGGCTTCGGCGGCGCGTGTGGTCGGCGTCAACGAGGCGGTCGGCGGTGTGCTCCGCAACCTGCGGGTGAACGGCACGCTTCGCGTCACGCCGCAGCAGCTCGTCTCCGACAATCTGCGCCTGCGCTCGGACCGCCTCGACGCCACCGCGGTGCTGGCGGTGACATTCGCCACCGGCCGCTACGACCTGGCGTTCAAGGGGACGATCAACCGCTACGAGCTGGCCGGCCTCGGGCTCGTGGATCTCGTCACCGACGCAAGGCTGGTGCCAACGGCCACCGGCGAACTGGGCGTGCGCGGCAATGTCCGGGCGCACGTCCGCCGCCTCGACAATGCCGGGCTCCGCAGCCTGCTCGGCGGACTGCCGACCGCCAGCGCGACGTTCGAGCGCCTGCCCGACGGCGCGATCCGCTTCGCAAATGTCCGTCTCGCCGCGCCCAAATTGCGGATCGACGATGCCCACGGCATCTATCGGGCGAACGGCACGATCGTTGCCGATGCGCGCGGCCGCTCGACGGACTATGGCCCGTTCGTGGTTCATGCCGAAGGGCCCGCCAGTCGGCCCGCCGTCCGCCTCCGCGCGGCCAGCCCAAACTTGGGCATGCAGCTGGCGAACGTCGAGGCGACGCTGACGCCCAATGCCCAGGGCTATGCGATCGTGGCGCGCGGCAACTCGCGGTTCGGCGTCGTGGTCGCCCGCGCCCGGCTCGCGCTAGCGGCCGGTCCGCTCGCAGTCGATATCGATGCGCTGCAGGTCGCCGGCCTGACGGCGCGCGGGCGCGTGGTGCAGACCGCGGCCGGGCCATTTGCCGGGCGCCTGCTGATCGACGGGCCAGGGCTGTCCGGAGCGGTCCAGCTCGCCGCCGCCAAGGACATCCAGCGCATCGATGGACAGCTTCGCGCCAACAATGCCCGCCTCGCACTGGAGGAGCCGCTGCTGATCGCTCAGGGCGAGACCATATTTACCGCGCTTCTCTATCCGCAGGCACCGGCCGTCGAAGGGCGCGCGTCGGTGCGTGGGCTGCGCTGGGGCGCGCTGGCGCTGACCCGGGCGGAGGGGGGCGGCGCCTATCGCGGTGGCCGCGGCACCGCCCAGGTGAATGCGGCGGGGCACAACAGCGTGCCGTTCACGCTCGTTGCCGACGCCGGTTTCGCGCCCGACCGCATCCGGATCGGCGCAAGCGGCAGCGTCAGCCGCCTCGATCTTCGCCTGGCCCAGCCGGCCGAGCTCGTGGCCGTCCCCGGCGGCTGGCGGCTGATGCCGGCGACATTGCTGCTCGGCACGGGCCGCGCTGAGGTCGCCGGGACCTTCGCGCACGACACCCAGCTGACGGCCCGGCTGATCAACGTCGATCTCGGCGTCACCCGCGCCTTCAGCCCGGCGCTGCGGCTGGGCGGCCGTGCGGGCGGCGATATCCAGCTCACCCTGCCGGCGCGCGGTGCGCCGAGCGCGCGCGCGGGTCTCACGATCCTCAATCTCACGCGCTCGAGCCTCGCCGGCACCTCGCAGCCGATCGATGTCGGTCTCAATGCCATGCTCTCGCCCGGCGGTGGCGCCGCTCGCGCGCTGCTACGTCGCGGGACGGACGTCGTCGGCCGGCTGCAGGCCCGGCTCGCGCCCTTGCCGGGCAGTCCCAACGATCCGGCCATGCAGCGACTGCTCGCGGCGCCGCTCGCCGGCAACTTCCGTTACGACGGTCCGGCCGAAGCGCTGTGGGCGCTCTCGGGCGTCACTGGACACGAGGTGCGCGGCCCGCTTGCCATCACCGCCGAGTTCGGCGGACGCGTCAGCGACCTGCGCCTTCAGGGCACCGCACAGGCGCAGGGCCTGCGCTACGACAATCTCGCCTTCGGCACCGTGGTGAAGAACATCAAGCTCGACAGTCGCTTCTCGGGCGGCCGCTTCGACCTGCTGTCGCTGACCGGCACGACCGGCGAGGAGGGGCGAATCGCGGCGCAGGGCTCGGCCGTGCTGTCGGCGGATCGCGGCTTTCCGGCCAACATCGAGGCGCGGTTCGACAATGCCCGTCTCGCCCGCCGGCCCGACCTGAGCGCCACGGTCACCGGGCCGGTGCGTCTCACCAATGGGCCGGGAGGAGCACTGCTCGCCGGCAATCTCGAGATCGATTCGGCGCGCTACAACCTCGCGCATCAATCCGGCGCCGCGGACATTCCGACGATCGCCGTGCGCCGGGTACCGCAGCCCGGCGCGGTGCCGCCGCGCCCGCCACGGACCACGCCGGCCGCGCCCTCGGTCGTGCGGCTCGATCTCAATGCGCGCGCGAACAACAACATCCGCGTCGAAGGCATGGGTCTCGAGTCCGAATGGGAGACACGGCTGCGGGTTAGCGGCACCGCCGATGCACCGCGCCTTGTGGGTCCCGTCGAGCTGGTGCGCGGCACCCTGTCCTTCGCCGGGAACCGCTTCGATCTGACCCGCGGAATCGTGCGCTTCAACGGCGGGTCCCCGCCCAACCCGACGCTCGATATCGCGGCGGAAACGCAGGCCACAGGCCTGACCGTCGTCCTCCAGATCTCCGGCACCGCCGATCAGCCGCAGGTCGCTTTCACCTCGACGCCGGCGCTGCCGCAGGAGGAGGTGCTGTCGCGGCTGCTCTTCGGCCAGTCGGTCGCCGAGCTGTCGGCGATCCAGGCGCTGCAATTGGCAAGCTCGGTCGCGTCGCTCCAGGGCGGTGGCGGCGGGCTGAACCCGCTCGGCAAGCTGCGCCAAGCGACAGGCTTCGATCGGTTGCGCGTGCTCGGCGCCGACAAGACGCAAGGTCGCGGCACCGCGCTGGCGGTGGGCGAGTATCTCGGCGACAAAATCTATCTCGAGGTCACCACCGACGTGCGGGGCTACACCGCGACCCAGGTCGAGATTGCGCTCACCCGAGCGCTGGCGGTGATCACACAGGTCGGCGGCTCGGGCGGGACCAACGTCGGAATCCGCTACGGCAAGGACTATTGAGCCGCAGCGTTTGGGTCGGGCCCGGCAGGCATCTGGTCGAGGGGCTCGGGCGTGATCGTCCGCACCGGCTGCCAATGCCCGGCCTCGAGGCGGAAGGCACCGCTTTCCTGTGTGGCGAAGCCGCGACCGTCCCAGGCTTCGACCGCGATCGACAGCGTCTCGCCGTCGTCGGTGATGAGGTTGAAGCTGTTGGCGTGCTCGCGCAGCCGCGTCGAGGTCGTCGTGCCCGACTGGACGATGAGCATCGATCCGCCCTCGGCAAGGAAGGCGGTTGCCGAGCCGCTGAACGGCCGGTGGTGATGGCCCGCCAGCAGCAGGTGGACGCCGGCATCGAGCGCCGTGCGCAGCGCCGGCTCGGCGCGGCCGGCGGCCTTGAGCGGTCCGCCGCCCTCGCCCCACGGCAGCTCGACCAACGGGTGATGCGTGACGAGGATGCGACGCGCGCCGGATGGAGCCCGCGCGAAGCGGCGGCGAATCTCCGCCATCTGCTCGTGCGAGACGCGGCCGCCGGCGACCGCCGCCGAACGCGCGGTGTTGATGCCCAGAACCGCGATCTGCTCGTCGAAATAGGCAGGAAAAGGTTCGGCCTCGATGTAACGGCGGAAGCGGCGGAGCGGCGACAGGAAGCGGCGGGCGACGTCGTACAGCGGCACGTCGTGATTGCCGGGGATGGCGAGCGTGCGCAGCCCAGCCGCCTTCAATCCTTCGAGGAAGGTGCGCGCTTCGGCGAACTGGAGGTGCCGGGCGCGCTGCGTGAAGTCGCCGCTGATCACCGCGAGATCAGGCGCCGTGGTGACCAGCGCCTCGGTCAGCCGCTCGACCACCTGCGGATCGTGTCGGCCGAAGTGCAGATCGGAGATGTGAGCCAGACGTCGCATGGGTGAAGGTTCAACAACCGGGCGCCGGCTCGGTTGCGCGGTCTGTAATGCCGAAGCCTTTGCGACAATCCATCTTTTGGCGCGTTGAGCTTCGGGTTTCTCGCGTGGGTGGTAATGACGCTTCAGCAAACGCTCGCTTTCATCGTGATCGCCGCCACGATGGCGCTCTTCGTGTGGGGACGTCTGCGCTACGATCTGGTGGCGGTAATCGCGCTTCTCGTGTCGGTGCTGATCGGCCTCGTGCCCGAGGACCGCGCCTTCGCCGGTTTCAGCGACGATATCGTGATCATCGTGGCGAGTGCGCTCGTGGTCAGCGCCGGCGTCGCGCGCTCGGGGGTGATCGAGGTGGCGATCCAGAAGATCGCGCCGCGCATCCGATCGGTGCAGGGGCAGATCGTGCTGCTGGTCGGCACCGTCGCGCTGATGT
>JAEZQR010000284.1 GCA_023413015.1 Pseudomonadota bacterium
ACCTGCGCCGCCGGTGCCGGCCTGTGCCTGGCGATGGTGCCGGCGCTGCTCCGCGCCAGCTTGGTGCCGCTCGGCCGGCGGCTGTGGATCGCGACCGGGGTCTCGCTGGCAGCCTATATGGCGCACCTCGGCGTACGGCTCGCGGTCTTTCATCTCTACCGCCCGCTGTGGGGCCCCTTGGACGTCCAAGTGATCCTCGATGCGCTGGCCGGCGACGGCTGGATGTTCGGGCTGTGGGCGGCCGTTTGCCTGCTGGTGTTCGCCGAGTCGCGCCGGCGCGACGATGGCCGTCCGGGTGCTGCGCCCTCGTCCCCTACTCCCGCCGTAACGGCACCCGAAGCGGTCTGGTGCGAGAAGGGTGGCCGCCGCGTCCGCGTCGCCCTCGCCGATGTGTTCCTGTTCGCCGCCGAGCGCGACTATGTCCGGCTCCACACCCGCGAGCAGCAGTATCTCGTGCGTGGCCGCCTCAAGGACTGGGCATATGTCCTGCCCGAACGCGAGTTCATGCAGATCCACCGCTCCGCGATCGTGCGGCTGAGCGCCATCGGCAGCCTGGAACGCGCGGGATCGGTCTGGCGGGTGCGGCTGCCCGACGGCACCGACACACTGGTCAGCCGCCCCAAGAGCAAGGATGTCCGACAACGGCTCGCCGACGTCGAGGCTGCCGACCGTCCTTGCCGGTCTGACTGACGCGCTCCGCGTGGCGCAGGCCGTTGCTGTCTTCAGTAACGTCCGCCGCCCGCGACGAGGTCGTGGTGCCAAGGGATGTGCGACCAGGCCGGCGGGCGGGCGGCCCTGCCGACCCGATCAGGCCCATCGCCTGCCGCCACCGCCGCGCGATGCAGCGCCTCGACGTGCCGCACCGATTGCAGCGCCTCGAGCATCGGCTCGCACACCAGCCGCTCGTGGAGCCGCTCGCGGTGGCAGACCGGGTCCCACAGCCCCATCGCCGTCCAGACCTCGGGCTCGTGCCACTCGGGCATGCCGAGGATGGGATAGAGGCAGACGCCGCGCAGCGGCACGCCGTCGCGCAGCAGCGCCTCCGTTTCCTGCGCCACTTCCAGCAGCCAGGGCGCCCGGTTGTCACCGACATGTGCGGTCTCGCTGACGATCACCTCGCCGCCGTACCGCTCCCACACCGAGCGGACGAGGCCAGACAGCGGCATCCGGCGCGGATCGTCATCGGCGAGCGGCGGGATGCGGCCGTCGGGCCGCGGCGCGACCCGCCACTCCCACTGGTTGGTCCAGTAATAGTTGATGCCGACGATATCGAGATGCGCGCCCGACCCGCCGAGTTCGGGCAGCAAACGGCCGGCGAGCATGTCCCATGTCTGAAACACCAGCCGCTCGTTGAAGTCGCGCGCCTCGTCCGCCTCGTGCGGGCGGTCGGGAGCCACGGCGACGCGGCACAGCGGATCGGTGTTGACGATGCGGCAGCCCGGCGCGGCGTCGCGCAGCGCATCGATGCCGGCGAGTGCGGCGCGGCACAGCGCCACCTTCAGGTCCCAACCGCGCCCGGTCACGTGCGGCGCGAACAGGCCAGCCTCGCCGCCGGCATAGGCCATGAAGCTCGGCTCGTTGACCGGCGTGAACCAGCAAGTGCCGTCGCTATGCTCGCCGATGTAGCGCCCGACCGCGTGGCAATAGTCGGCGAAGCGCGCGGGGAACG
Organism: Pseudomonadota bacterium; assembly: GCA_023413015.1. Taxonomy (GTDB): domain Bacteria; phylum Pseudomonadota; class Alphaproteobacteria; order Sphingomonadales; family Sphingomonadaceae; genus Sphingoaurantiacus. The sequence goes on from JAEZQR010000284.1 coordinate 1,670, forward strand.
CCTCGCTCCACAGGTCGACATCGCGCGGGAAGCCGTAATGGAACAGGTCCCAGATCACCTCGACCTGCGCGCGCCGGGCGGCCTCGACGAACGGCTCGACCGAGGCGAAGTCGTAGCGGCCATGCCCAAGATCGACGAGCGGCCAGCGCACCGTCTCGCGCGCGGCATGGATGCCCACCTCGGCGAGATCGCGATAATCCTGCTCGACCGTCGTCTCGTGCCCGGTGGCGACCACTTGGTCGAACCACTCGCCGTGACGGTTGTAGCCGGTCGATCCCTCGAAGCCGGCGAGGAAGAAGCTCCGGAACATGAGCGCCTCCTTCTTCGGGGGCGAACCTGTCAGTCCCGGTGCAACGGACCAACCCTATCGGGACCAGCCGTGACGAAACTCCGATAGGCGTCAACGAGCGCGGTCGGAATCCGGTCGAGACTGGCGTCGAGATCCCACAGGCCCATCTGGAGCAGATGCTGCGCCACGTCGCGCCGCCCCTGCCGCCACGCCCAGGTGACGAGCGCGAACATCGGCCACCAGGTATAGCCGACGAGCGGCACCCCTTCGCTGCGCAGCGCCGCGACATCCGCAACCGAGCGGTCGAGCCATCGCCGCCGCCGCGCGACCGAGCCCGAGGTCGCCACCTCGGAGATCATCATCGGCACGTCGTAATGCGCATGATAGCGCCGCGCCACGCCCTCGATCAGCCCCGCCTCGCTATAAGGCATGCGGGTGCGCAGCCGCCCGCCGGCGTCGCGCAGCAGCCGCTTGCGCGTGAACAGCGGGTAGAGGTTGAGCCCGACCACCTCGGGCGGCGCCGCATTCGCCTGGCATGCCTCGAGCGCCGCCTCGGGTGCGCCCTGCCGCTGCAGCCAGCTCATCAGCACATGCCCCTCGTCCACCCGCCCGGCGACGAGGTCGAGCGCCAAGAACACGATGTCCCGCCGCCGCTGCACCTCCGTTTCCAGCGCCGGATCGTCGGTCTCGTAGAGGTCGGTCGCATCGACATGATAGGCGACGATCTCGGGGTCGACCGCGCGCAGCGCCGCCACCGTCGCCTGGATGCCCGCCGCGATCGCCAGCGTCACCGCGACGAACCCGCGCCAGCTCCGCCGGTACGGCGGCCACCAACCGAGCCGCCCGCAGTACCAGGCGGTGACGCGCGGCTCATTGAGCGGCGTGTACCAGCGGATGCGCCCCTCGAACCGTTCGGCCAGCCGCGCGGCATAGTCCGCCACGAGGCGGGGATAGTCCGGATGGAGATACGCCCCCTCGATCCAGCCCGGCAGTCCGTAGTGGACGAGGTCGACCTGCGGATCGATCCCCAGTTCGAGCAACCGCTCCAGCGGCTCGTCGGCATGCTGCCAGTCCCAGCGGTCCGGCGCCGGCTGGATGCGGTGCCACGGCACCCCGTAGCGCGCACACGGCACGCCGAGCCCGGCCATCAGATCGAGGTCCGCGCGCCAGCGGCGGTAATGATCGGTCAGCTCATATTCGTCGAGCGTCCGGCCCGTCGCCGGGTGCGGCGCGGTGATGAACGTGTCCTCGATCCCAGTCGCCCACCAGAAGGCCTGCGGGTCGGTCAGCCGCGCCAGCTCCGACCGGGCGGGAAGCGCCGCCACCCGGCTACTCCTGCCCGCGCTCGTGCCGCCGCCGCTCCACCTCCTGCTTGATCAGCGCGTCGAGCATCTCGCTCGGCACCGCGCGCGAGGGCCGGCCGTTGATCGCGCGCACCCGCTCGCTATCGAGCTTGGGCGCGCGGTCGACGGTCAGCAGGCCGTTGGTCTCCTGCTCGGTGTCGGTGAGCTGCGTGTAGCAGAAGCCGGCGAGCACCGTGGAATCGAGCAGCGCCTGCGTCAGCTCCTCGTAGCGCGCCAGCAGCGCCTCGGCGTCGGCGAACTGGCCGTAGCCGAACCAGTCCTGCCCCTCGCCGGGCGTGAAGGCGAGCCCGCCATATTCGCTGATCACGATCGGCTCGCGGCCGAGCTTCCCCTCCTCCCCGAGCAACGGATGGTGATGCGGCCGCACCTCGTGGAACGTGCGCTCGACCGCGGCGCGGTCGATGTAGCGCTCGCGCAGCATCTCGCCGGTCGGCGCATAGTCGTGCACGCCGAAGATGTCGCCCACCGCATGCTGCCAGCCGTCGTTCGCGATGACGGGCCGCGTCGGATCGAGCGCCTTGGTCAGGTTGTAGAGCGCCCGTACGAACGCCCGCTGCGGCGCGGCGCGTTCGAGGTCGGGCACCCCCCAGCTCTCGTTCAGCGGCACCCAGGTGACGATGCACGGGTGGTTGTAGTCACGCCGCAGCGCCTCGGCCCATTCGCGCATCAGCATCTCGACGGCGCGGTCCGAATAGACATAGGCGTTCGCCATCTCGCCCCACACCATCATGCCAAGCCGGTCGCACCAGTAGAGGAAACGCGGGTCCTCGATCTTCTGGTGGATACGGATGCCATTGAAGCCCAGCTCCTGCGCCAGTTCGACCTCGCGCTTCAGCGCCGCCCCGGACGGCGCGGCCAGCAGCGAGTCCGGCCAGTAGTTCTGCGCGAGCACGAGCCGCAGGAAGGTCGGGATGCCGTTAACGATGAAGCGCCCGTCGCGCACCTCGATGCGCCGCAGCCCGAAATAGCTCTCGACGCGGTCGACCGTCATGCCCTGCGCGTCGACCAGTTCGATCTCCGCCTCGATCAGGCTGGGATGGTCGGGCGCCCACAGCAATGCGCGTCGTCGCCGGATCGCGGCGTTGCTGATGTCGAGCAGGATGTCGCGCCGCAGCTCCTTGCCCGGCAGGAGATAGCTGTCGTCCACCAGCGTGCGCACCGGCCGGTCGCCGCGCAGCCGCACCCGCACCCGCCAGCCTGCGGGCGGCGCGCGATCGAGCCGCAGCGTCATCCCCACGCCGAAGCGGTCGACGTCGGGCGTCCAGCGGATCTCGTCGATCGCGATCGCCGGCAGCGGCTCCAGCCACACCGGCTGCCAGATGCCGGTGGTGCGGTGATACCAGATGTAGCCCGGCTCCCGGTCCCAGTACTGCTTGCCGCGCGGCTGCTGCAGGTCGTGGGGATCGTCCTCGGCGCGCACCACGATCACCTGCGCCTCCCCCTCGGCCAGCAGGTGCGTGATGTCGGCGGAAAACGGCGTGTTGCCGCCCTCGTGCTCGACGGCGAGGCGGCCGTTCACCCACACGCTCGCCTTGTAGTCGACTGCGCCGAAGCGAAGGATCAGCCGCCCGCCGCGCTCCTCCGCCCCGATCCGCACCTCGCGCCGGTACCAGACGATCGGGTGGAACCCCGTCTCGTGGATGCCCGATAATTTACTCTCGGGTGGGTAGGGCACGACGATCTCACGCCCGAACGGCTCGGCTTTCTCGAACCAGCGCTCGGTCAGCCCTCGGTCGGCGTCGTCATGCGCGAAGCCCCATGGGCCGCACAGATCGATCCAGCGCGTGCGGCGCAGCTGCGGACGGGGATGAAGCCCGGTCGGACCGCTCGGATCGGGCATGGCCAGCCCCCTCCAGCAACGACAATGCGACGATCAACTCCCCGGCGTCCGTTCCGCTCCATGAATGGAGCATGAGGTCGAGTTGTCGATAGATCGGCACCGCCGGTAGCCGAAGAACGCCCGGCTCCGGCTTGGCTTGGGAAGCAAGCCGGGCGTTCCTGCGACCATTGAGGGCACGCGCGACAGCTAGCCGCCCGCCCCGCTCCGGTCATCACGGCAAAATTACGGGGCACGCTAGAGTCTGTTGCAGCCAAATGCCTGAACAAGCGGCGGCAGAATTCCGCTTCAGCGGCCACCCACTTGGCCCGCTCCGCTACTCTCTGCGCCTAGTTCCCCGGTCCGGCCTTTGCACCATCATCTCGAACTTCTGACCGCCATGGCATGCTATAAATCGACCGCCAGACTTGCTGCGACACGCCGTGGAAAGATCGGCTGCAGACCGCCGCTGGAGCTGACGTTCCAGCCGTTGGTGCCGAACAGGTTGGTCATCTGAATGCGGAACGTTGCCGGCGTGGTGTCGATCTTGAACCGGTAGCGGCTGCCAACATCGATGATGGTGCGCGCAGGCGTCTTCAGCAGGTTGCTCGCGCTGGCGATACGCTCGCCATTGTTGAGCAGCCCGAGATCGACCGACACACCGGGAAGGAAGGGGAGGCGGTAGTCGAGGTTGGCGCGGACGAGACGGCCGGTCTGCCCCACCGGCCGCTTGCCGATGCGGCCGCTCTCCACCGCTTCTCCTGTAACGCGCGGGTTCATCAGAACCGCACCTGCCACAACGCTCAGGCCGGGAAGGACCGTCCCGGCCAGCGACAGCTCGACCCCGCGGTGCCGCACCTCGCCCAGCAGCGCGAAGAGGTTGGCGGCGTTGAAATTATAGTAGGGCTTGCTGACCTCGAACACGCCGGCAATCAGGCGCAGGTCGGGCCGAAGAGCGTAGCGAAGGCCCGCATCCTTTTGCTCGGTGCGCATCGGCGGCAGAACTTCAAAGCGGTTGGCGGCGCTTTCCGGCGCGACACCGGCATCCTCCAGTCCGCGCGTGTATCCGGCGTAGAGCGCCAGCCTCGCGCCAAGATGGACGGCCGCCGTCCCGTAGAAGAGCCATGGCTTGTCACCCGTCGTCATCGGCGCTGCCGAGGGCCGGGTCACGGTCTTTTCGTACTCGGCGCGCTGCAGCCCGCCGCTGAACTCGCCGACGCCGCGCCAGCGGCCTTCGTAGGCGAGCCCGAGCGTCGTCTGGCCCACCTCGTCGAGGGTCGTCTCACCAAAGCGGAAATCGGGCCGCTCAATCTCGATGCGCTGGTAGATGTCAGCCGGGCCAAGCGCGACAACAGCCGAGCCGCCGCGCCAGCTGGTCAACTGACGGCCGCGAAGGCTGGCATGGATCATATGCTGGCGTGGACCCTCGGTCAGGGCGCGGCTGACGCGCAGCTCACCCGACTTCGACTCCGCCCGCTGACGCGGGTTGGAAATGATGACATGATTGGCCATGCCGTCCGCGCGAAGGCTCTGAAACAGGTCGGCAAAGCTGCGCCGGAACAGGCCTACGGACTCGAACAAACCTGCACGAACCTGCCAACCGGGCGCCGGGGTGATGTTCGCGATCGTGCCATAGGTATGGCCGCTGGCGCGGTTCACCGCCCAACCCTGGCCCTGGAAGCGCTGCTCCACCGGCCGGGGAAGCTCCGCTCCTGTAGCGAAGAATATCGGTGCGGCGTTGTCGTTTGAATTGTCGACTTCTGACCAGAACGGCCTGATCTCCAGCCATGACGCAGGCTGGATCCGAGCCACCAGCGACTTGGCGAAAGAAGCTCCAAAGTCGCCGGGCATCACCTCGTTATGACGAAAACCCAAGCCTGCAACGGCGCTCAGGCCCGACGTGACCGGAAGCGACAGTTCCAGCTCCACGCCGTAGCCGTCGAACGGTCCCGCATGGACCACCGTACTCAACAGGGGCTTGGGCGCGCTGTTGCGCAGCGTGTAGTCAACGACGCCGGTAGGCGCGGGGAAAGGATAGCCTTGGGCAGTCAGTCCGACCCGAACATTCACCCCGCTTA
>JAEZQR010000194.1 GCA_023413015.1 Pseudomonadota bacterium
TGCCGGCGTTGTTCACCAGGATGTCGACCGGGCCGAGCTCGGCTTCCACCCGGGCGACCCCGTCAGCACAGGCCTCCGGATCAGCGACATCCCACGCGTAGGCGGCAATGCCGGTCCGGTCGGTGAACTCGGCCGCGCGCGCCGCGTTGCCAGCAAAGGTCGCCGCCACCCGACAGCCCTGATCCCGAAGCGCCTCGCTGATCGCCGCCCCAATCCCCCGCGAACCACCCGTCACAATCGCTACCTGGGGCATGATGAAGTCTCCAAATCTTCGTTGGATGAATTCCGATCGCCCCCGATTGCTCGTCACCAAGCTGCGCCGCCGGGCGGCATGAAGAGGGGGTCAGGCGCCCACCTGACCCCCTGCCTGCCACCCGAGCGCTTCAGGCCGCTTTCACCGCCACCTTATGGTCGCGGCCGCGCGGCTGCTTGGGCACGGTAACCGTCAGCCGGCCTTCGTGGATTTCGGCGGTCGCTTTCTCGGCATCCGCGTTGCTCGGCAGCGGAATCTCGCGTTCGAAGCGGTCCATGCCCGGAAGGACGCTCTTGCCGTCGGCGCCCTTGCTGTTTCCCTCAGCGCTGATCTTGAGCGTTCCGTCGCTGACGCGGACGTCAATCTCGTTGGCTTTGATACCGGGGACGGTCGCCTCGACGCGGTACTCGCGCTCCTCCTCGGTCACCGCCACCGGCCGGGCCGCCGTCTCGACCATCGTCTCCATCATCCGGCGGCTGAAGTAGAGGCCGATATTCCAGGGCGCCTTCTCGTCGAAGAGGCGGGTCGACTGCGCCTGCCACCACTCGATGGCGTGCTTGGACCAATTCTCCATCATCTGCATCGCCGCGAACGGCATGACAGGCAGCTCTCGCATGTTGTTCGTCATCATCGGCTTCTCCTGGGCAGGGTGTAGGCGGGGCATCGGCGGCGCCTGTTCAGGCCGCCTGCGGTGCCTGTTGCAGCACGGGCACCTCATGGTGCCGCCTGTGATGGATATGCTTGTAGGTGCGACCGACTTCCTCGTCGGTGCAGACGGCGGCTAGGTCGCGGAGGCTCAGCATCCCGACGAACTCGTCGTTTCCGTTCTCGACCGGCACGCGGCAGACCTGCAGCAGCTCCATGTCGAGCAGCACGTCGGCGACATGCTCGTCGGCGTGGCAGGCATGGACGCCACGCGTCATCACCAGGCTCACCGGCGCCTCGGGGGACAGCCCGGCGGCTAGGCCGCGGACCGCAAGGTCGCGATCGGTGACGATCCCGACGACATAGTTGCCCTTGAGCACGGCGAGCGCGCCCACATCGCGCTTGCCCATCAGGATCGCGGCCTGCTGAAGCGTCGTCTCCGGCTCGATGGCGCACGCGGTCGCGGTCAACAATTCATGTACCAGCATCAACTTGCCTCCCGGCTTCGGGCGTCGAAGCAAGTCGGATGGTAAGAAAGGTCAGGGGCTGGCGTCGCTAATCTAGATTAGCCGGAATTTCGGCTAGCCGTGCTGCCAAGCACAGCCCGCCGCACCGCTGCGGCGGCCGTCGAGAAGCGCGGCAACGGGGCTGACGGCGACACGGCTCGTCGCCACCGCCGACGGTGCTCAGGCCTGCCCCTCGGATGCGAGCAAGAGACGCCGCCGCCGCTCGCGGTGGACGATGTAGAGGCCGCTTGCCACGATGATCGCCGCCCCCGCCCAGGTCGCGCCGGTCGGCTGCGCATTCCAGATCAGCCAGCCGAGGATCGTCGCCCAGACGAGCTGGGTATAGTCGAAGGGCGTCAGCACCGGCACCGGCGCCAGACGCAGCGAGGCAGTGTTGAGCAGCTGCGCCGCGCCACCCGTGATCCCGACCCACAGCAGCCATCCCCAGGTGGCGGCGTCATGCGCCTGCGCGAACCACGGCATGAGCAGCCCCGTGGCGAGGAGGCTCGCGACCGCGAACCAGAACACGGTCGCGGTCGCCGTCTCGGTGCTGCCGAGCTGGCGCAGCGTCACGTTGACGGCCGCCACGCCGAGCGCGGCCGCGATGCCCACGACCGCGCCGGCCAGCGGCACGTGCGAACCGGTCGGCTGCGCGGCGATGGCGACGCCGATCAGCCCCACCGCGATCGCGCTCCAGCGATGGCGACCCACCGGCTCGGCGAGCACGAGCGCGGCAAGCGCGGTGGCGAAGAACGGCACCGAGAAGCTGATCACGGTGGCCTCGGCGAGCGGCAGCATGCGCAGCGCCTGGAAGTTCAGCACCATCGAGACGAGCCCGATTGCGGCGCGGCTCAGATGCGCGCTCGGTCGCTGGACGCGCAGGCCGTCCAGCCCCGGCCCCACCGCCACCCAGCCGATGATGAGCGGCAGCGAGAACAGGTTCCGATAGAACAGGATCTCGAGCACGTTCGCGCCATGCTCGGCGGCGAGCTTCACGCCGGCCGCCATCAGCGCGAAGGTCAGGCCGGCCAGAAGTCGCAGGATAACGGCGCGGCCGTGGTGCGCCTCGGCCGACCCGGGAAGAACGGACATCGAAACCGGATTAGAGGCCGCGCCCGCGGCCGGCAAGAGAGGCGCCCCAGGACGGGCCCAAGATCTCGGGTGCCAAGCGATCCGGGGCGCTTGGATCGCCAACTTTTCGTTGCAACGTCAGGGGCGGAGTGCGCTAGAGGTCACCGAAACGATAAGGGGGACGCTCATGCGCTACAATCTTGCTTCCGTTCTGGCTCTGCTCCTGGTCGCGCCGGCCGCCGCGCAGACGCCGACGCCCACACCGCCGGTCGAGGAAACCCAGGCTCCGGAAGATCGCGCCGCTGACCCCGACCGCAACGCCGCCGAGCTGCCGCGGCCGACCGCGACGCCGGCCCCGGCATCCGCGACGGCACCGGCGACGAAGGCCGATGCCGCGAAGCCGGCCAAGTGGGACGTCAACAACCCGACCGGCGCCCGCATCAAGCAGGTGCCGATCAACGTCGACGAAGGCAGCTGGATGGACGTCGACGTGAGCCCGGACGGGCGGACGATCGCCTTCACCCTGCTGGGCGACATCTACACCATGCCGATCACCGGCGGTACGCCGACGCGCATTTCCGAAGGCCTCGCCTGGGAGGTGCACCCGCGCTTCTCGCCCGACGGCAAGAAGATCGCCTTCACCTCCGATCGCGGCGGCGGCGACAACATCTGGGTGATGAACGTCGACGGCAGCGACAAGCGGCAGGTCACCAAGGAGGATTTCCGGCTGCTCAACCAGCCAACCTGGAGCCCGGACGGCCGCTTCATCGTCGCCAAGAAGCATTTCACGACCGGCCGCTCGCTCGGCACCGGCGAAATCTGGCTCTACCATGTGTCGGGCGGCGGCGGCGTGCTGCTCGTCAAGCGGCCCAACGAGAGGCACCAGAAGGAGCTCGGCGAGCCGGTGTTCAGCCCGGACGGCAAGAGCGTCTACTACACCCGCAACATCACGCCCGGCCCGATCTTCGAATATGCGCAGGATTCGAACACCGACCTGTTCAACATCGAGCGCTACGACCTCGACACCGCCGAGGTGACGACCGTGGTGTCGGGCCCCGGCGGCTCGGTGCGGCCGACGCCGTCGCCCGACGGCAAGAAGATCGCCTTCGTCCGTCGCGAGGCGACGAAATCGAAGCTCTACGTGAAGGACCTCGTCTCGGGTAAGGAACACAAGGTCTACGACGCGCTCGACCAGGACGTGCAGGAAACCTGGGCGGTCACCGGTCTCTACCCCAACATGGACTGGACGCCCGACAGCCGGTCGATCGTGTTCTGGGCCGGCGGCAAGCTCCGCCGGGTCGATACCGACGGCAGCAACGCGCGCGAGATTCCGTTCCGCGTGAACGACACGCGCGGCGTCGCCGATGCGCCGCACCCGCAGATCGAGGTCGCGCCCGC
>JAEZQR010000307.1 GCA_023413015.1 Pseudomonadota bacterium
GCTCGTCGGCGCCGGCCTCGTCGTAGCGCCGGGCGATCTCGACCGGGTCGCCGGCATCGACGAGATCGACGAAGTTGACGCCCTTCACCACGCGGCCGTTCGCCACGTCGAGGCAGGGGATGATGCGAACGTTCGCCGGCATCACGCCGCCACCCGCAGCGCTTCGGCGAGGTCGAGCCGGCCATCGTAGATGGCGCGGCCGCAGATCACGCCTTCGATGCCAGGCTGTCCGACGAGCGCCCGGATGTCGTCCATGCCGGCGACGCCACCGCTGGCGATGACGGGAATCGAAACTTCTGCAGCAAGCGCGACGGTGGCTTCGAGGTTGACGCCCTTGAGGAGCCCGTCGCGACCGACATCGGTGAAGAGCAGCGCGGCGACGCCGGCATCCTCGAACCGGCGGGCGAGATCGGCGACGGCAAGGTCGGAGACGTCGGCCCAGCCGCGCGTCGCGACCAAGCCGCCGCGCGCATCGACGGCCACGACGACCCGGTTCGGATAGGTGGCGGCGGCTTCGCGGACGAGCACCGGATTTTCGAGCGCGGCGGTGCCGAGCACGACGCGCGCGACGCCGAGTTCCAGCCAGCGATCGATGCTGTCGCGGGTACGGATGCCGCCACCGAGCTGCACCCGGCCCGGGAAGGCCGCCAGGATCGCCTCGACCGCCGCGATATTGCGTCCCTCGCCCGCGAAAGCACCGTCGAGATCGACGACGTGCAGCCAGCCGGCGCCCCTGTCGGCGAAGGCGCGGGCCTGGGCCGCCGGGTCGTCGGCATAGACGGTGGCGCGCGCCATGTCGCCTTCGGCGAGACGCACCACCTGACCGCCCTTCAGGTCGATGGCGGGGAAGATGATCATGGAGCGCCTATTAAGGGCGCCAGTTCAGGAACGCACGCAGGAAGTTGAGGCCGTAGGCCTGGCTCTTTTCGGGATGGAACTGCACGCCGAGGATATTATCGCGGCCGACGATCCCCGCGACCTCACCGCCATAGTCGATCGTGCCGAGCAGATGCGCGCGATCGGCGGGGGCGAAGCGGAAGCTGTGGACGAAATAGGCCTGCCCGCCGTCCTCGATGCCTTTCAGCGCCGGATGCTTGAGCCCGGCCAACGTCAGGCGCACCGGGCTCCAAGCCATGTGCGGCACCTTGAGCATCGGATCGCCCGGGTCGAGCTTCACCACCTCGCCCGGAATCCAGCCCATGCCCTGGTGGACGCCATGCTCGGTCCCGCGACGGGCGAGCAGCTGCATGCCGACGCAGATGCCAAGGAACGGCACCTTGGCGTCCATCACGCGATGGCGCATCGCCGTTTCCATGTCGGGCAGCGCGCGCAACGCGGCGGCGCACTGGCCGAAGGCGCCGACGCCGGGCAGCACGATGCGGTCGGCGGCGAGCACCGTTTCGGCCGAGGCCGTCGTCAGGATCTGGATTTCGCGGCCCGCGTCCTTAGCAACAGTTTCGAGGGCCTTGGCGACCGAACGGAGGTTGCCGGCGCCATAATCGATGACCGCGATACGCTCGGCCATTACGCCGCCATGCCTCCGAGGGTGCCCTTGGTGGAAGGAACGCTATCGAGCTTTCGTTGATCAAGCGTTAACGCCGCCCGGAGCGCGCGAGCGAGCCCCTTAAAGCAGCTCTCGACGATGTGGTGCGAATTGGCGCCGTAGAGGTTCTCGACGTGGAGCGTGATGCCGGCCGCGCCCGCAAAGGCGTGGAACCACTCCTTGAACAGCTCGGTATCCATGTCGCCGAGCTTGTCGCGGGTGAACTCCACCTTCCACACGAGGTAGGGCCTTCCCGAGATGTCGAGCGCGACGCGGGTGAGCGTCTCGTCCATCGGCACATAGGCATGGCCGTAGCGGGTGATGCCCTTGCGGTCGCCCAAGGCCTTGGCCACCGCCTCGCCGATCGCGATGCCGCTGTCCTCGGTGGTGTGGTGCGCGTCGATGTGGAGATCGCCCTTGGCGGTGAGCTTGAGGTCGATCAGCGAATGGCGGCTCAACTGCTCGAGCATATGGTCGAGGAAGCCGATGCCGGTCGACACCTCGTAAGTGCCGGTGCCGTCGAGGTTCAGTTCCACCGCGATCTGCGTCTCGGTGGTGTTGCGGGTGATTTCGGCCTTGCGCATCGTCTCTTCCCTATACGCGCCCGTAAATGCCGCCGCTACGTGCGCTCGCGCGTCGCGGTGAAGCGGATGTCGGGGTTGCGCTGCGAGGTGTAGTTGAGCTCCCAGGCATCGCGGGCCATGTAGACGGGAGAGCCGTCGCGGTCCTCGGCAATGGCACTGCGGTGATCGGCAATGAAGGCTTCGAGCTTGGCCGGATCATCGGCGGCAAGCCAACGCGCGGTCTCCCACGGCGACGGCTCGAAGCCGGCGTCGACCTTGTATTCGGCCTGGAGCCGCGAGATCAGCACCTCGAGCTGGAGCTGGCCGACGACGCCGACGATCCACTGCGAGCCGATGACGGGGCGGAAGATCTGCGTGACCCCCTCCTCCGCCATGTCGTTCAAGGCGTTGCGGAGCTGCTTGGTCTTGGTGGGGTCGCCGAGCTTCACGCGGCGCAGGATCTCGGGCGCGAAGTTGGGTATACCGGTGAAGGTGAGCGCCTCCCCTTCCGTCAGCGTATCGCCGACGCGCAAGGCGCCATGGTTCGGGATGCCGATGATGTCGCCGGGCCAGGCCTCCTCGGCGAGCTCGCGCTCGCGGGCGAAGAAGAAGATCGGGCTGTGGACGGCGATGACCTTGCCGGTCTGCACCTGCTTCAGCTTCATGCCGCGCCTGAACTTGCCCGAGCAGAGGCGCATGAAGGCGACGCGGTCGCGGTGCTGCGGGTCCATGTTGGCCTGCACCTTGAACACGAAACCGGCGACCGTCGGTTCATCGGGGACGACGGCGCGCGGGCTCGCCGGCTGTGGGCGCGGCGACGGCGCATGCGCTTCGAGCGCGTCGATCAGCGCGTCGACGCCGAATTCGCGCAGCGCGCTACCGAAGTAGATCGGCGTCAGGCTGCCGGCGCGATAGGCCTCGACGTCGAAGGAAGCGTAGCCGGCCGACGCCAGCTCGGCTTCCTCGCGGAAGGCATCGGCGCGGCCGTGCGGCATCAGCTCATCGAGCTTCGGATCGTCGAGGCCGGACAGCTGGATCACCTCGCCGCTTGGCAGCAGGACGCGCCCGTCAGTCAGATCGTACAGGCCGACGAAATCGCCGCCCATGCCCATCGGCCACACCATCGGGCAGACGTCGAGCGCCAGCTTGTCGGCGATCTCGTCCAGCAGCTCGAACGGCGAGCGACCCTCGCGGTCGACCTTGTTGACGAAGGTGATGATCGGCACGTCCCTGAGACGGCACACCTCGAACAGCTTGCGCGTCTGCGCCTCGATACCGCGCGCGGCGTCGATCACCATGACGGCGGAGTCGACGGCGGTGAGCGTGCGGTAGGTGTCCTCCGAGAAGTCCTCGTGGCCCGGCGTATCGAGCAGGTTGAAGGTGACAGTATGGCCGTTCTTCGCGCGCTCGAACGTCATGACCGAGCTGGTCACCGAGATGCCGCGCTGCTGCTCGATCTTCATCCAGTCGGAGCGGGCGCGCCGGTTCGCGCCGCGCGCCTTCACCTCGCCGGCGGCATGGATCGCGCCGCCGTGGAGCAGCAGCTTCTCGGTGAGCGTGGTCTTGCCGGCGTCGGGGTGCGAGATGATCGCGAAGGTGCGCCGGTCCGGGCGCAGGACCGGTGAGAGATTGTTCATAGCGGCGCCCACCTAGCGGTTGCGCGACCGAATTGCGAGACGCAAGCGTGCCGCAGTGGGCGGCATGCCTGTTTTAGCAACCCTCGCTTTGGGCGAAGGCCACGGACAAACCCATGCCCGCTTTCGACCCATTGCAGTCATACGTACCGGTCGCAGCGGAAACCGATTACAGCAGCAGCCAAGCGAGGCCGAATAGGGCGGCAACGACGAGGACAGGCAAGAGCCACCACAGTATCCAGACCCACCAAGGCCGGCCCCGGCTCATCCGGTCAGCGAAGCCGATCCACAACCCCTCGATCACGAATTCAATAAGCCAGCCCACTGCCTTAACACCCCTCCGAAACGACCGAAGTAGGCGCTGCCCGGTGGCGGCCTGTCAAATGTCCGCTCCCCACCCACAGCGGACCTGCGGCCGAGGTGCTCCGAACTAGAACTGCACCTTCGGGCCGCAGTAGCGGTAGCTCTCCCCTGCGATGGTGAACGAGGTGGTGCTCAGCACCGTCACCGCTGCTCGCGCCCGGTAGGAGCCGCCTGACCGCAGGTCGTGACACACGCGGTCGAGGGTGTAGGTGGCGCCGCGCCTATCGTATCGGATGATGGTGCATGACAC
>JAEZQR010000049.1 GCA_023413015.1 Pseudomonadota bacterium
CACCCGCTTCCTCGAAGCCCACGGCCGCACCGGCGTCCCGCTCTACCTGTTCTACCGCGCCGACGGCACCGTCAAAGTGCTGCCCCAACTCCTCACCACCGACCAACTCACCCAACTCGCCAGCTGACGATAGTTTCCTTGGCGTGAGGCGGCGCTTGCCTTAGGCAGGCGCCATGACCGACCGCATCCGTATCGCCGTGCTCGGCGCGTCCGGCTACACCGGCGCCGACCTCGTCCGCCTCGCGCTGACGCATCCCCGCGTCGAGATCGCCGCATTGTCCGCCAACGCCAAGGCGGGGCAGACAATGGCGCAGGTGTGGCCGCATTTCGCGCCCTATCCGCAGCTCCCCACGCTATGCCGGGCCGACGAGATCGACTGGCGCGGGATCGATGCGGTGTTTGGCTGCCTGCCCCACGCCACCTCGGCCGAGTTGCTGAGCGGAATCGAGGGGCCACGCATCATCGATCTGTCCGCTGACTTCCGGCTCAAGGACGCCGCCACCTATTCCGACTGGTACGGCAACGCGCATCTCGCGCCGCAGCTTCTGCCCGAAGCTGTGTACGGCCTCACCGAATATGCGCGGGAAGTGCTGCCGGACGCACGCCTCGTCGCCTGCCCGGGCTGCTATCCGACGGCGGCGCTGCTCGCGCTGCTGCCGCTGCTCGAAGTGGGGCTAATCTCGCCCGATCGCATCACCATCAACGCGCTGTCCGGCGTCTCCGGCGCCGGGCGCAGCCTCAAGGAAGCTAACCTATTCCCCGAGGTCGCCGAGGCGGTTCACCCGTACGGCATCGGCCGCCACCGGCACATGCCTGAGATCGAGCAGGAGCTGAGCGCGCGTGCCGGCCGGAGCGTGACCGTCAGCTTCACGCCGCACCTGATTCCGATGAACCGCGGCGAGCTGGAGACGATCGTCGTCGAACTGGCTGATGGACGCACGCCTGGCGACCTGCGCGCTGCGCTCCAGGCACGTTACGCCGATGAGCCGTTCGTCCACCTGCTCCCCGAAGGCGTCGCCCCGGCAACCCGGATGGTGCGCGGATCGAACCACTGCGTGCTCAACGTCTACCCCGATCGCGTCCCCGGCCGGGCACTCGTGATCGTCGCGATCGACAATCTCGTAAAGGGCTCGTCGGGACAGGCGATCCAGAACATGAACCTGATGTTCGGCCTGCCTGAGATGATGGGCCTCGAACAGGCGCCGCTGTTCCCGTGACACGCTACGTCGCCCTGCTCCGCGGCATCAACGTCGGCTCCACGCGCAAGCTACCGATGGCCGAATTGCGCGAGCTGTGCGCGGCGGAGGGCTTCGCCGACGTCTCTACCTATATCCAGAGCGGCAACATCCTGTTGTCGTCCGACAGGCCGGCGCCCGACATCGAAGCCCGCCTCAAGGTACAGATCGAACAGCATTTCGGCCTCGACGTGCCGGTGATCGTCCGCACCGCCGACGACTGGGCCCGCTACGCTGCCGGCAGCGCCTTTCCCGATGCGGAGGCCGAGCGGCCGAAGCTGCTCCACCTGTGCCTGTCAGTCGCGCCGCCTGCCGATGGCATCGTCGAAGCGCTTACGGCCCGGGTATCGGGAAAGGAACGTATCGCCATCAAGGGTGATGCGCTGTGGGTCGACTTCGGCGAGAGTGTCGGCAACTCGAAGCTCACCCCGGCGCTGTTCGATCGTGCGGCGGGCTCGCCGGTGACGGCTCGCAACTGGAACACGGTGCTGGCGCTCGCTGCCATGCTTGATCACAAGGTAGCAGCATGATCGAGACCGAACGCCTGACCCTGCGCCCGTGGCGCGACGAGGATCGCGAGCCCTTCTTTTCGATGTCGCAGGATCCCGAAGTGATGACCTACCTCGGCCCGCTGGCGAAGACGCGGGCCGACAGCGATCCGGGCGTCGATCGTTCGATGGCGTTGCAGGCGGAGCGTGGGCACTGTTTCTGGGCGATCGAGCGCAAGGCCGATGGTGCCTTCCTCGGCTTCTGCGGCCTCAAGATCTGCAACGATCCCTGCCCGGTCGAAGGCGACATCGAGATCGGCTGGCGTCTGCGCCGCGATGCCTGGGGCCAAGGCTATGCCCGTGAGGCGGCGGAGGCCTCGCTAGCCTGGGGATGGGCGAACCTAGACGCGCCGCGGATCATGGCGATGACCGCCACGACGAACCGCCAGTCCTGGGGCCTGATGGAACGGCTTGGCATGACACGCCGGCCCGACCTCGACTTCGATCATCCGCGGCTCGCGCCGGGTGATCCGCTGCGCCGGCACCTCGTCTATATCATCGACCGACCGGAGGCCTGATGCCGATCCACGGCTTCAACGGCATGCACCCGCAGATCGCCGACGGTGTGTTCGTGGCGCCGGGGGCGCAGCTGATCGGCAACGTGCAAATCGAGGCGGGTGCCAGTGTCTGGTACAATTGCGTGCTGCGCGGCGACGTGCAGGCAATCGTGGTGGGCGAGCGGTCGAACATCCAGGACGGCACGGTGGTGCATGTCACGCGCAAGACGCACGGCACGATCATCGGCCGGGACTGCCTGATCGGGCATATGGCGATGATCCACGGCTGCACGCTCGAGGATCACAGCTTCGTCGGGCTCGGCGCGATCGTGATGGACGGCTGCGTGATCGAGGAGGATGGGATGCTCGCCGCCGGCGCGATGCTGACGCCGGGCAAGCGGATCGGTCGCGGCCAGCTCTGGGCTGGCCGGCCGGGGGCCTATCTGCGCGACCTGAAGCCCGAGGAGATCGCCCGCAACCGGGCGGGCGCCGCCGGCTATGTCGAGCTGGCGCAGATGCACCGGCGCGAGGTGGGCAGCGAGGCATGAGCCGGATGGCGTCGGCGTCGCGGTGGGCGCGTTCACCGATCCGGATTTCCCCATGCCGGTGCGATCGGTGTGGGAGGCACACCGTCATGCCTGGGTCGAGCCACCGTTAAGGGATCGCTTCGTTGGCCCAAGCGGTGGGCCGCGCGTGACGTCGGATCGAACTAGCGGATTCGAACTAGCGCCTGTTTCCCTATCCGTCAGACGAACAGGGCGAGCGTTCCAAACACGATGGCGGCACCCAAGGCAAGGGTCACTGCGACACCCAGTGCCTGGGTCGAGCGCTCCTCGTGCGGAAGATGGTGTTCTTCCAGGCCGTCCATTGTGTGCGGCTGCTTCTCGTGTCGGGTCCAGGTAATCATGACCCCACTCCCATACTAGCGAGGTAAGCATTCTACGCTTATTGACCGCCCAATCGATCGATGTTTCTCACCGACAACAAGTCGGCGCGTGAGACTTCGACGTTTCAGTAACAATAGTTAGCGGCAACTATGGGTAGCAGGCATCGGTAGCCGGGTTACGGCGCCTTCACGCCGATCGCCGAATAGCCGAGCCCATCCGCCCCTTCACCGGCCGGCAGCGTTCGTACCGGCTTGCCCGCCTTGAGGTCGATCTCGACGATCCGGCTTTTTCCGGTCTCCGCCACATAGAGCCGCTTGCCGTCGCCGCTGAACATGATGGTGACCTGCATCGCCTTCGGATCGCCGCTCACCTTGATGTTCCGGATCGGCTTGCGCGTCTTCACGTCGATCAGCGTCAGCCCGCCATCGAGGTGGTTCGACGTGACGGCGGTGCGGCCGTCGGGACTGATCTGAAGGCGGATCGGCATGTCGCCGACCGGGATGGTCGCCAGCCGTTCGAGCGACTGGGTATCGAACAGCATCACCGTATCGTCGCCGCGGTTCGACACCCACAGCTCGCGGCCGTCGGGCGTCAGCGCAATACCCTCCGGCTCCAACCCGGCGCTGAGATCGGCGATCTTGTCGCGCTTTTCGAGATCGATCGCGGTGATGTTGCCCGAACCGAGGTTCGCGACAAAGGCGCGCCGCTCGTCGGGCGTCACGACAACCATGTGCGAGCCCTTGGCGCCCGTCGCCACCGATTCGACCTTGCCGGACGCCGGATCGACGAGGCTGAGCGTCGCGCTGCCCTCGGTCGTGGCGACGATGCCGCCGCTCTTGAGCCACGCGATGCCGTGCGGCCGGCGGTTGTCGCCGAGATCGATCGCCCTGAGATGCTTCGCACTCGCGATGTCGTAGAGGTCGATCTGCTTTGCGCCATAGGCGACGACAGCCGCCGTCCGGCCATCGGGCGAGATCGCGATCTCGTGCGGCATCGGCCCGGTCGGTAGACGCGCCTGCTCCTTGCCCGCCACCAGATCGATGAAGCTTACCGTGTTCTCAGCCTTGTTGCCGACGAGCAGGGTGTCGGCTGCGGCGGGTGCCGCGGATGCAAGGCAGAGAGCAAGCAGCAATCGGCGCATGGACATGGCTCCTGGATAATTGACGGAGTTCACGAAGTTCATGCCATGTCGCATGCCAACGCGCTATTGCCCTGTGCCCCTCGCCTTTCCCCATTGCCGCGCGGCGACGTAACCAAGGTACCCGGTACCGAACAAAGCGTAGAGCGGCTCGGGGATGCCACCGAAATAGGCGGCCATGGTGCGGACGATCGCCTCGGCCGCTGCGGGACGCACGGCAGCAAGCAGCCCGACAGGAATCGACCATAACAGCAGCGCATACATGACGTAGAGGAAGGACGGCCGCGCGCGTGTCGCCCATGCCCCTTCCCGCGCGGTTCGGTGTCTAACCGACACGCTTGGCGAGCCAGCCATAGGTGAAGCTTTCGTTCGCGGGTCGCGCCTCGGCCAGTTCGATGTAGCGCGCGCCCTGCAGCGCATCAAGCGCCTTTACTAGCACGCCCTCTCCAGCCCGTCCCCGTATCGCCAGCAGCGCGTCGATCGCGGCGAGCGTCGCGGGATCGATGCTGCGGGTCGGCGGCAGATCGGGCCAGTCGATCGCTCTGCGATTGAGCGCATTGAGCGCCCGCTGCAGGAACCCGATCGCTGTTGCCGGCCCCATGTTGACGCCGGTGTCGAACAGCTCTGCCGCGACCATGGGCGCCCGCACGGCGACTTTGCCGAAGCCCGGCCCCTCCCAATAGCGCTCGCGGTAGATTCGCCGCGCCAACTCGCGAGGCATGTCCGCCATCGGGCCGCGGTAGCCGGCTGTGCGTGCAACCGCTGCGGTCACGCCCCAGCAGGTCGGCCCGCCCCGGTCGTTCGGGTGATTCACATACCCGCCTTCGCGATCGATCAGCGTCTCGATCTCGCGGGCGATGAGCTGTTGGATTTCGGCTTCTTTCATGACAATTGATAACCGATATGGTTATAATTGTCAAGATAAGAGCCGATGCTGGGGACTATCGGCTCGATTTTTTGGTGAAATGGTCGGGGCGACTGGATTCGAACCAGCGACCCCCAGACCCCCAGTCTGATGCGCTACCAGGCTGCGCTACGCCCCGACCAAGGCAGTGCACTTAGGCGGCTTGTCCGAGGAGTGCAAGCCGCCACGCGCATCCGATGTCAGCTCCGACGCAGCTGCGCCAGCAGCTGACGGGCGCGCGGTGCCTGCGTGAAGTTCGGAAGCTGAAGCGCCGCCTGCAGCTCGCGCACGGCTTCATTCGGGCGACCGTTTGCCTGATAGGCCTGCGCTAGGCGCAGACGCATGTCGGGATCGCGCGGCGAGGCCTTCACCGCCGACTGGAGCAGCGTGAGCCCGCGCTTGGGGTTCGATCCCGTCTCGACAAGGATCTGCCCGAGCGTGTCCTGGATCGCCGGTGACTGCGGCGCCTTCTTCAAGGCAAGCTCGGCGAAGGCCAGCGCCCGCTTGTCGCGGAGCTGGTGGAAGGCCCAGGCGATATTGTTGAGGATGATCGGGTCGTTGGCGAGCCCCTGACGCCGCAGCTCCTGATAGGTGGCGATCGCCTGCGGATACTGCCGCGCCTGCAGATAGAGGTCGGCGGTCTGCACCGCAGCCAGCTGATCCTTCGGATTCGCCTTGCGGTACGCCGTCATCGTCGCGATCGCCGGCCCGGTCTGGCCAGCGCGCAGGTAAGCTCCCGCCAGACGCGAGGCGACCGAGCGGTCGAAACGGACCTTGCGCGCCGCCTGATAGGCCGCGATCGCCTGCGGAACCTGACCGGCATTGAGCCGCACGTCGCCAAGAAGCTGGTCGGCCATGTTGGAGCGCGGATAGGCCTTACGCACACGCTCGACGAGCGCGAGCGCCTGCGGGAGGCGCTTGGACCGCGA
The DNA here is from genome assembly GCA_023413015.1 of Pseudomonadota bacterium. Lineage (GTDB taxonomy): Bacteria > Pseudomonadota > Alphaproteobacteria > Sphingomonadales > Sphingomonadaceae > Sphingoaurantiacus. The sequence goes on from JAEZQR010000049.1 coordinate 6,139, forward strand.
TTCGAGGCCGATCAGCGTGGTATAGGCCGGCAGCAAATTCTGCCCCGGCTGTGCCAGCGCTTCGTTAAGCGCCTGCCGGGCGGCGTCGGTACGACCCTGCGCCATCTGGGCACGTGCGAGCTGCACCCGGGCGGCAACCGATTTGCCTTCCAGCGAAACCACCCGCTTGAACGCGCTCTCCGCGTCCTGCGCCCGGCCGGCGGACATATAGATCAGGCCCGCCCCCTGGACCCCGCGCGGGTTGTCCTTGAAGTCGTCCTCGATGCCGCGTGCCTCGGTGATGGCGCGATTGGGCTGTCCGGTTTCGAGATAGGCTTGGGCGAGCGCCACCCGCGGCCCGAGTATCAGCGGCTTGGCGGCCGTCGCGCGCTTCAGCCAGTTGATGCGCTCGGCCGGCTGGCCGCTGCGCTCGGCGAGGCGGGCGAGCCCTACCATGGCGTTCACTTCGTTCCGGTCGATCTCAAGAATGCGCAGCAGTTCCTGCCGTCCGGCGTCCGTTCGGCCGGTTACGATCAGCAGCTCGGCGAGGTTGCGGCGCGCCTCGATAAAATCGGGCTTCTTCTGGATAGCCGTGCGGAAATTCGCCTCGGATCCCTTTTTGTCGCCGAGCGCCAGGAGCGCCGCGCCGCGGATATTGTAGCCGATCGGCAGCTGCGGATAGGCCTTGACGATGCGCTCGGCCGAACCGAGCGCCGCGCGGCTGTTCCCCTGACGCAGGTACAACAGCGAATTGAGCATCAGCGCCTGCAGCGAGTTCGGATCCTTGCTGAGCACCTCCTGGATCTCGTTGCTGGCGTCGGCCATGTTGCCCTGAACTGCCTGCGCCATCGCGAGCTGCGTGCGCACCGCCGGTACGTTCGGCGCGGCCTTGGCCGCCTGTTCGAGATATTGCTGGGCGGATTTGAAATCGCCGCGGCGCGCATAGGCCGAGCCCATCAGCGCCAGCGTTCGCGCATCCGCGCGATTACCGGTCACGAGCGGGCGGAGCGTGTCGATCGCCCCGGCGGGATCGTTCTGGCGGAGCTGGGTCGAGGCATAGAGCTTGCGCGCGATGTCGTTCTGCGGAACCTGCGCCACCACCTTGCCGAGATATTCCTCCGCCTGCTCCATGTTGTTGAGCTGATAGGCGAGCATGCCCTGAAGCAGCAGCGCGGGCGGGTAGCGGTTGAGCATGCCCTTGGTGCGCGTCAGCAGCGCATTGGCCTGCTGATAGCGGCCAGCCCGCGCCTCGAGCATCGCCTCCAGGTAAAGCGCCAGCGGATGGTCCGGAACGAGGCTGTAGATCTTCTTCAGGTCGGCGCGTGCCGCCTCGTCGCGACGCATGTCGCCGAGCGTGCTCGCCCGTTCCAGTAGCGCCTCGATGTTGTTCGGATCGACCTGAAGCGCCTGATTGAAATAGGGCAGCGCCTTCTCGAACCCGTCACGCGCGCGCACGAAGCCGCCCTTCACCAGTAGCGCACGCACGTTGGTTGGCTTGAGCGCCAGCGCCCGGTCGATGAGCTTCTCGCCGGCGGCCGGCTGCCGCTGCATCACCTCGAAGCGGGCCAGCTCGGCCAGCGCCTCGACATCGTTCGGTGCCAGCTTCTGCGCCAGCTCGAATTCGGCACGGGCCCGGTCCGCATCGTCCAGGCCGAGTTGCGCCCGCCCGCGGATCCGCGCGGCGTAGGAGGCGAATTGCGGCGGCACCAGCTTGGGGTCCGCCTCGGTCAGCGCGCGATCGAACTGGCGCTGCAGGACGAGCGCGGCGGCCATGAGGTGACGCGTCTTGTCGCGCGGCACGCCGGCGGCGATCGCCTTCTCGACCTCGGTCTGCGCCGCAACGCCGTTGCCAAGTTCCAGCATGACGCGCGCCTGCAGCAGACGGGCGAGCGGATCGTTCGGGTTGCTTTGCAGCGCCTTCAGCAGCTCGATGCGTGCGCTGCGGACGTCGCCGCGCTCGAAGAGATCGAAGGCGCGTTGGTAGGCGCTCGACTTTGCGATCTGCCGGTCAGCCTGGGCGGGCGTCACGATCGACGCTGAAACCAACCCGAGCGCTACGAACGCCACCGCTGCACGCCGACGATCACTCCTCGCTTTGTGGCTCATCCCAACCCTCGACTTTCACAAAGGCGCCGATGTTCCGGCGCGACCTACCCGCCGGGCTAAACGCTCAAACCTCGATATTGTGCTGCTTCAGGAGGTCGTAGAACGTCGGCCGGCTGATCCCGAGCAGCTTGGCCGCGTTCGAGATGTTGTTTTCGGTCCGCGCCAGCGCCACCCGGATCGCCTTGCGTTCGGCGAGCTCGCGTGCGGCCTTGAGGTTCAGCAGCTCCGCCTCGTCCGGCGTCTCGCCCAGGTCGAGGTCGGCCGCGGCGATGCGCGATCCCTCCGCCATGATGACGGCCCGCTTCATGCGGTTCTCCAGCTCGCGCACGTTGCCGGGCCAGTGCCAGGCGTTGAGCGCGGCGAGCGCGTCGGGCGTGAAGCCCTTGACGTTGCGATTGAGGCTGCGCCCGAACTTCTGCAGGAAATGATGCGCGAGCAGCGTCGCATCGCCGTGGCGCTCCGCCAACGGCGGTATCCGAACCACGATCTCGGCCAAGCGATAATAGAGGTCCTCGCGGAACCGTTCCCCGGCGATCATCGCGTCGAGGTCCTGATGCGTAGCGCACACGATGCGCACATCGACCGGGATCTGCTTGCGCCCGCCGATGCGCTCGATCACCCGCTCCTGAAGGAAGCGCAGCAGCTTGACTTGGAGCGGCAGCGGGATGTCGCCGACCTCATCGAGGAACAGCGTGCCGCCCTGCGCCAGCTCGATCTTGCCCTCGGTCGTCTTGATCGCACCGGTGAACGCGCCCTTCTCGTAGCCGAACAGCTCGGCCTCGAGCAGGTTCTCGGGGATCGCGGCGCAGTTGATTGCGACGAACGGCTTGGCCTTGCGCGGGCTCTTGTCATGCAGGCCGCGCGCCAGCAGCTCCTTGCCGGTCCCGCTCGCCCCCAGCAGCATCACCGACACGTCGGCACCCGCGACGCGCTCGATCATGCGGGCCACCTTGAGCATCTCGGGAGCGGCGGTGATCATGCCGCCGAGCACGCCGCTGCCCGGCTGCTCCGCCAACCGGCGGTTCTCCGCCTCGATATCGTGGAGATGGAAGGCGCGGCGGACGATGAGGCCGAGTTCGTCGATATCGACCGGCTTCTGGTAGAAGTCGTAGGCGCCGGACGCGACCGCGCGCAATGCGCTCTCGCGCGCGCCGTGCCCCGAGGCGACGATGATCTTGGTGTCGGGCTTGAGCCGCTGGATCTCCTCGAGCGTGGCGAAGCCTTCGCTCGTTCCGTCCGGATCGGGCGGCAGCCCCAGATCGAGCGTGACCACCGCCGGCTCATGCGCGCGCAGCGCGTCGATCGCCGCCGTACGGCTCCCGGCGACGATCACCTCATAATCCTCGTAGGACCATTTGAGCTGGCGCTGCAGCCCCTCGTCGTCCTCCACCACCAGCAGCTTGCGCGGCTTATCCGCCATCAGGCCCGCTTCCTCTCCCTTGCCTCTGCCGCCAGCGGCAGCATCACGGTGAACAACGTCCCCTCGCCCTCCCGGCTGGCGACGTCGAGACGGCCGCCCATCGAGCGGGCGATCTCGCGCGCCTCGAAGGCGCCGATGCCGAAGCCGTGCGCCTTGGTCGACCGGAAGGGCTTGAACAACTCGTTACGTACGAACGCTGCCGACATGCCCGTGCCGCGGTCCTCGACATCGACCCGCGCCATCCCGCCTTCACTGCGCATGGTAACGGTTACCGGGGCATCCGGTTCGCTCGCGTCGATCGCATTTTGCACGAGATGCGTGAAAAGCTGCTCCAGCCGGCCGGCGTCGCCGGCCACCTCGAGCGGCTGCGCGGTCAGCGACAGCTCCTGGTGCGCCGCCTTCTTGGCGTCGACAACCTGCCGCAGCAGCGCGGCCAGATCGACGGCCCCCTTCTCCTCCGGCTTGCCGCTGTTGTGCTGCGCCAGCCGGGCGAGCAGGTCGTTCATCTTGCCGACCGAGCTTTGCAGGGTTGCCACCATGTCGGCGCGGAACTCAGGATTGTCGGCATGGCGCTCGGCATTGCGCGCGACGAGGCTCAGCTGGCTGACCAGATTCTTGATATCGTGCATGATGAAGGCGAAGCGCCGGTTGAATTCCTCGAACTTCTGCGCTTCGGCGAGTGCCGACTGGCTCGCCGCCTCGGCGATGTAGCTCGCGGCCTGCGTCCCGACCGTGCGCAGCAGGTCGAAATCCTCCCAGTTGAGTTCGCGCTCGGCAAGCGACCGCTCGATCACGATGAAGCCCGCCAGCCGCTCGAGGTGGATGAGCGGGACGATCAGCCACGCCTGCTCGTCGGCCGCGAAGTCCGGCGGCGCGGCGCCGTTATAATCCCCCTCGCCGGCACGAAGCTCGTCGAGGTCGACGATGCGCCCGCGCTCACCGAGGAACCGCAGCAGCCCGTCGTCGGATGCGAGCCGGCCGGCGACGAGCGCGCGATAGTTCCAGCGCGCGGTCAGCTCGTAGGCGCCGTCGTCGCCGGGTGCGTAGAGCGCACCGCCGGGCGAGTCGACGATCTCGCAGACCGCCTGCACCACGCGCTCCGACAAGTCGCCGTAGCCCGGGCCGGTGCGCGACACGGTGGCGATGAAACGCAGCCACTCCTGCCGGTAATCATATTTGTAGGCAAAGAAATGCTTGTTGATCCAAACGCGCGCCGACGCGCGGAAGGTGCCGGAGAACAGCACGACGGCCGCCAGGATCAGCATCGCGGCGAAGAAGCTGATCTCGAGTAGCCGGCCCCAGTCGCCGCCAACGAGACGCAGCGCCCAGGCGGCGAGCGCCATCGCGATGAGATAGCCGCCGATCCCGGCCAGCGACAGCGTCTGGAACACCACCTGGCGCGACAGCTGCAGCTGCCACTGGCGGTTCCGGCGTGCGGACAGCGCGATGAGCGGGACGACCAGCGCATCCGCCGCCCCGCGGACCGTGAACAAGTCGAGGCTCAACTTCCCGGAGAGGAAGTAGAGCGTGTACATGTTGAGGTCGTAGCCGAACAGGAAGCCGACACCGATGCACAGCAGCCGGATCCCCCAGCGGTTGGAGGGAGCGGTGTTGATGTAGAGGTTGTGCACCAGGACCACGCCCCCGATCGCGGTGGCGAGGCGCGCCATCAGGAACAGATAGGCAAGGCCGGGCGCGAGCGGCTTGGCCACCAGAAGGTCGAGACCGAGCTGCCCCAGCGCGACGAGCCCGAGCCCGACCGAGATGACATAGGAGGAACTCTTCGGCCCGCCAGCCTGCCAGGAACTCGCCAGGAGCGAGGCGAGGAAGGCGATCCAGCTTGCGGTGCGCAGCGTTTCGGCCGGCGAGACGAGCGCGGCATAGTTTCCGCCATAGCGACTTGCCAGGACGACGAGCCCGGCCCAGGCGGCCGTCACGAGGCAGGCCGCGATCAGCCACAGGCTCGCCGACGCCTGCTCGCGCCGCATCAGCAGCACCGCCGCCAGCCCGCCAAAGCCGAGGCAGGCGATCAGATGGCTGACGGCGCCGACGTCGATCATCGGACCTCCCTCCCCGGCTTGCCCGCCGCGCCCCTCATCGCACGCCGTCCCGCCAGAGCACGACCCGGACCGTCTGGATGAGGATCAACAGGTCGAGGAACAGGCTGTAGTTCTTCACATAGTAGAGGTCATATTCCAGCTTGTGCCGGGCATCCTCGACGCTGGCGCCGTAAGGATAGTTGAGCTGCGCCCAGCCGGTGATGCCGGGCTTCACGACGTGGCGCTCGTTGTAGAACGGGATCTGCTCGGCCAGCTCGCGCACGAAGAAGGGCCGCTCCGGGCGCGGGCCGACGAAGCTCATGTCCCCTTTCAGCACGCAGAAGATCTGCGGGATCTCGTCGATCCGGGTGGCGCGGATGAAGCGGCCGATCGGCGTGACGCGCGGATCGTCCTGCTGCGCCCACTGCGGCTTGCCGTCCTTTTCGGCATCCACCGCCATCGAGCGGAACTTGATGACATCGAACGGCTGCCCGAGCTGCCCCACGCGCTCCTGTCGGTAGAAGATCGGGCCGGGGCTGGTCAGCTTGATCAGAAGCGCCGTCACCAAGAGGATCGGGGACGACAGCGTCAGCAGCAGCGAGCTGGCGACGACGTCGAACAGACGCTTGGTGATGACGGCCTGTCGTTGCGCGCCGAGGAAACCATCGGAGAAGATCAGCCAAGAGGGCGATACCGAGGCGAGATCGACGCGCCCGGTCTCGCGTTCCAGGAAGCTCGACATCTCGCAGACGCGAATACCCGAGAGCTTGGCCTGGAGCAGCTCGTCGACCGGCAACGCGCCGCGGCGCTCCTCGATCGCCAGCACGATGTCATCGACCCTATGCTGCGTCGCCAACCTGAAGATGGAGCCGGCTTGCTCGCGCGGCACCGCCCTGCCGACCGTCGGCTCCTGATCGGTCATCCTGATACTCTCGACGACCTGGAACCCGGCCTCGGGCGCTTGGCTGACGTCGATCAGCTTGGCGGCACGATCGCCAGCGCCCAGGACCAGGACGCGCCGGCGCAGCCGGTCCCAGTTCACCAACCGCGAGAAGACGCTGCGAGCGATGACGAGCGAGGTGAAGGAGAGCAGCGCGGCATAGAACAGTATCGACCGCCACAGCGCCACACCCGGCAGCGCATAGAAGATTACCGACAGCGCGGCCGAGCCGATCGCGAACGCCGCCAGCAGGCGGGTCACGGTCATGCGCAGCGTGCGGAAGCCCTCATATTGATAGAGGCCGACCGCCAGCATCACCAGCGACATGACGACCGCGAAGATCAGCGTCTCCGTCAGATGCGCTTCGTTCGGATCGGTATCGATCTGCAGTGCACGCAGCCGCCATGCCACATCCGCAGAGACCAGCAGCAGCAGGAACTCGATGACGCCGAGCACCAGCAGCGGTGTCGGGACGTAGTGTTTGAACAGTCGAATCACGCCGATCCCCGGGCAGCGTGGGCGGTCCAGATGCCGGCTGCACGTGATACGAACGCGCCGTGCGCGCCCGCCCGCCGCCGCCTGAAGGCGGTGACGTCCCGATGGCAATCGACGTTCATGGCCCAACCCGAACGCATGGTTATGTCGGTACAATGATCGGGAAGCCGAATTTCTCCGGAAACCCTGCGTTCGATACGATCGCCGTCTCGAATATGCCGGACGCAAGGCCGCGCGCTCACAGGGCAAGGCTCGGAGCGGCAATGAACGAGATTTCAGAGAGTGGCGGTGTCGGAGGGATTCGAACCCTCGATACGAGTTATCCCCGTATAACGGTTTAGCAAACCGCCGCCTTCAGCCGCTCGGCCACGACACCTGCGAGGCGCGATATAGACGAGGCTTTCCGGCGGTTCAACGTCCCGTGAACGTCGGCGTTCGTTTCTCGATCGTAGCGGCCACGCCCTCGGCATGATCTTCGGTCAGGTGCATCAGCGCCTGCCCGGCCGCGCTCAGCTCCATCAGCGTCTCGTAGCTCGCGCTCTGCCCTTGGCGGAGCAACGTCTTGGCGAGCCGCAATGCCTGCGGCGGCTGCGCGGCGATGCGCCCGGCGAGCGCCAGCGCCTCGTCGAGCAGGCGGTCGGCGGGGGCGATTCGACTGACGAGGCCCCATTCCTGCGCGGTCGCGGCATCGATCACGTCGCCGGTGAACAGCAGCTCGGCCGCGCGGCTCATGCCGATCGCCCGCGGCAGCAGCCACGCGCCGCCGTCGCCGGGAATGAGGCCGAGCTTGAGGAACGTGACGCCGAACTTCGCCGTGTCGGCGGCGATTCTCACGTCGGCAAGGCAGGCCACGTCGCAACCCAGCCCGATCGCCGGCCCGTTGACGGCGGCGATCAGCGGCACCTCCAGCCCGTAGATCGCCCGCACCAGCCGGTGGATGTTGGTGCGATAATTCTCGCGGATGTCCGCGCTGCTGCCGCCGAAGGCGCCGGCGCGGTCGCGCATCGCCTTGATATCGCCGCCGGCCGAGAAGGCGCGCCCCGCCCCCGTCAACACCGCACAGCGGATGCCGCGGTCGGCGTTGACCTCGGCGCAGACCGCCGCGATCGCATCGCCGTCGCCGGGACTGCCCAAGGCGTTCATCGCTTCGGGACGGTTGAGGGTCAGCAGCGCCACCGCGCCGCGGCGTTCCAGCGTCATCAGGGTCATGACCGATCCATGACCCGCGCGACAGGCGCTGTCCACTTCGCTATGTCGCGCAGGTGGAGTCGCCCTGCACCAACGTCTGCACGATCGACGAGGCCACCGGCTGGTGCCTCGGCTGCGGCCGCACGCTCGGCGAGATCGCCGAATGGCGCGACGCATCGCCGAATCGCCGCGCCGAAATCCGGCGCCAACTCGACTCCCGGATGGCGGAACTCGCTAGACGGTCGGCTTCTGCATGAAGCCGGCGGATACGATCCCGACCGCTTCCTCGATCTCGATATCGTCGACGCGTGCCGCCGTCGGCCCGCACCGGCAGGCCTCGATCAGCGTCTCCACGGCCTCGGTCGGCCCCACCGCCAGCGCCTCGACGCTGCCGTCGAAGCGGTTGCGCACCCAGCCGTCGAGCCCCAGCCCGCGCGCCGTCTGCACCGTCCACCAACGATAGCTGACGCCCTGGACGCGGCCGCGGATGCGCAGGCGTCGGGCGATATGACCATCGGGCAGCGACATGCCGCGAATTTTCCTGCCGGAGGGGGTGGCTGGTCAAGCGTCACGCGTAACCGCTATGCCGCCAGCCGAACAGGAGAACGACCATGTCCATCGCGCTCGACGATCCCAGCCTTCCCCCACTCGGCCGCATCTTCTGCGCCGCGGTCAACTATGTCGATCACCGCGAGGAGATGGGCCGCGCCGCGACCGAGAAGCCGATGCTGTTCATGCGGACGCCGGCCAGCCTCGTCCGCCACAGCGAGCCGGTCCTGCTGCCACCCGAATCGCGCGAGTTCGATTATGAGGGCGAACTCGCGCTGATGATCGGCACCGCCGGGCGCCGCATCGCGCGCTCCAAAGCCCTCGACCATGTCCTCGGCTGGACCTGCTTCATGGACGGCACGATGCGCGACTGGCAGCGCCACACCGCCCAGTTCACGCCGGGCAAGAATTTCGACCGTTCGGGCAGCATCGGCCCCCACCTCGTGCCCCGCGAGGCATTCGGCGACTACAAGGTGCAGACGCTGATCACCCGCCTCAATGGCCAGGAGGTGCAGCGCACCGCGATCGAGCTGATGCTGTTCGATGCCGAGACGCTCATCGAATATGTCAGCGCCTTCACCGAGCTGCGCCCCGGCGACGTGATCGCCACCGGCACCTGCGGCGGCGTCGGCGCGAAACGCGTTCCGCCCCTGTTCATGAAGGATGGCGATAACATCGAGGTGGAGGTGACAGGCCTCGGCATATTGTCGAATCCGGTCGCCGCCGAACCGTTCGCCGCATGAGCGAATCACTTCGCCGCGACAAAGCGCCGGCGCGTTGATTTGCCTCAGCCCGTGCGAGTAATGGTAAACCGCCACTCCGGGGGGAGAATCCGCATGACCTACCGCCTTGTCGCCAGCGCTTCGGCCGTGCTGCTGCTTGCCGCGTCCGCCGGCGCCCAGACCGCCATGAGCCAGGACAGCGACCTTGCCCCCGTTCCGGCCAGCGAAGCGGCCTACGGAACCGTACCGGCCGCCGTGCCCGCGCAACAGCCGGCGCCCCCTGCTCCGGTTCAAGCGCCTGCCGCGCCGCAGGACTCGACTACCTACGAGCAGAAGGACGTAATGGTCGCCGCCGAAGAGGTGTTCGGTAAGGGTGCCGAAGGCGCGGCCAAGCTCATCGAGAAGGTGTTCGCCGACCTCGGCAGGCCCAACGCCTATATCGCCGGCAAGGAAGTGAGCGGCGCGATGGTCATCGGCGTGCGCTACGGCAACGGCACGCTCTTCCACAAGGTCGAAGGCAACATGCCCGTCCACTGGACCGGCCCGTCGATCGGGTTCGACGCCGGCGGTGACGGCTCGAAGACCTTCGCCCTCATCTACAACCTCGACGATACCGAGCAGCTGTTCCGCCGCTTCCCGGCCGTTGAGGGCAAGGTCTATGGGATCGGCGGCTTCACCGCCAATTACCTCCAGCGCGGCAACATCGTGATCGTACCGATCAAGCTCGGCGTCGGCTGGCGGCTCGGCGCCAACCTCGGCTACCTAAGCTTCAGCAAGAAGGGCAAGGTTCTGCCGCTGTAAGGACTTGCGGCGGCAGCGATAGCCCCTAGCTTCGCTGCATGACCAAGATCGCCCAGCTTGCCGACCGCGCCGTCCTTCGCATCTCGGGTGCGGACGCCCGCCCCTTCCTGCAGGGCTTGCTGACCAACGACATCGACCGTCTGGCGCCCGACGCGCCGCTATGGGCGGGGCTGCTGAGCGCGCAGGGCAAATATCTGTTCGACATGATCCTGTTCGATGCGGGCGACGCGATCCTCGTCGACACCTATGCGCCGCGCGCCGAGGCGCTCGCCAAGCGGCTCGTCATGTACAAGCTGCGCCGCGCCGTCGAGGTCGAGCCCACCGCCCTGTCAGTGTTCGCTGCTTGGGACGGCCCCAGCGACGCGCCCTACGATCCGCGCCTGCCCGGCCTCGGCCGCCGCTGGGTCGCCGAACGTGCCGACGCCAACTGGCGCTTCGAGGACTATGACGACCACCGCCACGCTCTCGGCGTGCCCGACAGCCCTGACTATGCGGTCGATCAGCTGATGTGGCTTGAGGCGAACGCGGTCGAACTGAACGGCGTATCGTTCACCAAGGGCTGCTACGTCGGCCAGGAGAATACCGCGCGCATGCACCACCGCGACAGGCTGCGGAAGCGCCTCCTGCCCGTCCTGCTGAGTGCGGCGCCGGGCGAGGACCGCTCGATCCGCGCCGGCGACCGCGAGGCCGGCGAGCTTCGCACGTGGCGGCCAGCGCTCGACGCCGCCCCCGACGTCCCCTCCGCCCGCGGCATCGCCCACCTACGGCTCGAATATATCGAGTCCGAAGCCGAGCTGACGCTCGCCGGACGGCCGGTGACGGTCGAATGGCCGACCTGGCTCGGCGGCAGCTCGCCCATATCGGCCTGACCGTCCCGGCCTTCCGGGATGACGATGCGGAAGCGTTACGCTATTCTCCGCGCATGGCCCGCAAGCGACGCCAACCGACGATCGCCGGCGAACGCCGCCTGCTCATGGTCGGCGGCGTCGCCGGGATGCTGCTGCTCGTCTTCCTGATCTGGGTGTCAGCCTAGTCGCGACAGCGCCGCGCGCAGCCGTTCGGCCGTTTCGCTCTGCTCGGCATGGTCCGCGCGTGCCTTCTCGACCGCTTCGGGCTTGGCGCGTTCGACGAAGCCCGGGTTGCTCAGGCGGCCGGCCAGCGCATCGCGCTCCTTCTCCGCCGCCGTGGCGGCCTTCTCGAGGCGCGCGCGCTCGGCAGCGAGATCGATCACGCCTTCGAGCGGCAGCACGAACGTCGCCTCGCCCACCACGATCTGCGCCGCACCGCCGGCCGGCGCCGGATCGTGGCTGATACCCTCGACGCGCGCCAGCCGCTCGATCGCAGCCGAGTTGCGCGACAGGCGCCCGCACGTCTCCTCGCCCGCGTCGCGGACATGGAGCGGCAGCTTGACGCTCGGCGGCACGTTCAGCTCGTTGCGCGCCGCGCGCAGGTCGGTGACGAGCCGGATCAGCCAGTCGACCTCCGGCCCGGCCTGCGGGTCGATCGAATGCGCATCCGCCTCGACCCATTTGGCGAGGATGAGGTCGTATGGCCGCTCGCCGAGCGCGTGCCACAGTTCCTCGGTGATGAACGGCATCACCGGGTGGAGCATGACGAGGATCTGGTCGAGCGCCCAGCCGGCGACTTTCCGTGTTTCCTCAGCGCCTTCACTGCCTTCGTTCAGAACCGGCTTGATCAGCTCGAGGTACCAGTCGCAGAAGCGGCTCCACACGAAATGGTAGATCGTCTCGGCATAGGCGTCGAAGCGGAACTCGGCCATCGCCAGGTCCAGCTCCTGCGCGGTCCTCGCCACCTCGCCGACGATCCAGCGGTTGACCGGCAGCGTCGCATCCGGCGGCCCGATGTGGTCGCTTGCGCCGATGCCGTTCGCCTGCGCAAAGCGCGCGGCGTTCCACAGCTTGGTGCCGAAGTTGCGATAGCCCTCGACTCGCTTCTCGCTGAGCTTGATGTCGCGCCCCTGCGTCTCCATCGCCGTCATCGTGAAACGCAGCGCATCGGCGCCATATTTGTTGATCAGCTCCAGCGGATCGACCGTGTTGCCGCGCGACTTGGACATCTTTTGTCCCTTCGCGTCGCGCACGAGGCCGTGGCAGTAGACGGTATGGAACGGAACTTCACCCTGGAAGTGAAGTCCCTGCATCATCATCCTGGCAACCCAGAAGAAAATGATGTCGAAGCCGGTGACGAGCACCGAGGTCGGATAGTAGCGCTCCAGCGCCGGAGTCTGGTCCGGCCAGCCGAGTGTGCCGAACGGCCACAGCGCCGAGGAGAACCAGGTATCGAGCACGTCGGGGTCGCGCGTCAGCGTCTTACCGCCGGCCTGCGCCTGCGCCTCTTCCGCATTCTCGGCGACATAGACGTTGCCGTCCTCGTCGTACCAAGCCGGGATCTGGTGCCCCCACCAGAGCTGGCGCGAGACGCACCAGGGCTGGATATTCTCCATCCAGTTGAAATAGGTCTTCTCCCACGTCTGCGGGACGAACTTGGTTGCGCCGGAGCGCACCGCCTCGATCGCCGGCTTCGCGAGCGTCGCGGCATCGACATACCATTGGTCGGTGAGCAGCGGCTCGATCGGGACGCCCGAACGGTCGCCGTAGGGCATCTGGATGACCTTATCCTCGATGCGCTCGACGAACCCGGCCTCCTCCATCGCCGCCACGACAGCCTTGCGCGCCTCGAAGCGGTCAAGGCCGATGAAGGCGTCGGGAATCAGCCCGTCGCTCGTCTGGATCACCTTCGCGTCAGCGTCGAACATGCTCAGCATGTCGGCAGCCTTGAGCCCGATGCGGCGCCCCACCTCAAAGTCGTTGAAGTCGTGGCCCGGCGTGATCTTCACCGCGCCCGAGCCCAGCTCGGGGTCGGCGTGCTCGTCGCCGACGATCGGGATGCGCCGCCCGGTCAGCGGATGCGCGATCTCCTTGCCGATCCACGCTTTGTAGCGTTCGTCCTCGGGATGCACGGCCACCGCCATGTCGGCGAGCATCGTCTCGGGCCGCGTGGTCGCGACCATGATGTGCCCCGAACCGTCGGCGAGCGGATAGCGGAAGTGCGTAAAGCTGCCCTGCACCTCCTTCTGTTCGACCTCGAGGTCGGAGATGGCGGTCTTGAGCTTCGGGTCCCAGTTGACCAGCCGCTTGTCCTTGTAGAGCAGCTTCTGGCGATAGAGTTCGACAAACACCTTGAGGACGGCGCGGGTGAAGCCCTCGTCCATCGTGAAACGCTCGTTCGACCAGTCGCACGACGCGCCGAGGCGGCGGAGTTGGCGGGTGATCGTGCCGCCCGACTGCTCCTTCCAGTCCCACACGGTCTGCACGAAGGCCTCGCGGCCCATGCCTTGGCGGGTGAGCCCTTGGCCCGCGATCGTACGCTCGACGACCTGCTGCGTCGCGATGCCGGCGTGGTCGGTGCCGACCACCCACAGCGCATCGCGGCCCTTCAGCCGGTGATAGCGGATCAGCACGTCCTGCAATGTATTATCGAGCGCGTGCCCGATGTGCAGCGAGCCCGTCACGTTGGGCGGCGGGATAACGATCGTGAACGGCTCCGCGTCGGGGCGCTCGGGGCGGAACGCGCCCGTGTTCTCCCAGTGCGGGTACCATTTGGCCTCGATGTCGGCCGGCGAATAGGTCTTTTCGATCGTCATCCCGCCCCTTTAGCGGCGCGCGTGGCGCCGGGGCAAGGCGGCTAGCTTGCCGTCTTGGCCGGCGGAGGCGGCGGCGCCACGACCAGCTCGTCCACGACCACACGCCAGCCGTCGCCACGGCGCTGCCAGATGCGGACATAATGGCCGTGACGGTCCTTGCCGTCACGCTGCCAGTCGGCGGTGCCATAGCTGAACGCCAGATCGCCGGCTTTCGACGCCTTGCCGCCGAGCGGGGCGACGCGGATCGTTGCCGGCCCCGATGCGAGCGCCGCCATGAAGGCCGGACGTCCGATCGCCGGCTCCGAACCGCTGCGCATGACCCGCCCGTCGTCCACCAGAACCTCGGCGAGCGCCGACTTGGCATCCGACGCGAGCGCACCGGCCAGCTTCGTTTCCGCCGCGGTCACTTCCGCCCAGGCATCGCCGGCTGCGACCTTCTTGAACTTCGGCGCGGCTGGCAGGGAGGTCAGGGCCGCATCGGGGCCGATCGGCGAAGCCTTGCGAGTCTGGATGCCGTGGTCGAGCAGCCACTTCCAGCTCCCGTCGGGCTGGCGCTGCCAAACGGTGAAGAAGTGGCCATAGCCCTTCTGCCCGTTGATTTCGAGCACATAGGGGCCCGTATTGAAGCCGAGATCGCCCGAAGCCGCCATGCCGGTATAGACCGGCCACCACTTTAGCGACCCACCCTCAGGCCACGCCGCTAGGACCGGCTTGCCAGGCACCGGCTCGGGCGTGAACATGATGCCGTCATCAGCGATATTGGCGAGGAACGCCGCCTTCACGCCCTTCTCCTGCGCCATCTGGATGAAAGCGCGCTCCGCCTGCACAACCGGCGGAATGGATGCGGCCATCGCCGGCGCGACAACGGCAACAGCGACTGCAAGCAGCAAGGAACGGCGCATTCGGAACCCCCTAAAATCGAAAACGATGTGATCTTCCGAAACAGATCACATTGGGGCCCCTTACGAACCCGGCTTTCGACGGAAGCAGGAATTCAGCCGACCAATGCATACTGTCGGCCATGACGGCATATTAGGTGGACTTTTCGGTCCCGATGTCAGGGGCGCGATGTGATCCGCTGGATCTCGCGCGATACCATGCGCTCGACGATCTCGGGCAGGTTGGCGTCGAGCCACTGCTTGAGCATCGGCTGCAGCATCTCGCGCACCAGCGCTTCGAGCGTGTTGTCCGAGCCTTCGTAGCCCCGGACCGCCAGCGACGAGAGCGCCGACAGCGACTGCGAAGCCACCGCCGCCGTCGTCGCCGAGACGAGCGGCGGGCCGCTGACCGGCTCCGGCAAGGGCTCGGTCAGCTCGAGCACGTCGCTCATCGGCGGCGTGAAGGACTCGTCGGGCGACACATGCGGCTCGGGCACGGTAACCGTGCCCTGCGGCGGCGGATTGCCGTCGTCCTCGGTGATGATCCGCCGTATGGAGGCGAGAATCTCCTCCATCGAGGGGTCTTTGTCGTCCGGCGAGGCCATGCCCGTCAGTGTTGCCTCAGTTCGACTTGCTTGTCACGTTGTCCGGGCCCGTCGTGTTGGCGATCGGGCGCGGCGATTCGCCGTCGGACCAGTCCGACCAGTTGTGGCGAACGCGACGGTAGTTGACCGTAGGGTCGTAGAGCGGTCCCTGGAGGTTGAGATCTTCCGCCTCCGCCCGGCCGACCGAGGCGAGCAGCTGGAAGCCCGCGACATATTCGTCGCGGCGCGCGCGCACGAGCGTGACGCGTGCATTCAGCAACTCCTGCTCGGCATTGAGTACGTCGAGGATGTTGCGCGAACCGACGAGGTTCTCCTGCCGGGTACCTTCGAGCGCGAGCTCGTTGGCCCGCACGGCCACCTCGGCCGACTGGATCGTGGCGCGCGCGGTCTGCACGCCTTCGAAGGCGTTGCGGGCATTGGCGACCACGACGCGCTCGGTCTGCACCGACTGTTCGATCGCCTGGCTGCGCCGGGCCTGCGCCTGGCGGACACGCGAGGCGACCGCGCCCGACTGGTAGAGCGGCACCGTCATGCGAAGGCCCGCGGTCTGCGAGGTGTTGCTGTCGGAGGTGCCGGGCGGCAGATCCGGAATGGTCTGGTCCAGGGTGCCGAGCGCATCCGAATAGAGGACGCCGGTCGTGGCAGAAACGGTCGGTAGCCGGCCGGCGCGGGCGACCCCGACGTCGTAGCGTGCGGCCTCGACGTCACGGCGCGCGGCAAGCGTCGCCGGGTTGTTGGCGACCGCCAGCTCGACCGCCTGCTCGGCGGTTCCCGGCAGCGGGGGCAGCGGCGGCGGCGGCTCAAGCGTGCCAGGCGCCCGGCCGACCACCCGCCGGTAGGCCTCACGGCTGAAGGTCAACTGCCCCTGCGCCGCGATCAGGTCGGCGCGCGCGAGGGCCAGGCGCGCCTCGCTCTGCGCCACGTCGGTGCGGGTGAGATCGCCCACCTCGAACCGGTCGCGGCTGGCGCGAAGCTGCTCCTCAAGCACCCGCACCTGATTCTGGTTGAGCTCGACGACCGACTGGTCGCGCATTACGTCCATGTAGGCGGTGACCACGTCGGTGAAGACCTGGTTCTCGACGGAGCGGAGGTCCTGCCGCCCGGCCTGTACCCGCTCCTCGGCAGCGCGGACCGAATTGCGGACGCGGCCGCCGGTGAAGATCGGCAGGCTGAGATCGGCGCTGGCATTCAGCGACCGGCCTTCGCTGTTGAAGTTGCCGATGCCGGCGAAATCCTGGTTCAGCCCGACCGCGCCCTCGACCGAGGGTCGTCCGGCGGCGGCCGCCTGCGCGACGCCCTCGTCGAGTTGCCGCTGGACCGCGCGCTGGGACGTGAGCTGCGGATTGGTCGCATAAGCCGTGGCCAGCGCATCCTGCAGCGTCTCGGCGCTCAGGGCCGAAAGCGGCGTGGTCGCCAACAACACCGCGATCGCCGCCTTCATCGGCCAGTTCCGCTTCATCGACATTTTCCCCACCGCTCTTCCATCAGATTGACTTAGAATGTGAACCGCTTCGGCCGCTCGAAGCCCGGCAGGCGCTTCACCGCCACGTCGGTGAAGGCGACGGTGCCGAAGCTGCCCGCCGTCACGACGCCGGTCGCGGCGCGCTGGACGCCCGATTCGTCGATCACCACGCCGACGATGCGGCCGCCGTCCCTCAGCTGCTCCAGCAGCGCGTTGGGCACGATCTCGATCGCGCCGTCGAAATAGATGACGTCATAGGGCGCGCCCTGCGGCCAGCCGGCCGGCAACAGCCCTTCGGCCACCGTCGCATTGTCTACGCCGAGCGCTTCGAGATTCCCTCGTGCCTGCGCCGCCAGCTCGGCGTTCTCCTCGAGCGCGATGACCTCGCCGGCGAGTCGCGCGACCACCGCGGCCGGGTAGCCGGTGCCGGCTCCGACGACCAGCACACGCTCGTGCGGCTTGAACCTTGCGCCCATCAGCAGCTGGCCGAACGCCATCGGCTCCATGATGAAGCGGCCCGGCGCGATCGGCTGGTCCTCGTCGAGATAGGCGATCATCGCACGGTTGGCCGGCACGAAGCGCTCGCGCGGCACGGCGGCGAACGCCTCGACGACCTTGGGATCGTCGACGCCGGTGGTACGCAGCTGGCAGTCGATCATCGCCTGCCGCATCTCGTCGAAGCTTGGCTTGTTCACGCGCTCGTTCCGTTCTCAGGTGACTTATATCAGCAACACACCAACGGTGCAATCGTCCGCGCATTTAGCGGTGTGCGTTGCAACCGCCAAGCAGCATTGCTAGATAGCGCCTCCTTGCTCCCCGGCCCGATGGCGGAGTGGTTACGCAGAGGACTGCAAATCCTTGCACGCCGGTTCGATTCCGGCTCGGGCCTCCAAGCACCCGGCGCGGTTATCGCGCCCCTTCTACGTTCGACAGATTCGAAATTCATGTGCCGCATGGAAGCAACGGCCATGCCAACCGGCATGCGCCGTGCTTATACTGCCGACAGCTGCCTCCACCTGTACGATTCCGGACAGGATCGTCCGGAAATGGACGTTTCCCCGCTAGCTCCGCAGCACCTCGGCCGCGATCTCGAACGACCGCAAGCGCGCGGCATGGTCGTAGATCTGCGCGGTCAGCATCAGCTCGTCCGCTTCCGTCCGCTCGATGATCGCCTCGAGCTGCGTCCGCACCTGCTCGGGCGTTCCGACCGCCGAACAGGACAGCGCCTGATCGAGCCCGGCCCGCTCGGCCGCCGTCAGCTCGGCCTCGAAGCCGTCGCGCGGCGGCGGCAGCGGTGACGGCACCCCGCGCCGCAGGTTGAGGAAGGCCTGCTGGATCGAGGTCATCAGCCGCCGCGCCTCGGCCTCGCTGTCGGCGGCGAACACATTGGCGCCGACCATCACATAGGGCTTCTCGAGATACTCCGAGGGCTTGAAGCGGTGGCGATAGAGCTCGATCGCCTCCTCAAGCATCACCGGCGCGAAATGCGACGCGAAGGCATAAGGCAGCCCAAACGCGGCGGCGAGCTGCGCGCCGTACAGGCTCGATCCGAGGATCCACACCGGCACCTCGGTGCCCCCTCCCGGCACCGCCTGGATGCGCTGCCCGGGCTCGACCGGGCCGAGGAAGGCCAGCAGCTCCGCCACGTCGTTCGGGAAGGAATCGACGTTGGTCGCGAGGTTGCGCCGCAGCGCGTGCGCCGTGAGCTGATCGGTCCCCGGCGCGCGCCC
>JAEZQR010000211.1 GCA_023413015.1 Pseudomonadota bacterium
AGCCGTGTCAGGTTGCGCAGGATGGCGAATTGGGTGGTGGTGAGGCCGGCGGGAGCGAGCGCCTCGTCGTAGATGCGCGTCAGCGCCCGCGAGGCGCGGCGGACCTTCGAGCAAGCGCAGGCGGCCAACATGAAGCGTGTATATGCACGATTATGCCGGCCTGTCCATCCGGCGCTAGATCTCGACTTGGCTGCCTAGCTCAACGACGCGATTGGTAGGGAGCTTGAAGAATTCCATCGCGGTTTCGGCGTTGCGCAGCATCCAGGCGAACAGCTTCTCGCGCCAGATCGCCATGCCGGGCCGGTCGGACGCGATCAGCGTCTGGCGCGCGAGGAAGAAGCTGGTGTCCATCATCTTGAACTGCGGGCCGCAACGCTCGACCGACTTCAGCACCGCCGGGATATCGGTCTCCTGCATGAAGCCGTAGCGCACGACCATCCTCCAGAAGCCGTTGCCAAGGTCCAGGATCTCGATGCGGTCCTCGTCGTCGACGAAGGGAACCTCCTCGATCACTACCGTCAGGATGACGACGCGCTCGTGGAGCACCTTGTTGTGCTTCATGTTGTGAAGGAGCGCGTGCGGCACGCCCTCCGGCGTCGAGGTCATGAACACGGCAGTACCAGGGACGCGGGTGGCGCTTCCGGTCGCCGACTTGATGAACACCTCGATCGGCATCGCGCTCTCGCGCAGCCGCTGCATCATCAGCTGCCGGCCCTTCGCCCAGGTCGTGAGGAAGGTGAAGGCGATGATGCCGACGAGCAGCGGGAACCAACCGCCGGCGGGCACTTTCGTCAGGTTCGCGGCGAAATAGGCGCCGTCGACGATGAAGAACACGACGAGCAGCGGGACCGCGATCCAAGGCTTCCAGTTCCACAGGCTGAACAGCACGACCGCGAGCAGGCAGGTATCGATCAGCATCGCGCCCGTCACCGCAATGCCGTAGGCGGCGGCGAGGTTCGACGAGCTCTGGAAGGTGAGGACGAGCAGGATGACCATCGTCATCAGCGCCCAGTTGATCACCGGGATGTAGATCTGCCCCGCCGTCGCAGCGCTGGTGTGCGCGATACGCAGGCGCGGGATGAAGCCGAGCTGGATCGCCTGCTGCGTCACCGAGAAGGCGCCCGAGATCACGGCCTGGCTGGCGATGACCGTCGCCATCGTCGCGAGGATCACGAGCGGCAGGCGGAACATGTCCGGTGCCAGATAGAAGAACGGGTTCTTGATGACCGTGGCCGCCGTCTCCGCGTCCAGCGATATGATCATCGCGCCTTGCCCGAGATAGTTGAGCATCAGCGCCGGCAGCACGAAGGCGAGCCACGACACCCGGATCGGGTTGCGCCCGAAATGGCCCATATCGGCGTAGAGAGCCTCGGCCCCCGTCACCGCCAGAACCACCGAGCCGAGCGCGAGAAAGGCCAGCCACTGGTCGGTGAGGAAGAACTGGAAGGCCCAATAGGGGTTGAGTGCCAGCAGCACCTCGGGCGAGTGGACGATATTGCTCACCCCGAGCACGGCGAGCGTCGCGAAATAGACCAGCATGATCGGCCCGAACAGCGCGCCGACATGTGCGGTGCCGCGCGACTGGATCATGAACAGGCCGATCAGGATGACGATCGCGATCGGCAGCACGAGCGGCGCGAAGCGCGGCTCCACGACCGTCAGGCCCTCGACCGCCGAAAGGACCGAGATTGCCGGCGTGATCATCGAGTCGCCGTAGAACAGCGCCGTGGCGAAGACGCCGAGCAGCACGATGCCGGACGTCCAGCGTACGCCCTGCGTCTTGCGCGAGATCAGCGCGAGCAGCGCGAGGCTTCCGCCCTCCCCCCGGTTGTCGGCACGCATGATGATGCCGACATATTTCACCGTCACCACCAGCATCATCGACCAGAAGATGAGGCTGAGCACGCCGAAGACGTGCAGCCGGTCGAGCGTCAGCGGATGATGGCCGGCAAAGGTCTCGCGGAAAGCGTAGAGCGGCGAGGTGCCGATGTCGCCGAACACGACGCCGATCGCGCCCACCGAAAGCTTCAGCAGCCCCGACGGGTGATGCCCGGGAGCGGAATGCCGAACGTCAGGTAGGGCGGCCGGAGGCGTGAGATTGTTCATAGCTGCTGTGCTGCTGCATGGAGGCCGGCTGGAACGCTGAACGGGCGTCGCGCGAATAAGTGCCTTTTCGTCCCCGGAATGGGGTGGCGCGCCCTAGCATAGGCCATCTGCCGCCGCAACACGGCGTGCGATCAGGCGGGTTCCACCACCGAGCGGATGCTGAACTGCGTCACCAGACGCCGGACCCCCGGCAGCGCGGCAAGCACGTCGCGGTGGACGCGTTCGTAGGAGTCGCTGTCCCGGATCAGCACCTTGAGAAGATAGTCCGACTCGCCGCTCATCAGATGGCATTCGGCGACCTGGGGGCAGCGAGCCACCGCCGCTTCGAACTGGGCAAGCGTGTCGCGGCGCTGGTCGTCGAGCGTGACCTGCACGAACACGGTCGACGGATTGCCGAGCGCCGCACGCGACAGCACGGCCCGGTAGCCCTGGATCAGCCCCGCCTCCTCGAGCTGCTTGATCCGGCGGTGTGCCGCGGATGGCGACAAGCCGACCTGATCGGCGACCTGCGCGCCGGTCAGGCCGGCGTTGCGGCTGAGCTGTGCCAGAATGGCTTCATCAACGGCATCCAAGATAATTTCCCGCCAACCAGCCTAAACCTCGGGATAATATTGCGCCAATTGCACGACATGATCCATAGATTTCGAAGATTTCCCATAGAAATTCCACTAGATGGGCGGAATAACAAGGCTCGGGAGATCATCATGCGCGTCGGCGTTCCGAAGGAAATCAAGGTTCACGAATATCGTGTCGGCCTCACCCCGCCGGCGGTCGCGGAACTGACCGCGCAAGGCCATGAGGTGATCGTCGAGACCAATGCCGGCAGCGGCATCGACTTCACCGACCAGGACTATATCGACGCCGGCGCGCGCATCGTCGCCACCGCCAAGGAGGTGTTCGACGCAGCCGAGATGATCGTGAAGGTGAAGGAGCCGCAGCTCCACGAGTGCGCGATGCTGCGCCCCGACCATGTGCTGTTCACCTATCTCCACCTCGCCGCCGACAAGCCACAGGCCGAAGCGCTGATGAAGTCGGGCGCGACCTGCATTGCCTACGAGACCGTCACCGACTCGCGCGGCGGCCTGCCGCTGCTGCGGCCGATGTCCGAGGTCGCCGGCCGCATGTCGGTGCAGGTCGGGGCGCACTATCTCGAGAAGGAGCAGGGCGGCCGCGGCATCCTGCTCGGTGGCGTGCCGGGCGTGGCGCCGGGGCGCGTCGCCATTCTCGGCGGTGGCGTGTCGGGCGTGAACGCCGCGCAGATGGCGATCGGCATGCGCGCCGACGTCACCATCTACGACATCTCGACCGCGCGTCTGGCCGAGCTCGACCAGATGTTCGAGGGGCGGGTGAAGACCGCCTTCTCGTCGAAGGCAGCGATCGCGGCGGCCGTGTCGCGCGCCCACCTCGTGATCGGCGCGGTGCTGCTCCCGGGTGCGGCGGCGCCGAAGCTCGTGACGCGCGACATGCTCAAGACGATGAAGCGCGGTTCGGTGCTCGTCGACATCGCGATCGACCAGGGCGGCTGCTTTGAGACGTCCCACGCCACGACGCATCAGGATCCGGTCTACGAAGTCGATGGCGTTATTCACTATTGCGTCGCTAACATGCCGGGCGCGGTGGCCCGCACCTCGACCTTCGCGCTCAACAACGCGACGCTGCCGTTCGTGCTGAAGCTCGCCAACCAGGGCGCGGCGGCCGCGATGAAGGCCGATCCGCACCTCGCCGCCGGCCTCAACGTCGCGGGCGGCTACATCACCTACAAGGCGGTCGCCGACGACCTCGACCTGCCGTTCCGCGCCGCGGCCTGATGTGCACGGCAAGCCGGCGCGCAACGCCGGCTTGCCGCCGCCCGGCGACAAGGCCATAAGGCGCGCGACCCGCGAACCCCCGAAGAGGCGCGAACCCGCATGAAGGCCAAAGTCTACGTCACCCTCAAGAACGGCGTCCTCGACCCGCAGGGCAAGGCGATCCACCACGCGCTCGAGGCGCTCGGCTTCTCTGGCGTCAACGACGTGCGCCAGGGCAAGTATATCGAGCTCGACCTTGCGGACGGCACCACGACCTCCGACATCGAGGACATGTGCCGCAAGCTGCTGGCCAATACCGTCATCGAGAACTTCCGCGTCGAGACCGTCTGATGAAAACCGCCGTCATCGTCTTCCCCGGTTCCAACTGCGACCGCGACATGGCGGTGGCGCTGCGCGAGGTCACCGGCAAGGAGCCGGTGATGATCTGGCACGGCGAGAGCACGCTTCCCGACGTCGACCTCGTCGCAGTGCCCGGCGGCTTCTCCTACGGCGACTATCTGCGCTCGGGCGCGATGGCCGCGCGCTCGCCGATCATGCGCGATATCGTCGAGAAGGCGAACCAGGGGCTTCCGGTCCTCGGCGTGTGCAACGGCTTCCAGATCCTCACCGAGACGGGCCTGCTGCCCGGCGCGCTGATGCGCAACGCCAACCTGAGCTTCGTGTGCCGCGACGTCGATCTGACGGTCGAGAACGCGCAGACGATGTTCAGCAGCCGCTACGATCAGGGCAGCACCATCCGCATCCCCGTCGCACACCATGACGGCAATTATTTCGCCGATGACGAGACGCTCGACCGGCTGGAAGGCGAAGGCCGCGTGGTCTTCCGCTACGCCTGCGCGGTGAACGGCAGCCAGCGCAACATCGCCGGCATCGTCAACGACGCCGGCAACGTGCTTGGCATGATGCCGCACCCCGAACGCCTGATTCAGGCCGAGCAGGGCGGCACCGACGGCCGCCGCCTGTTCGAAGGACTGGTCGAAGCGCTCGGCTGAGCCGTCCTCCCTCCGAGGATTACTGCCCGAAGTCGAACAGGTCGCGGTATTGCCGCGGCTGCGAGCGCAGATATTGGTCGGGTGCCTTCACGCGCGCGCCGAAATGCGCGGCCGCGTGCCACGGCCAGCGCGGGTTGTAGAGGATCGCGCGGGCGAGCGCGACGAAATCAGCATCGCCGGTCCCGACGATCGCCTCCGCCTGCTCGAATTCGGTGATCTGCCCGACCGCGATGACCGGCATGCGGGTCACCGCCCGGACCGCGCGGGCGAGCGGCACCTGATAGCTGGGCCCGACCGGGATGCGTTGCGCGGGATCGAGGCCGCCGCTGGAGATGTGGATCGCCGCGCATCCCTTCGCCTCGAGCGCCTGCGCGAAGGCGACCGTCTGCGCGATATCCCAGCCGCCCTCCACCCAGTCCGTGCCGGAGACGCGCACAGTGACGGGCTTGTCGGCGGGGAAGACGGCACGCACGGCGTCGTAAACCTCGAGCGGGAAGCGCATGCGGTTTTCGAGGCTGCCGCCATATTCGTCATCGCGGCGGTTCGACAGTGGTGACAGGAACTCGTGCAGCAGATAGCCGTGCGCGGCGTGGAGCTGGACGGCGTCGAGTCCCAGCCGCGCCGCACGCCGCGCCGCCTCGACGAAGGCGTCGCGCACGCGGACGAGCCCGTCGCGATCGAGCGCGACTGGCGGATGTTCTTTGGCGTCGTAGGGCACTGCCGAGGGCGCCTCGGTCTGCCAGCCGTTCGTATGGTCCGGCGCGATCTGCGCGCCACCCTTCCACGGCAGGTCGGTCGATGCCTTGCGACCGGCGTGCGCGAGCTGGATCGCGATCGGCATGTCCGACCAGCGCCGGACGCCCTCCAGTACGCGGGCCATCGCCGCCTCGGTCCTGTCGTCCCACAGGCCGACATCGGCATAGGTGATGCGCCCTTCGGGCACGACGGCGGTCGCCTCGATGGTGAGGAGCGCCGCGCCCGACAGCGCCAGTTGCCCCAGATGGATGAGGTGCCAGTCGGTCATGCAGCCGTCGACCGCCGAATATTGGCACATCGGCGCGATTATGATGCGGTTGGCAAGTTCGATGCCGCCGACGCGGAAGGGCGTGAACAGCGCGCTCATGCCGGCTCCTCGGCCCAGAGGCCGGTCGCGTGGCCGGTGTCGCCCATCCGGGCGTGCGACGTCGTCACGATGAGAATGCGTGGGGCTGCCATGGCCGGATCTCCGAAAGAGAAACGATAAGGCTTTGGCCTCTCCTCGGTTCCCGCACCGGCGAAGCCGCGGTCTGATCGGGAGCACGTGTTGGCTCGGCTAGACCCGCACCGGCACGGCGGCCCGCCCTTCATCCCCGAAGACGCGTCGGTAGCGGGCAATCATCTGTGGGTCGCCGCTCGCCTTCGCGGGATTGTCCGAGAGCTTGACCGCCGGATGGCCGTTCGCGCTCGTCACCTTGCAGACGAGCGAGATGGGGTCGAGCGCGTGCCCGCCTTCGGGATCACAGCCGCGGAAGTCGTTCGTCAGATTGGTGCCCCAGCCGTAGCTGAGGCGGACGCGGCCGTGGAAGTGGCGGTGCGTCGCCTCGATGCTGTCCACGTCCATGCCGTCCGAGAAGATCAGCAGTTTCTCGCGCGGGTTACGTCCGTGCGCCTGCCACCAGGCGATGATCTGCTCCCCGGCTTCGACCGGCGGCAGGCTGTCAGGGCGGAAGCCGGTCCAGTCGGCCAGCCAGTCGGGCGCGTTGCGCAGGAACGCGGTCGTGCCGAACGCATCGGGAAGCGCGACGAGCAGGTTGCCGCCGTAGAGCGAGCGCCAAGCCTCGAGCACGCGATAGGGGGCGCCGGCGAGCGCCGCGTCGCTGTCGCTGAGCGCGGCCTCGACCATCGGCAACTCGTGCCCGTTGGTACCGATCGCCTCGAGGTCCAGCTCCATCGCCATGAGTATGTTCGACGTGCCGATGAAGGCGGTGCCGAGCCCTTCCTTCAGCGCCTCCAGGCACCAGCGCTGCCACAGGAAGCCGTGCCGGCGGCGCGTGCCGAAGTCCGAGACCGCCAGATCGGGAAGCGCGCGCAGCCGCTCGACCTTATCCCACAGCTTCGCCTTGGCGCGCGCATAGAGCACGTCGAGCGCGAAGCGCCCCCGGCCACGCAGCACCGCGCGCGAGCGAAGCTCGTTGACAATCGCCAGCGCCGGAATTTCCCACATCGTCGTGTGCGTCCACGGGCCGGCGAAGCGCAGCTCATACTGGCCGTCGCGCTTCGCGAGTTCATATTCCGGCAGGCGGAAGCCGCGCAGCCACTCGATGAACTCGGGCGCGAACATGCGGGCTCGGCCGTAGAAGCTGTTGCCGGCCAACCAGATCAGCTCGCGGTTGGTGAAGGCGAGCGTGCGCGCATGATCGAGCTGGGCGCGCAGCTCGCCCTCGTCGACCTCGTCGGCGATTCGCACCGTGCGTGTGCGGTTGATCAGCGAGAAGGTGACCTCGACGTCGCCGTACAGGCGCCAGATCATCTGGAGCATCAGCAGCTTGTAGAAATCGGTGTCGAGCAGGCTGCGGATGATCGGGTCGAGCCGCCAGCTATGGTTGTAGACGCGCGTCGCGATGTCGTTCACCAAGACTCCTCAGGCACAGGCAAGCTGTCCGGATAAAGCACGGCCGGGGCAATCGATGCATGGACGCCCGAGGCTAGCGGCGCAGGACCTTCGTCCAGCGCGCGAGTCCGAGCAGCACGGTCGGCCAGAACAGCGTGTTCCAGATGTCGTGCCAGTTCGCCCGGAGGCGGATCGGCGTGTCGTAGACGAGGCTGTCGTACAGATCCCAGGCCTCGCCGATCAGCGCTGCGGCGAGCACCACCAGCCACGGGCGCCAGCTCGCCAGCCGCCAGCGGAACAGCGCGGCACTGCCGAGGAACAGCGCAAGCGCCACATAGATGTGGAGCGCGTCCTTCGACAGCCCGAGCTGGTGCACCGCCCAGAATTTAGCGGACTGGAGCGGGCTCACACCTTGGCCGTGAACGGCGAGAAGTCGGTGCGCTCGTCGTAGACGTCAATGCCCTCGCGGCGCTTGAGCCAGCCGACCACCGCATAGGTGACGGGCGTGAGCAGCGCCTCCCAGCTCACCTTGAGCACGAATTGGCTGAGCATCACCCCGAGCATCGCCTGCACCGGCCAGTCGGGCGCGCCGTAGAAGGCGAGCGGGTAGAAGATCAGGCTGTCGACGCCCTGCCCCACCACGGTGCTGCCGATCGTGCGGGTCCAGAGATGGCGCCCCTGCGTCCATACCTTCATCTTGGCGAGCACGAGGCTGTTGACGAACTCGCCGGCCCAGAAGGCCGCCATCGAGGCGAACACGATGCGCGGCACCTGGCCGAATACCGATTCATAGGCCGCCTGCCCGCCCCAATCGCTGGCCGGCGGCAGCGCCACCACGACCCAGGACATCACCGCCATGAACAGCAGCGCCGCGAAGCCGGCCCAGATGCAGCGCCGCGCGCGGGCATAGCCGTAGACCTCGGTCAGCACGTCGCCGAGCACGTAGGAGACGGGAAAGAACAGGATGCCGGCCCCGAACGGCCAGAGCCCGATGGCGGGCAGCTCGATCTCAGCGCGCTTGCCGGCGCCGATCACGTTCGACAGCAGCAGAATCACCACGAACGCCGCCATCACGAAATCGAAATAGCGCAGCGGCCGCGCGTGCAGCGCCTCCGCCTCCACCCGCTGAATGTCGCTCATGCCTAGCCCCACTCGTCTGTTGCGAGGACGCTAGCAGGATCATTCCGCATCGACAATTTGTTCTTTATTTGTTCTTATAAGCAGCCCGAGTCGGCTGGATGGAACGATGCCGGATCACCCGCCTCTCCGTTGGCTGTTCATCGATTTCAATAGCTACTTCGCATCGGTGGAGCAGCAGCTCGACCCCAAGTTGCGCGGGCGACCCGTGGTGGTATCGCCGGTCGCAGGCGATTCGAGCTGCGCCATCGCGGCGAGCTACGAGGCCAAGGCATTCGGCATCAAGACCGGCACGCCAATCCGCGAGGCGCGGCAGCTTTGCCCCGATCTGGTAGTGATCCACGCCAAGCACCGGCACTATGTCGAGTTCCACGAGCGCCTGAAGGCAGAAATCGAGAACCACCTGCCGATTACCAAGACCTGCTCGATCGACGAGGTCGGTTGCCGGCTGATGGATAACGAGAACGCGCCCGACGTGGCGCGCGGCATTGCGCTGCGCATCAAGCGCGGCATTGCCGCCAATGTCGGCGAGTGCCTGCGATCGTCGATCGGCATCGCGCCCAACCGCTTCCTCGCTAAGGTCGCCAGCGACATGCAGAAGCCCGACGGGCTCACGGTGCTCGAAGCCGCGGACCTGCCCGAGCGGCTGTACGAGCTGGAATTGTGTGATCTGCCCGGCATCGGCCGGCGGATGGAGAAAAGGCTGCTCGCCGCCGGGGTGCCGGACGTCCGCACCTTCATGAACCTGCCACCCAAGCTCGCACGGCGCATCTGGGGCAGCATCCACGGCGAACGGATGTGGTGGGAGCTGCGTGGACTCGACCTGCCCGACCAGCCGACCGAACGCCGCAGCGTCGGGCACAGCCATGTTCTCGCGCCAGAGCTGCGCCACGAAGCCGGCGCGCACCGCATCGTGCGGCGGCTGCTCGTCAAGGCGGCGAGCCGGATGCGGCGGCTGGGCTATCGCACCAGCTGCCTCGTGCTCACCGTCTGGCTCGAGAGCCGCTGGGAGTGGTCGGGCGCCGAACGGCTGCCGGCGACGGAGGACAGCTTCGCGCTGCTGGCGGCGCTCGAAAAGCTGTGGGCGCAGGCGAGCGCGCAGGCACGCCACCTCCATCTGGCCGCGCGCTACAAGCAGGTGTCAGTGGCGCTGGTCGAGCTGATGCCGACCAATGCCGACCAGTTCCGCCTGTTCGAGGATGATGGTTCGCCCGCCGACGCGGCAGCAGCGGCCCGGCGGCTACGGCTGAGCCGCATCATCGACGAGGTGAATGGCAAGCGCGGCCGCGACAAGGTCAGGCTGGGAATCTGGGAAGATAAGCGACCGGACAGCTTCACCGGCACCAAGATCGCCTTCACTCGCGTGCCCGATCTGGAAGAATTCCACGAGTGAGATGATTGAATTGAAAAGCTTTAGGCTGGATCAGCTGTCGCGATCATGCGATCACAAGGCATGGGTGCCAAGTTACGTATCGCGCGTGCGGCCAATGAAGCGACCGATGAAGAGATTGTGCTGCGCTTCTTACGGGAGGCGGGCGCGATGGCGGACCTCGAAGCTCTCACGAACGAGTTCGCCAACGTCGCTACGCACTTCGGCTTCGATCATTTCGTGTGCGCCTACATCGCCTCGCCCGGCCGCCCCGTGCAGCCGCAGGTGCTGTTCGGACGTCCGCACATGCCGTCGGCCGAGAAGTATGTGGCCGAGAAGCTCGCGGCGCACGATCCGGTGGTGCAGCATATCTTCACGTCGCCAACCCCCTTCACCTGGGAGGATGTGCTGCGCCAGCGCCCGCTGACGCCGGCCCAGCAGCGCGTCTTCGACAATGCGGCAGCGCATGGCTTTCACGATGGCTTCGTCATCCCGATCCATGGCGCATCGGGCGACATCTGGTCTGTCGTGCTCGTGAGCAAGGGGCCGGTGACGCTCGACAAGCAGGCGCGCGCCAGCGTCACCGCTGCGGCAACGCTCTATGCTGTCACCGGGGCAACGCTGGCCGAGTTGCAGCAGGACGAGCCGACCTCGACGCCGCTCACCAAACGCGAGACGCAGTGCCTCGCCTGGGCCGCGCAGGGCAAGACCGATTGGGAGATCGGACAGCTGCTCCAGATCGGCGACAAGACGGTGAACATGCACATCGATAATGCACGCAAGAAGCTTGATGCATCGTCACGGGCGCAGGCAGCGCTGATCGCCTGGCGGCGCGGCTGGCTGCTCGATTACCCGGATTAATATCCATTCCGGTTCCATCCGCAGTTCCGGCAGGCATGTGGCCCCGGTCATGCAGAGGGCATGATCCACTTCGTCACACCGCTCAACCGCCACTTGTATACGAACGCGCTTCTCCAGATGCACCGACTACGCAAGGCCGTGTTCGTGGATGGGCTCGGATGGTCGCTCAAGGTCCGTGAGGACGGCGGCGAATATGACGAATATGACGACGACCGGGCGATGTACCTGCTCGGCTTCGACCATCATGGTCAGGTCGAGATCAGCATGCGGGTACGACCGACCGATGACGGCAAGTGCATGATCGCCAATCACTTCCCGCACCTCGTCGCTCCGGACGAGGCACCGATCTGCGTACCCGGCGTGTGGGAGGGATCGCGCATCATGTCGGTGCCGGCGCTGCGCGCCTCACAGGCCGCGCGCAAGCGCAACCACGAGCTGCAGCTTGCGACGATCGAAGCGGCAGCGCGCTATGGGATCGGGCGCGTTCTCGGCATGGTCGAACTATTCTGGATGGGCAGGATGCACCAGTCGCTCTGGCGGACGCGGCCAATCGGCCTGCCGGCCCCGCACGACGGCGGCGAGATCATCGCCTTTCAGATCGACAGCACGCCCGACGCCGTTCACGACGGGCGCGAACGGCTAGCCGTCGAGACGGCCCTGATCGAGCTCGACGCGGGCGCGCACGACCAGCGGCTGCAGATGGAGGCGTGAGCCGAGGCTTTCCCTTCCGGTCTGGCGGCGCTAGGAGGCTGCGCATCCCGTCACTTGCCGGAAGCGCCTCATGTCCTCCTCGCCCGCCATCACGCCCGAGATCGTCGCCGAGCATGGGCTGACGCCTGACGAATACCAGGTCATCCTCGACAGCTTGGGCCGCGAGCCCAAC
Organism: Pseudomonadota bacterium; assembly: GCA_023413015.1. GTDB lineage: Bacteria > Pseudomonadota > Alphaproteobacteria > Sphingomonadales > Sphingomonadaceae > Sphingoaurantiacus. The sequence goes on from JAEZQR010000211.1 coordinate 11,747, forward strand.
CTAACCGAGCTCGGTATCTTCTCGGTGATGTGGTCCGAGCACTGCTCGTACAAGTCGAGCCGCGTCCACCTGAAGAAGCTGCCGACCAAGGCGCCGTGGGTGATCCAAGGGCCGGGCGAGAACGCCGGCGTGATTGATATCGGCGACGGCCTGGCCGCCATCTTCAAGATGGAGAGCCACAACCACCCGTCCTACATCGAACCCTACCAAGGCGCGGCCACGGGCGTCGGCGGCATCCTGCGCGACGTATTCACCATGGGCGCGCGCCCCGTCGCCAACATGAACGCGCTGCGCTTCGGCGATCCCAGCCACCCGAAGATGCGGCACCTGCTCTCCGGCGTGGTGGCCGGCATCGGCGGCTATGGCAACTGCGTCGGCGTGCCGACCGTCGGCGGCGAGACCAACTTCCATCCGGCTTACAACGGCAACATTCTGGTGAACGCGATGACGGTGGGCGTCGCGCGCACCGACAAGATCTTCTATTCGGCCGCCGCCGGCATCGGGAATCCGGTGGTATACGTCGGCTCCAAGACCGGGCGCGACGGCATCCATGGCGCGACGATGGCCTCGGCCGAGTTCACCGAGGATTCGGAGGAGAAGCGCCCGACCGTGCAGGTCGGCGACCCCTTCACCGAAAAGCTGCTGATCGAGGCCTGCCTCGAGCTGATGGCGTCGGATGCGATCGTCGCGATCCAAGACATGGGCGCGGCCGGCCTTACCAGCTCATCCGTCGAGATGGCGTCGAAGGGCGGCGTCGGCATCGAGCTCGACATGAATGCGGTGCCGTGCCGCGAGGAGGGCATGACGCCCTATGAAATGATGCTGTCCGAGAGCCAGGAGCGGATGCTCATGGTGCTGAAGCCGGGGCGCGAGGCGTTCGCCGAGGCGATCTTCCGCAAGTGGGAGCTGGACTTCGCGGTCATCGGACGCGTCACCGACACCGAGCGGATGGTGCTCAAGTGGAACGGCGAGACCGTCTGCGATATCCCGCTCGGCCCGCTCGGCGACAACGCGCCGGTTTACGAAAGGCCCTATGTCGCCACCCCCGCGCGGGCACCGCTCGATGGCGATCTCGACAGCACCGACCTTCTCGGCGACCTCGTCCGTCTGATGAGCAGCCCCGACCTCGCCTCGAAGCGCTGGATCTGGGAGCAGTACGACCACATGGTGGGCGCGGACACGATCCAGCGCCCCGGCGGCGATGCGGCAGTGGTGCGCGTACACGACACGCGGAAAGCGCTGGCGATCACGACCGACTGCAACCCACGCTACTGCTTCGCCGACCCGGTCGAAGGCGGACGCCAAGCGATCGCCGAAACGTGGCGCAACATCACCGCGGTCGGTGCGCAGCCGCTGGCGACGACCGATTGCATGAACTTCGGCAATCCGCAGCGGCCCGAGATCATGGGCCAGTTCGTCGGCTGCATCGAGGGCATGGCGGAGGCCTGCCGCGAACTCGACTTCCCGATCGTGAGCGGCAACGTCAGTCTCTACAACGAGACCAACGGCGCCGGCATCCTGCCGACCCCGGCGATCGGCGGTGTGGGGCTTCTCGAGGATTATGCGCAGATAGCGACGCTGGCGTTCAAGGCGCCGGGCGAAGCGATCGTCGTCGTCGGCGAGACCAAGGGGCACCTCGGCCAGTCGAGCTGGCTGCGGGTGATTCGCGGCCGTGAGGAAGGTCCGCCGCCGCCCGTGGACCTCAAGGCCGAGCGCCGGAACGGCGATTTCGTGCGGAATTGCATCCGAAACGGCAAGGTCTCGGCCGTGCATGACGCGAGCGACGGCGGCTTGGCCGTGGCAGTCGCGGAGATGGCACTTGCCGGCGGCATCGGCGCGACGCTCGAAAAGCCGACCGGCGATCCGACGCCCACGGCCTGGGCGTTCGGCGAGGACCAGGCGCGCTATGTGCTGACCACGAACAACCCCGATGCATTGCTCGCGGCGGCGCGCGAAGCCGGCGTGCCGGCGGCGGTGATCGGCCGCACGGGCGGCAATGCGATCGCGCTGGACGGTATCGGCACCGTGCCGCTCGCCGCGTTGCGCGAGGCGCACGAGCGGTTTCTGCCGGAGTTGATGGACCGGTAACAACGCCGGTCGATCGCCACCGGTGTTCCGCAGGCGATGAAGCGCCGTTCCGCTGCGATCGGCGGAACGTGCGGCGGCCTGGTTTCTATACCAATCGGGTAAGTGCGTTTACTTAGGTTAATGAATTCACGGTCCTGTGAATGCTATTCGATAATCCTCCTGAGCGAGGGGAAGTGGCATAATGCGGGAAGTCGAGTACCTCGAACGTCGAGCTGCGGCTGAAGCCGAGATGGCGCAACGCGCCAAATGCGCCGCGGCGGTGAAGGCTCACGCGGAGTTGTCCCAAGCCTATTTCGCGAATGCGGAAGCGTTGAAGCGCCGGGACGAGACGCGGTCAGCGGCCTAGATCGCCTGATCTGATCGCCGCACGCGTCGGATCAAGCCACTGACAAGGATGACGGCGATCGCCGGTTGCGGACGGCGCGGAGCGGCGTCGGGCTAGCCAACTCGGGCGAGCGGCCGATGCGGGCGATCAGACGCTGCAGCGAGAGATTGCAGACACGACGCGCGGCTTCGCGCGAGGTCACCCATTCATGGTCGCGTCGCCCCTTCTCCCGCCAGCGGTCGAGCTGACGCTCGACGCGGAGAAGGTAGACAGCGACCTGGCAGGGTAGCACCACACCGGAGTCGAGGCGCTTGTCATAGTCGAAATGCCCGATCGGCTCCGGCCCGATAGCTCCCACGACACCGGCCTCCTCCATAGCCTCCTTGGCAGCCGCCTCATGCGGCGCGAGGCCGGGCGCCAGCCAGCCTTGGGGGATGATCCACCGCCCCGTCTCGCGGGAGGTGACGAGCAGCACTTCGACGAAGCCCTCGGCATGCAGGCGCACGGGAAGCGCCGCTATCTGGTTCGGCGTGCGGGGCATGGCAGGCGTCTGAACCGTCATGCCGGTCACATCGCCCACGAAACAGAGAGCAGACAATAACCAAGGTTAACAACCGATCGTCAGCCAAACACTTGTTGCGGCAGAACGGAAGGCAGGGGCGACGGATTGCTCGTGCGGTTCATATGTCGGCATGGCCCACGCGGCTGTCGAGCGGCAGACCGATGATGCAACGGAGTCCCGTCTCGGTGAAATCAAGGTGCGTCTCGGCGCCAAGATCGTAAGCAAGCGTGCGTTCGAGCATTTCGAAGCCGAAGCCACGGCGACGGGGCGGCATGACCGGCCGCCCCGCCAAATCCTCGGCCCAGCGCAGCGTCAGACGTCGATCATCGCCGTCCCCGTCGATCGCCCAGCCTATGTCAAGACGGCCGACCGGCGTCGACAGCGCGCCATATTTGACCGCGTTGGTGGTCAACTCATGGACGGCCAAGGCCAGCATTTCGGCCGCTTTGGGCTGCAGGCGAACCGACGGCCCATCGAGGTGAACCTGTCCGCCCTCGCGCGCGCCGTGCGCCATCAGTTCCTCTGCCAGCAACGTCTCGAGATCGACACCGCCGGACGGGTCACGGGTGACGGCCGCCTGAGTGCGGGCGAAGGCGTTGAGCCGCCCGTCGAAATGGGCCGTATAGTCCTCGATCGTCTCGCTCGAGGCGGCGGTGCGTCTTGCGATCGAGCGGACGACGGCAAGCGTGTTCCGGACGCGGTGCTGGAGTTCTGAAAGCAGAAGCCGCTGATACTCCTCGGCTTGAACACGCTCGGTGATATCCTCCGTCACGCCGATCATGCGAACGGGCTTGCCGCGCCGGGCATAGAAGAAGCGGCCGCGGGCCGCGCACCAGCGCGTGCTGCCATCCGGCAGCAGGTAGCGGAATTCCTTGACATAGGCGGCTCGCTCCTCGCGCGCTCGCGCCAGCGCCGCCACCGTAGCTTCCCGATCGTCCGGATGGATCCGCCCGATCCAGGCTTCATAGCTCGGGGATATTTCACCGACCTCATAGCCCAGTAAGCGGTAGTGCTCGTCGTTCCACCGGATCACGCCTGTCACGAGATCCCAGTCCCAGGTTGCCAGCCGGCCGACATCCAGCGCCAGCCGAAGCCGCTCCTCGCTTTCGCGCAGAGCCGCCTCCGCGCGCTTTCGCTTGCTGACGTCCACGGTCGTCGCGATGATGCGCGAGGCTTCGCCCGCTTCGGCGCGCAACGCCACAGCGCGGGTCCACAGATGAATCCAGTGCCCCCGCGTATGCCGCGCCCGATATTCCACATCGAGGAGCTTTTTCTGTCCGGCAAGCAGGCTCGCCACGGCCTGCCGAGTGCGCTCAAGGTCATCCGGGTGGATACGGGCATAGAAGTGATCGAGCCTTCGGGGACCTTCGGCAGGAGCCTCCCCGAACAGCTGAGAATAGGTGCTGCTGCCCCAGACCTCCTCGGTCTGCGGGAAATATTCGGACACGCCCCCCTGATAGGCCTCGATCGCGAGGCGGTAACGTTCCTCGCTCTCACGCAGGCGCTCCTCGGTCCGCTTGCGCTCGGTGATGTCGGACATGATTCCGGCCGCACGCGTGCCTACCGCACCGGGGACGGGGAAGGACCGGTCGTAAATCCAGCGCATCTCGCCATCAGGCCGCAGAATCCGATATTCGTCCGCGACGGATTCGCCGCGCATTTGGCGCGCCTTGTTGTCGAAATATTTCGGATGATCCTCGGGGTGGATGGTTCCAACGAACGACCTGACATCGGTCAGGAGCTCGGCGGCGGAACGCGCCCAGACGCGCTCATAGGAAGGGCTGATATATTCGAGCACATCCTGCTCGATATTCGTCATGTAGAAGACGTCCTCGATCGTTTGAGCGATCGCGCGGAAGCGCTCCTCGCTCTCGTGCCGTGCGGCCTCGGTACGCGCGCGCTCTATCGCTACCCAGACCCGCTCGGCGACCTCTTCGAGAAGCACGAGGTCGTTCCTCGTCCAGTTACGGGGCGACGTGGTGGCCACCGTGAGGCACCAGACGACCTTCCAGTCGCCTTCTCGCAAGGGCACCGCGATGAGCGCGGCCAGGTCGCCCGCCAGCAGCGCCGCCTTGTCTCTATCCGACAAGTTCGGGTCGCTCGCCGTGTCGCGGATGACGAGCGGCTCCGTTTCGAGGTGGCGGATCGTGTTCGGAAAGTCGGAAGGGCGGAATTCGCCGGTGATCGGCGTCAGATCGGGCCGTCGATATTCCGACCCAATCGATGCACGATCCTCGTCCGGCCAGAAGCGCGATAGATAGCTGCGGTCGATGCGCATATGCTCGGCGAGGAGCTGCGTGCAGACCCTCCCGATACCTGCCTCGTCCGTCTGGGCACGAAGGGCATCGCTCAGCCTCAACAGGAAGGCGTGCCGCTCCTCGCTTTCGCGGTGGGTCGCGTCGGCCCGGACCCGTTCGGTCGTTTCGACGAGCGGATGGAAGGCGCCGGCAACGGCGCCCGTCTCGTCACGGATGGGCGAGAAGGTGGCCGTGAAGACGCGTTCGTCGACCCCCTCGCCACTTGCCGTGCAGAGCGGCACCACTTGGTCGTTCAGGACCACCGCTTCGCCGGCATAGACACGGTCGAGGAGCGGCCCGAGGAAGTCGGCATAGGCATCCACCCAGTTCGCCGCGGCCGAGCGGCCCAGGATCACCGGATGGCGGTCGGCAGCGATGGGAATGTAGGCATCGTTGTAAAGCTGGGTACGCTCCGCCCCCCACAGGATCGAGACGGGCCCGGGCGAGGCCAGCATGATGTCCACCGCCGTCCTGAGGCTCTGCGGCCATTCCGCTAGCGGGCCGAGTGGCGTCGCAGCCCAGTCATGCGTGCGGATGCGCTCTCCCATCTTCCCGCCGCCGGCAGGCCAGACATCAACCTTCGTTGGCATCTAGGTAGGCACCTTCATGGTCGAGGTGCAGGTAATTATCGTTAAAAAGTGCGACGTTCTTCAAGCGGTCGAAGTCGAGAATCTGCAGCTCCTTGCCATGGAGCACGATCAGCCTCTGGGCGCGCAGTTCCTGCAACGTGCGGTTGACGTGCACCGGCGTCAGGCCGGTGGCGTCGGCGAGTTCGGATTGGGTAACGGGCAACTCGCACCGGCCATCGACCGTAAGTCCGACCGTATGCAGGCGAATGTACAGCTCGCACAGGAGATGCGCGATACGCTCGATCGCGGTGCGCTGGCCGAGGTTCACCGTCCATTCGCGCTGAATGGCAGCGCAGACGAGCGTGTCCCACCACATCGCCTGCACGATACGCGGATGCTCGGCCATTTCATCGAACGTCTCGCGCGTGATCTCCGCATAGGTGAGTGGCGTGAGCGCTCCGACCGAATGGTCCATCTCCTTCAGGACGAAGATGTTGAGGTCACAGACATCGCCGGGAAGGAAGAATGCCATGATCTGGCGGCGACCATCTTCCAGCACCTTGTAGCGGCAGGCCCAGCCGGACAGGATGAGGTTGATGTTCGTGGGTTTCTCGCCTTCGCGGATGACATCCTCGCGCGGGCGAAGACGCTTTATCTTGTCGCGCGCGGCCGAGCGAAGGGTAGCCTTGTCCTCGTTCGACAGCCGGACATAGCGCTCCAGCTTGCGGATCAGTCGGTTCTCCACGTGCCCCTTTCATCCCACCGGGGAGTGCACGCCAGACCCAGAGCCGGAATGGCGCTTCGCACCAACCTAGGTTATATCCGGTATCAGCCTCGCTGTTTTACGAACCGGTGTCAAAAAGATTAATGACACATGAAGAGCGGGAACGGATTATGAACAGCGATACGCCGCTGCTGCGCGGCTGCCATGTGCTGGTGGTGGAGGACGAATTCTTCATCGCCGACGACATGGCGCAAACCCTGACCGCCAACGGCGCCAAGGTCGTCGGACCGGCACCGACGCTCGAGCTGGCGATGAAGCTGCTGGCGACGGAGCGGGTCGACTGCGCCGTGATCGACGTCAATCTGCGCGGCCGGATGGCTTACCCGCTCGCCGACGAGTTGCGGGCGCGCCGCGTGCCCTTCGTCTTCGCCACCGGCTACGATCCAGCCGTGGTGCCGCCCGCCTATCAGGACGTGCCGCGCTGGCTGAAGCCCTACAGCCTCGACGAGTTGATGCAGTCGCTTCCCGAACTGGTGCGGATCGCGGAGGCGAGCCGGACCTGATCCGATCATCACCGCAGAGACGACGGCGATGATCGGATGATCGGGTCAGCTCAGACCTTTTCCGGATAGATCGGCTGGATGTCGACCGGGATTTCCGCCATCGAGGCGATGACGGCCTGCGCTTCCGGATCGAGCTTGGCGTAGCGCGCGTAGAAGGTCTTGGTGCCTTCATAGTCGCCGGTGCCCTGCAGCCGCACGAACTCGGCGACGAGATCGCGCACCGCGGTTTCCATCTTGGCGTTGTCGACGCGGAAGCGTTTCGCCTGCGGGTCCCAGGCGAACGCGCCATGCTCGCGCAGGAAGCGGTACTGCGCGGCTGCCCCCTGCCCATGCGCCTCGTCGATGCCGAAGCGCATCGCGCGGAACAGGCCGGCGAGATAGGTGGCGTAGAGTTGCGGCTTCTCGGCCGCCGGGATTTCGCCCTTCTGCATCATGAAGACGATGTTCCACACCCCCATCGCATCGGCCTTCGCCTCCTCGATGCCGGAATTGAGCTCCTTCAGCTCCTTATCGACGGTGGTCTTGCGTCCCTGGACGACGATCGAGCCCGGCCCGAGGCTGTGCGACAGCTCGTGGAACAGCGTTTCGAGCGTCATGTACTTCTGCGCGACCAGCGGCGCTTGGTCGGAGACCAGCACGAGGCCCGCCATCGGCTTCAGGATGCGCTCGTATTTGGCGCCGAGCACGTTCGATAGGATGACCTTCTTCGCGCCCTTCGCCTCGCGCACGCGCTCGTCGTTGGGCAGGTTGAAGGCGACCGTCTGCACGCCGGGCACGTTGTCGCCGCCGCCGTGCACCTGCTCGGCGACCGCGATCGGCGACTCGAAGCCGCGCTGGAAGTTCTTGAAGCTCTCGGGAACCGGCAGGTTCGCTTCCATGTCGCGCAGATAGTGCTTGTACTTGTCGAGCGCGGCCGACTCCTTGGGGTCCTTCAGTGTCACGAACGCCTCAAACGCGGTCTTCGCGCCGTACAGCCGGTCGGTGTAGACCTCGTAGGGCCCGATCGCGACCTCGATCGGCGTGTCCTTCAGGTCCATCCACGCGAGCTCGGACTCGAAATAGTCGTCGGTGCGGAAGGCCTTGGCACGCAGCGTGAGGAAGCGCTTGAGGCTCGGGTTGGTGGTAATCGACGCCGCCTGCTCGAGCAGCTTGGCAGCGGGCTCGAGCCACTCGCGATAGGCCTGCGAATAGGGCACCGCGACGAGCTTGTCCCCTTCGCGGCGGACGACCGTGTAAGGCGAGGTGAGCGCCGCCTTCTCGTCCGGATGGGCGGCGAGATAAGCATCGAATGCCTCTCTCGTCAGGTCCGCGGGATAGAAGCCGGCGCCGGCGGGCTGCGGCTTGTTGCCGTAGAAGGGATGGCCTTCCGCGATCGTGTCCCACGGTCCGAAGTGCAGATCGAACATGTCGAGGAGCGCCGCCTTGTTCGGCAGGTTGCTCGTCGCGATCTCGGCGCGAACGCGCGGATTGTCCTCGCTCACCTGGCGCAGATAGATCTCGCTCATCAGGTTCGCGGCCTGATTCAGCAGGTTCACTACCTGCCGCTCCTCCGGCTTGAGGAAGCCGGTGTCGGGATGCATCTCGATGCGGGCGATCTTCGCGCGCGAGGCTTCGAGCGAGTATCCGCCCGGCGATTCCACGGCGGCTGTCGCCCCATTCGAAGCTTGGTCGGCAGAGCCGCAGGCAGTGGCGAGAAGCAGGGCGAGCAGGGTCAGACGGCGCATGGACTTCTCTCGTGCGATGGGAGATCGCGCGAATGTAGCGCCATGCTTATGCCTTGCAAGCGCCGCCGTCAGCCGAGGCGGAGCGCACCGGATGCGGCAAAGGCCGCGCCCGCATGCGCAACAAGCGACGCGTGCGGCGGATCACGGTAATGACATAAGCCGTCCAGGCACGACCATGTTCGGCAAACTCGAACATTTCGATGGCGTCTCTCATCTTTCACTCCAGCGATTGGCGGGCATCGTTCCCGCTACGTAGAGAGAAAATGAAGCTTTCGACGGTCCGCGGCCAACGCGTTCTCGACATAAATACATAAGCTGTGTTTATGTCTCGACCATGCGCAAGCTCCCGCCCCTCGCCTCGGTTCGCGTGTTCGAGGCGGCCGCGCGCCTGTGCAACTTCACCAAGGCAGCGGACGAGCTCGGCATGACCCAGGCC
>JAEZQR010000109.1 GCA_023413015.1 Pseudomonadota bacterium
CATCAACTCCGACCACCGTGATCAGGAGACAGGGTATGAAGCTCGTACGAACTCTGGCGTTGGCGTTGATGCTGTCGGCCACAGGCGCGGCAATGGAGGTCGATCCGTTCGATACGGCGCGCTGGGCGGTCCAAACTAAGGACAATGCGGCCGTTGTGCGGATGTTGGAGAGTGGCGAGATCGACATCAACATGCAGAATGCCGAGGGCTACACGCTGCTGCATTTCGCCGCCGGCGCGGGCAATCTCGCTATGGTCAATAGTTTGCTCGAGCGCGGCGCCGACCCGTCGATCAAGAACAGCCTCGGCAAGACAGCACTCGACAGTGCGATTGGTACCATGGTTTCGGCGCGGCTCCGTCAAGCCATGAGTGGCAGTGGCGGGTCGACGTCGTCACAGGGCGGTGCCGACTTCGACCAGATCCGGTGGCTCATCGGCGCCAAGCGCAACGCCGATGCCATTGCCGAGCTCGACAAGGGTATCGACATCAACATGCAGACGTCGGAGGGCTATACGCTCCTCCACTACGCGGCCAACGACAGCAATCTCGAGATGGTGAAGGAACTGCTGCGCCGCGGTGCCGACCCCAATCTCCGCAGCAGCACCGGCCACACGCCGGCAGACATGGCCTACAGCACGATGATCGTCGCCGAGCTCAAGAAGGCCGGCGGCAAGCAGGTGGTAACGGCGCCGGCCGCCGTGAAACCAGCCCCGGCGGGGCCGGCAACGGCGACGACGGCCAACAAAGCGGCGCCGCAAAGCTCACCGACCGACACCTCGCCGCATGCCAAGATGTGCGCGCAACGCCACTATTCGTCATCGGCGCTGTGCAGCGACAGCACTTGCAAGATGCGCGAGTACCGCAAGTGGCAGACCTGCCTGAAGACCGGCAGCTACTATTGAACGGGCCGGTGCGGCATACCGGGGAGACAATCGATGGAATGGCATCACTGGATCGCGCTCGCACTGCTCGCGGTCGCCGCCTGGTCCGCGCAGGTCAGGCTGAAGCAGGCGCGGGAAGCGCGAGCCGTAGCCGGCTGGACGCCGGTCACCGGCCGGGTGCTGTCGCATGGCATCGAGGAAGAGACCAGCCGCGACTCGGATGGGGACTCGAGCACCACCTACACGCCGCAGCTCAGCTACGCCTACGCTGCGGGTGGAGGTGAGCGTCAGGGCACGCGCCTCGCTCTCGACGGCGTGAGCTTCTCGAGCCGTACCGGAGCGCAGGCCTACCTCGACGAACGTCCCGTCGGTTCAGAGATCCGCGTCTATGTGAACCCGGACGATGCCTCCGACACTGTGCTGTCCGCCGAGCGGGAGAATGATTGGTGGGTACCGATCCTGTTCGTGGCGCTCGCGGCGGCGGTGGCAGCAGGCGTGTTTGGCCGATAGGCGGTGACGGATGCCGATTGCAACCGTGCTTCGGCTTGCCTGGGCACGGGGGCGTGCGGGAACCGCTGATTCCAAGCGCCGCGGGGCGCCAATTCGCAGGGACATCGGCTCCCTCCCGTGGGACCGACGTCATTCCTGGAGAGCGAGGGTTAGATGAATAAGTTGATGCTCATAGCCGGCGCTTTCACCGCGCTGCTTACCGCCGCGGCCGCGATCGCCGAAAAGGCGCCCGGCGCCGGTGCGCAGACCGGGCGGGAATGGACAGGGCTCGTCTATTCGCCGGATGCTCCCCCGTCGGGCACGGCGGATCGCGAGCTTTTCGACGCGAAGAACTATCTTCGCAACAACATGCCGGCGACGGCGAAGGACATGTTCCTGCGCGCGATCAAGATGGATCCCTCGCTCGCGGAGGCGCACTTCTGGCTGTCGGGCGCCCTGCGCGCACTCGGCGACGGTGCTGCCGCGGAGACGCATCTGCGGCAGGCCTATGCTCTCGATCCCGGCTTGCGCGCCCATGAGGCGGAACTCGCGCGCTTCGGGCCGAGAGGGCAGGCAACACAGCTCCCAAAGTTGTTGAAGAAGGCCGGGGCGCCACAGTGCGATGATCTCTACGCTACCTGCATGGCTTCCGCGACACGGTGCACGATGCGGGGCTGTGAGACCGACTTCAGCCGACAGACCGTCTGCACCAGCGAGCGCAACCAGTGCGAAGGTCGGAACCGCTGACTGGCAGCTTTCTGATCACGCGCGTGGCGGGCTTGGCCGAGACCACCGAGGTGCTGCTCCGCGCCCGCCAGCGCGGCGAGGCCCCTGCTGGCGCGGCTCGTCGCGCACGGCGACGTGCGTCCCGTGCCGTGGGAGATCGCGAACGCGCTGCTGCTCGGACCGGTGCAGGCTTGGCTGCAACTCCACCATTACGGGCAGGCCAGCCTGTCTCTACAGGAAGCGCAACAGGCATTGACGGCAGCCACATGGCAGGCGCTGCGGCAGGTCTAGCTCCAAGCCCTACGCTAGCTGGTCGCGACCGCCGTCGACCGGCAGGCGAGCTACTCGGTTGAGAGTTCGATCCCTACAAAATGAGCCTGGCGGAAAGCAAAGGCCGCAGCCTTCATGTCGGGTTTCTCGGGCCGCTGTCGCAGCAATCGACGACCGCTCTGGGCCCAACCCAGTCGAGCACCTATGGCTCAACGACGCCCGCTATTCGGCTGGCAATTAAGTGGCGACGGCCCTCATAGGCGGTCGTGACCGCCCTTGCCGATGTCAGCTTCCGAGCAGCTGGTTGAGGTAGGCGGCGATGCGCACGCCGGCTTGGCTGAGGCGCTGCTCGAGCTCGGGCGTGTGCTGGTAGGCATAGTCCCAGCTGAGCTTCGGGTCGGCCGGATAGATCGTGTCGCGCAGCTTCGTGCTCT
>JAEZQR010000127.1 GCA_023413015.1 Pseudomonadota bacterium
GCTTTCCAGCGAAGCGATGGCGGCTTCCTGATGGAGCACACAGACGCCGGCGTGCCGGTCGTTCAGCTCGATATGGATGCTGCGCATCTGCCTGAGCAGCGCCTCAAGGGCGACGCGATCCTGATCCGCGATCATGACGGCACGTCTTTCCGTTTGGGTTGCAGACGCTCGAGGTACGCCTTCGACAAATGGTAATGCGCGGCCACGGCAGCCGGGTGGCTGGCGCGCTGGGCAAGTCTCACCTCTTCCTCGGCGCGTCGGGCGAAATAGTCGGCGTCGGTCATGTGATCCGGAGCCCCTCAGCAGCGGACGAAAGAATAGACTATGAAAAGCCGTTAACCTTTTGAAGGCTCAAATAGTTATTGGTACGCAAACGTACGGATGGCAGTCTCCGGATTTTCTCCTGCTTGCACTGGCAATTTCTGCCGCGCAGTCACATAATGACTTTATCGCTCGCAATCCTTTAGGGCGCGAGCGGCCGCGAGACTGAGTGTGCTCCCGCCCCAAGCAAGAAAGGGGCGCGCCATGAGCCACCCCGACCAAGCCTCCATCCGCAACAGCCTGCTCAAGGCGCTCAGCGCCGACGACTTCGCGCTTCTGGCTCCGCATCTTGAACCCGTCGCGCTGTCCAAGGGCGACACGCTCGTGGTGCCGCACCAGTCCATCACCCACGTCTATTTTCCCGAGACTGCGCTTGGCTCGGTGATCGCCACCTCGCCCGAGGGCCACCGGATCGAAGCCTCGATGATCGGGGCGGAAGGCATGTCGGGCCTAGCTGTCGTGCTCGCCACCGACCGCACGCCGCATCAGACGGTGGTGCAGATCGAAGGCGCAGCGCTACGCCTCTCCGCCGCCGTCCTGCGCACGGCCATGGCGCAAAGCCCTTCGCTCATGGCTCTGATGCTACGCTTTGCTAAGGCGCTCTACATTCAGACCACCTACACTGCGCTGTCGAACGCCAGCCATGGAGTGGACGAGCGGCTCGCCCGCTGGCTTCTCATGTGCCACGACCGGGGCGTGGGTGACGAGATGGCGCTCACGCACGAGTTCCTGTCGATCATGCTGGCGATCCGGCGCCCGAGCGTCACCACCTCGCTCCATGTGCTGGAAGGCATGCACCTCGTCCGCGCATATCGCGGCAAGGTGTTGATCCGCGATCGGGCCGGCCTCGAAGACTTTGCGCGCGATGCCTATGGCCTGCCCGAGGCCGAGTACATGCGGCTGATCGGCCCCATGCCCAAGGCAGCCGAACTGGCTTTGTCCGCTCGCGTACATGCGGCCAACCAGAATACGATCGACGCGTTGGAGCACGGTCTGGACGACTAGGAGTTCGTGCCGTGCCGAGGTTCTTTCTGCACCGGAGGCGGGACGGCTCGATGATCGAGGACCCCGACGGCAGCCATCTACCCAGCATCGAAGCCGCGCGCGCCGAGGCGCTGGCGGCCGCGCGAGATCTCTGGGCGATAGCGATACAGAAGGGGGAGGACTTGACCGACGATCAGTTCGTCATCACCGATGAACAGGGCGACCATGTCCTGATCATTTCCTTCGTCGATGCGTTACCGGAAGGATTGCAGCGGCGGCTCGTCTATCGTTGAACGCCGATTAGACTGGAAAGGCATGTCGATGGCGGGACCCAGCCAGGGGATGGTGAAGAACCGCCTGCTGCGTGCGCTTTCCGCTGACGACTACGCGCTGCTCCAGCCGCATTTCGAACATGCGCCGATGGAAAAGGGTAGGGTGCTGATCGAGCCGGACATGCCGATTTCGCATGTCTATTTCCTCGAAAGCGGTCTCGGCTCGGTGATCGGTCTCTCGCCGGCGGGCGAGGCGGCCGAGGTGGGATTGTACGGTGTCGACGGCATGGTCGGGATGCCGGTGGTGCTCGGCACCGATCGTTCGCCGCACCAGCTGTTCATGCAGATCGGCGGCGCGGGCTGGCGGATGCCGGCCGACGCCCTGCGCCGGGCGATGCGCAGCAGCGGGACGCTCGGCACGCTGCTCGCGCGCTATGTGCAATTCTTCCTGATCATGGTGGCGCAGACCGCCATCTCCAATGCCATGCACACGGTCGAGGAGCGGCTCGCCCGCTGGCTGCTGATGGCCCATGACCGCATGCCCGATGACGACGTGCCGCTGACCCATGAATATCTGGCCTTGATGCTGGCGGTCCGGCGGCCAAGCGTCACCACGGCGCTCCATGTTCTCGAAGGCGGTGGGCTGATCAAGGCGACGCGCGGCAACGTGCGCATTCGCGACCGGGCCGCACTCGAGGAGCTTGCGAAAGAAGCCTATGGCTTGCCCGAGGCCGAATATGAGCGGCTGATCGGGCCGCTTGGCGCGCCGGATTGATCCGACGGCTCGGGCATTGATGGAACTCCGCAGCAAGCGCTGCGTCAGCTAACGTACGGTTCTCGCCCGTCTACTCGCCCGACCTGCCACTTCGCTTTATGTGATTGCCCCGCTGATGGATTTTCGGGGACGCAACCTGTTCCCGAAGTGCAGCGCATCGGGGACGAAGTGACGGATCGCATCTCGGACATTGCCGGAAACACCATAGTCGCGTCATTGCCTGCCGAACTTGGGGCACGGCTGCGGACCGAGCTGGAGCATGTTTCGCTCGACAAGGGTATGGTGCTCATCGAGCCCGACAAACCCGTCACCGATATCTATTTCCCTATCAGCGGCCTCGGTTCGATCATCGCCCTGTCGCCCGAGGGCGAGTGCGCCGAGATCGGGCTGTTCGGACGTGATGGCATGTCCGGCCAGCCGATCCTGCTCGGCACGGAGAGCACACCGCATCGCGTGCTGATGCAGGTCGGCGGTGAGGGATACCGCATCGGCGCCGACCGGTTGCGAGACCTGATCGGCGAGAGCGAAGCCTTTCGCGGCGCGTTGCTGCGCTACGTTCAGGCGCTTTCTATCCAGACGGCGCATACGGCGCTGTCGAATGCACATCATACGGTCGAGGAGCGGCTCGCCCGCTGGCTCCTGATGAGCCACGACCGCATGGCCGATGACGAGGTCCCGCTGACCCATGACTTCCTGGCGCTGATGCTGGCAGTGCGCCGGCCCAGCGTGACGACCGCGCTCCACGTGCTGGAAGGCATGTCGCTCATCAAGGCCACGCGTGGGCTCGTCACGATCCGCGACCGGGGCGGTCTCGAAGATTTCGCGCAGGATGCCTATGGCACGCCCGAGGCCGAGTATGAGCGGCTGATCGGGCCGCTGCGCAAGCAGCGCTAGCTCGAAGAAACGCCGTGGATCAGGCCACATCTCTTGAGGGCGTCGGGGAGCTGCTGCGCGCCGCCTTTGGCCAGGGCGCCGACGAGCAGCTTCCGTCCGCGTTTGCCGAGCTGCTCGACCGGCTGGACGCGAGTTCCCCGGCCGCACTGCCGTCGGGGCTGACCGACGCCGAATTCAAGGCGAAGCTGCTGGACGTCATCCCGCGCCTGCGCACGCAGGCCCGTTCCCTGACCCGCGACCGGACCGCGGCAGACGATCTCGTCCAGGACGCCCTCGTGCGCGCCTGGACGAAGCGCGCTTCGTTCCGCGAGGGCACGAACTTCAACGGCTGGACCTACACGATCCTCCGGAACCTGTTCTTCACCCAATCGCGCCGTACACGCTTCAGGGCGCAGTGGGACGAACATACTGCCGAACGCCTGCTGGCGGCATCGGCAGGACAGGAGCATCATATCCACCTGGCCGATCTGCAACGCGCACTCGGGCAGCTGCCGGCCGCGCAGCGCGAAGTGCTGATGCTCGTGGGCGCCGGGCAGATGGCTTACGAGGAAGCCGCCGAGGTGTGCGGCGTCAAGATCGGTACTATCAAGAGCCGCGCGGCCCGCGCTCGCGCCGCGCTCGTCCGCCTCATCGACGGCGATGAGAGCCCGGACGCCGATCCCGCATCCGCTGCGGAGTAGCCGATCGGCACGGGCCGCTTCTCTTCCCAAGCAGGGCTCAGGCGTAATGCGCCAGCCTGAGCCCTGGCCGATCCCACCGGCATCTGGCGAGCTTGCCGGTCGTCGACAGGCATACCCAAGCGTCCTGCATGTCCGCGCCGCCGAACGCGATGTTGGTGGTCAGCAGGTCCGGGAAGCTCACGATCTCGTACTGTCCGCTGCTCGGATTCACCTGCGCGATGCCCGGCGCCTCGACGAGCGTTGCCACGCACACCGTGCCGTCCGCGGCGACCGCGAGGCTGTCGAGCAGCGTGCGGCCCGGGAAGCTCGCCACCACCCGGCCCGGTAGCGCCGGGAGCGGGGAGGGCGCGACCTCGCCGGGACCCGTGATCTCGAAGGCGAGCAGCAGCCGCTCGTTGGTGAGCGCGGTGTAGACCGTTCGGCGGTCGGGCGAGAGGCCGACGCCGTTCATGTTCGGCCCGGACACCACGCAGCGGATGCTCGACCCGTCGGGCTTCGCGTAGAACAGCCCGCCGTTCTCGTGCGCATGGTTCCTGTGCTTGCCGAGGTCGGTGAACCAGAAGCCGCCGTGCGCATCGAACACGATGTCGTTAGGCCCCGACAGCCGGTGGCCGTCGCAACTGTCGTACAGTCGCTCGACCTTGCCGGTCGAAAGATTGATGCGCTCGATGCGGCCCGTCGTATAGTCGGCCGGTGCGCCGCCGGGCAGCAGCATGCCCATCTCCTGGCCCGACCATTCGAAGCCGCCGTTGTTGCAGACGTAGAGTGCGCCGTCGGGCCCGATCGCCAGCCCGTTCGGCCCGCCGGCGGGCTCCGCCACCGTCTCCTTGGCTCCGTCCGGCCGCACGCGGGTGATTCGCCCGGCCGCGATCTCGACGACGATCACCGACCCGTCGAGCATCCACACCGGGCCTTCGGGAAACGCCAGACCTTCCGCGATGATCTCGAAATCCATGGCCACCTCTCCCTTTTTCAGGTCCGAAGCCTGGAACGGCGGCGAACCGA
>JAEZQR010000216.1 GCA_023413015.1 Pseudomonadota bacterium
CGGTGCGCACCACATGGCCGGAAATCGCGCCGACCTCGCCGATCAAGACGCTTACCGTTTCGCCGAGACGGAAGACCGGCGCCTCCTCGCGGAGGCGGATGCCGAGGCCGGTCAACGAAATGTCCCCGTCATCGGTAGCGTACCATTCACCGGCCGACGTGAGGATCGTCACTTCCGACGTGAGCGCGAATCGTTCCTCGCTGCGAAGCGCCGGCTTCTGCAGGCACATCATCGCGACGAGCAGAAGGACGATGATGTTGGCGGCGCCCCAGATCGCGACGACAGGCAGCAGGGCCTCCTGATCGATGACGCGATAGTCGGCCCAGGCGTTGAGCGCGAGGCCGAGCGCCGTCAGCCCGATCAGCACCGTAGAGACCAGCCAGATGCCGGTCTCCCAGCCCGCACCGGCTGCCGCCGAGCCCTTCGGCGTCACCTTGAAGATCAGCCCTTTGGGCCGGATGAGCGCCTGAAGCGCGACCGGCAGGAGGCGGAAGCTCTGGAAGGCGCCGAGCACCTGCGCAGCGACGGGGAAGTAGCGGCCCGGCGCGAGCGCGGTGATGCCGCCGACGAGCGCGACCAGCATCGGCAGCGCATAGTGAAGGACGGCATTGGTATTCGCCCCGATCATCGGCGACAGGTCGAAGAGCAGGAACAGGATGGGCGTGAGGAAGGAGAAGACGGCGAGCAGGCTTTGCGTGATCCAGGATGTCGGCAGGAAGAGCAGGCGGTGGATGGGGCGCAGGCCGGGGCCGAGCGGGCCGTCGGGCAGGTGGAGGATCTGCATCGCGCCCTGCACCCAGCGCTGTCGTTGGACGAAGAAGGCGGCGACGCTCTCGGGTGCGAGCCCGTGCGCCAGCGGCTCGTTCAGATAGCGGGTGACGAAGCCGCGGCGCAGGCTGGCGAGCGTCAGCAGCATGTCCTCGGTGATCGAGCCCTCGGGGAGGCTGCCGCCGATGTCGTCGAACAGCCGGCGTCGCGTCACCGAGTTGGAGCCGCAGCAGAAGGCGGCGTCCCAGGCGTCGCGGCCCGGCATGATCGCTTCGAAGAAGAAGCGCTGGTCGTCGGGCATCGCGCCGCGCAGGCCAAGGTTCGCCTGCATCGGATCATGGTTGTAGAAACTGTGCGGTACCTGGACGATGCCGATCTTCTCGTCGTCGAAGAAGCCCATGGTCCGCATGAGGAAGTCGCGGCGCGGCACGAAGTCCGCGTCGAAGACGGCGACATAGGGCGCCGAGGTGACGGTGAGCGCATGGTTGATGTTGCCGGCCTTGGCGCCCTTGTTGTCGGGCCGGGTGATGTAGCCCGCTCCTTTGGCGGCGCAATATTCCTGCAGCCATACCCGGCAACCGTCGTCGAGCACCCAGACGCGGGTCTCCGGCCAGTCGAGCGCAAGGCAGCCGAGGATGGTCTTCTCGAGCACCTCGCGCGGTTCGTTGTAGGTGGCGATGAACACATCGACCGGCGGCAGCCCGGCCGGCGCCCTTGCCCGCAGCCGCGCCTCACCGCGGTCGGCATCGGCGGAGCGGTCGGCGCGTCGGGCCAGCGCGAGGTAGAGGATCGCCGCATCGCACAGCGCGGCGGTCTCCACCGTGAGGCAGACGAGCGGCCACCAGAAGTCAGCACCGCTCGCGTCCCATGGCATCGTGACCCACAGCCGCCATTGCAGATAATAGATGACGGCTACCCATGTGGTGGCGACGATGCCGGCGCGGGAGGGCCAGAGGTGGCGGAACGCCAGTTGCCCGGCAATGACGAACGCCAGCGGCGCGAAGGTGGCGCTATCGGCGGCGCTGGTGTCAAGCACCTCAGCCGGTCCGGCTGAAGCGGACTTCGGCGAGCCGGCCGACCTCGCAGCGCCGCTCGGGCGCTGCCGTGTCCGGTGGCAGGATCACCTCGACGCTGATCTGTCGATCGCTTGCTGACGAGGCCGTCTTCGCCGCGAGCAGCACATCGCTGCGGCGCGCGGCGGCGCCGGCCACGCGCGCGACGCGGCCGGTCCGCCATTCGCTCGACCCGATCAGCCGGATCTGCGCCGGCTCGCCCGGATGGATCGCCTCGGCGCGGCGTTCGGGCAGCGCCACTTCGACGAAACGGCGGCGGCAGTCGATAAGGTCGAGCACCGGCTCGCCGGCGCGGACGGCGGCGCCGGGGCTCGACAGCTGGGCCCAGACGAGCGTGCCGGCCGGGGCCGCATAGCGCGTGCGGGCGCTCGCCTCGGTCAGCCTCCGCAGCGCCTCGGCCTTGCGGGCGGCGGCTTCGACCGCGACCTTCTCGAGGCCCTGGCGCTGGAGCAGCAGCCGATCGCGCTGCTGATCGGCGTAAGGCGCATCATTGTAGCTGTCGCTGAGATACACGCCGTGGTCCGCTGCCTCGCGCATGGCACGCAGGGCCGTGAAGTGAGCCCGGTCGGCATCGCAGCTGCCGCGCGTCACCGCCGCTGCCGCCCGTGCGCGTTCGAGGCCGGCGGGCGACATGAAGCCGCTGGCGACGAGCTTCTCGGCGCGCTCGAGCGCGGCGTTCCGCTCCGCCTGCTCGGCGGCGCAGCCGCGCGTGGCAGCGCTGGCGGCTTCGAGATCGGCGTCGAGGCGACGTGCGGTCGCCGAGGCGAAGACATGCGACCGCTGCCCGAGTCGGGCTTCTTCGCGGGTCAGTTCGGCGAGTTGCCGGCGTGCGAGGACGAGCGTCGCGTCGGCAAGCTCGGCGTCGGCCTTGATCTGGGCGAGATCGCCGGTGTCGGCGGAGGGGCGCACGATCGCGATGGCGGCCGGCGTGTCGAAATAGCGTCCGACGGCCGGCAGCGCCGGAACCGTTCCGTCGACGGCGGCGGTCAACCGGACGATGGGTGCGTTCACCGCAGCGCGTGTCGAGACATCGCCGATGACATAGGGCGCGAAGCTCCAAGCTCCGAAGGCGGCGAGCGAGCCAACGAGGAGCACCCGAGCCCGCCGAGATCTGACGATGCTTTCCAAGCGCGGCATGCTCTTGCCTCTAAGCGAACCCGATACAGCGAATACGACCGGTTCCTCGTCACCTTTACCGCGTGTCTTGCATTTGAGACGTACTCGCATTAGCAGCGGCGCAACTGAAATGAACGGCGGGCGGAAACGGGGCATGAGCAGGATCGGCTGGCAGGCGGCATTGTTGGCGTCGGCGATGGCGGCGCCCGCTTGGGCCGAAGCCGCGGCGGATGCCCCTGCCCTCGACGAGATCGTCGTCACCGCCGATCGCTCGAACAGCTTCGGGGCCGGGCTGGTGCAGGTGGGCACCTTCCGCGGCGCGAAGATCATCGACGTACCGCTCACCGTCAACGTCGTGCCCGAGGAACTGATCGATGCGCAGGGGGTGACCGGCATCTTCGACGCGCTCCGCAACACCGCCGGCGTCTCGCGGTCGCAGCTCAGCGGCTCGACCTACGACAACATCGCGATCCGCGGCATCCTCGTCGAGAACCGCACGAGCTATCGCCTCAACGGCTCGCTGCCGATCATCAACCTCGTCGACTTACCCGTAGAGAACAAGGCGCGCGTCGAGGTGCTCAAAGGCGTCGGCGCGCTCTACTATGGCTTCGCGCCGCCGTCGGGCATCATCAATCTCACCTCGAAGCGCCCGAATGCGACCGTCACCGAGTTCGAGGCCCGCGCCAACATCCACGGCGGCTTCGGCGGCGCGTTCGACGTGTCGCGCCGGTTCGGGGCGGACGAGACGTTCGGCGTGCGCGTGAACGGCGCCTACGGCAACCTGGAGACCGGTATCGACCGCTACGACGGCAAGCGCTACTTTGGCTCGGTCGCGGCCGACTGGGACCTGAGCGATGCCATCAGCCTCAAGCTCGATGCCGAGCATGTCCGCAAGGACGTCACCGAGACCCCGGCGATCCGTCTGCTGGCGCCGGTCAACGGCGTGATCACGCTCCCGGCCATACCCGATCCCGACACCAACCTCGGCGACGACTGGCTGCGCTACGACGCCTATGCGACCAACCTGCTGGTGCGCGTCGATGTGAAGCTGTCCCAGGCGCTGGCGCTCACCATCGAGGGCGGTCAGGCGATCACCGAGCGCGACCGCGACTTCGCACAGTTTCAGAACTACAACCTCGCGACCGGCGAGGGCGTGCTGCAGCTGTCGCAGACGCGCGACCAGCGCTACCGCAACCGCAACGCGCGCGCCGAACTCGCTGCCGCCTTCGCGACCGGACCGGTCGAGCACAATCTCGTCACCGGCGTCACGCAGAACTGGCGCTACCAGAACGGCCGCAGCAATCAGACCGGCACGATCGCGCAGAACCTCTACAATCCGCGCGAGCTGACGCCGCGTCCGATTACGACGGTGCTGACGACGGCACCGCTCCACGTCGAGGATTTCGGCACCTACGCCTTCGACCGACTGGAGATCGGCGACTGGCTGCAGCTGTTCGGCGGGCTGCGCTACAGCGATTACAAGAGCGAGACGAAGAACGCACGCGGCGCCGTGACCGCCTCCTACAAGACCGACAAATGGACGCCGTCGGTCGGCGTCGTGGTGAAGCCGCGCGAGAACGTCAGCCTCTACGCGACCTATCTCGAGGGTTTGGAAGAGGGCGGCACCGCGCCGGCCACCGCCGCCAATGCAGGCGATGTGCTGCCGCCGGCGCTCTCCAAGCAATATGAGCTGGGCGCCAAGGCGGAGCTGGCCGAAAGCCTCGTGCTTCAGCTCGCTGCTTTCCAGGTCGATCGGTCGTCCGCGTTCACCGATCCGGCGGACAATGTCTTCAAGCTGGCCGGCCGCGCTCGTTACAAGGGTATCGAAGCGTCGGCCTCGGGCGAACTGACGCCGGCGCTGTCGATCTACGCCTCGGCGCAATATCTCGACTCCGAGCAGCGGCGCTCGGACAACCTGTCGATCGTCGGCAAGCGGATCGAGAACACGCCGAACTACACCGGCAGCCTGTTCGCCGAATACCGGCCGGAGCCGGTGCCCGGTCTCGCGGTCGGCGCGGGTGTCTTCCATGTCGGCAACCGCGCGGCGAACCCGGCGAACCAGGCGTTCGTCGACGGCTATACGACGCTGTCGCTGTCGGTGCGCTACACCTTCGAGGATATCGGCGAGGGACTGACGCTGCAGCTCAACGCCGACAACGTCACCAACGCGCGTTACTGGAGCGCCGCGGGCAACAACCTGCTCGGCGTCGGCCTGCCGCGGCAGGTGAAGCTCACCGCGCGACTGGCGCTGTGAAGCGGCTCGCGGTCAGGCTGCACTTGTGGCTCGGCCTGACGGTCGGGCTGCTCTGGGCGCTGCAGGGCCTGTCGGGCGCGTCCCTGGTGTTCCACCGCGAGATCGACCGCTGGGCGCACCCCGAGCGGGTCGGATCGGCGGGTCCAATGGCGCCGCTCGATCGGCTGATCGCGGCCGCTGCTGAGCGAACAGGCGTGCCACCGAAGCGGATTTCAGCGGTGGATGCGCGACCAGATATCGTGATGGCCGACTATGAGGGCGTGGACGGGAAAGGGCGGCAGCTCTTCCTCGACGCCGCCACCGCGCATGTCCTCG
>JAEZQR010000222.1 GCA_023413015.1 Pseudomonadota bacterium
TGCGCCGCAAATTAATTACCGGATCTTCCAGTTTCGGCCAAAATCAACCTCTAAGGCAGAGATGATCATCGGCAAGGGCACGGTGAAGTGGCTGTTCGCGTGATGTCGCGAGCAGGAGCGCTTCACCAAGAATAAGCACAAGACCCGCACCGACTATCGCAAGCTGATGGACACGCTCGAGCGCGAGCCGATGTGGATAGGCACGCTCGGGATCAGGTCGGCCGCCAAGGTGGACGCGACGCTCGCCGACAAGCTCTATGCGCGGTGGAAGAAGCAGCGCGGCGAGCGACAGGCAACCTACGCGATGCAGGTTTGCCGGCTGGTGTGGACCTGGGCGGTGCGCCACAAAAACTACACCGGCGTTACCGACAACCCGTTCCTCAAGATGGGGCTGTCGCACAAGACGCAGAAGGACAACTACGCCGCGACGCGCGCTGAGTACAACAGCTACCGCGAGGCCGCGCGCGAGCTCGGTTTTCAGTCGATGGCGACCGCCGCCGCGCTCGCCTTCGAAGGCTGTCAGCGGGTGTGGCACATTTTCGGCTACCCTGACCCCGACGGTCGGCCCGATCGCGAGCTGACGTGGTCGAGCTGGAAGCCGGGCGTGTCGTTCGCGCTATTCTAGTCGAAGACCGGCAATTATGTCGAGCTGCCGCTGGCGCACCAGCTGCCGTCGGGCGAAACCGAGCTGCTCTATCCCGAGCTTGAGGCCGAGTTGCAGCGCGCGTGGGACGCGCCGATGCGTCACCTGCGCCTGATCGTCGTCGAGGAGCGCCACGGCCAGCCCTATACCGAGCGGCGGATGAGTACGGTGCATCGCAAAATCTGCGACAAGGCCGGACTGCCGAAGGAGCTGACGTTTACGAGTTTCCGGCACGGCGGCATCACCGAAATCGGCGATGCGGGCGAGGCCGACGTCCGTCCGATCTCGGGACAAAAGACGCTGTCGGTCACCGCGATCTACAACAAGGCGAAAGCCGAAAAGGCCCGTCGGATCGCCGCGCTGCGCCGCCAGCACATCGCCATGATCGAGGCCACACCAGCTGATTTGTCGGAACAGACGTCGGACGGCGTGTCGGAATGAACCGGGAAGGAGGCTGCTAAGTGCTTGAAAAGGATGGTGGACGCACCAGGGCTCGAACCTGGGACCCGCTGATTAAGAGTCAGCTGCTCTACCAACTGAGCTATGCGTCCACTGCCCGGACGGGCATGGCGGTCGAGTGGTGGGGAGAACTCCGCTCCAATTCAACCGGGAGCGCGCGGGTATCATGGGTGATCCGGCTTGTCCAGCGCCTCTTGTGCAGAAAAATGCCTAGAGCGAAGAAGGTCCTTCGCCGAGCATCGGACGATGCCGCTGTCGGGCGAGCGAGAGCAGGATGCCCATGGTCAGGAGCGCGGTCATCATCGCGGAACCGCCGTAGGATACGAGCGGCAGCGGGATGCCGACGACGGGGGCCAAGCCCATCACCATCGACAAGTTGATCATCACGTAGAAGAAGATCGTGCAGGTAAGGCCCATCGCCGCGAGCTTGGTGAATTGTGTGCGCGCGCTGAGGCTGACGCTGATGCCCCAGACGATCACGAAGGCGAAGCAGGCGAGGATGAACAGTCCGCCCACCAAGCCCCATTCCTCGGCCATCATGGCGAAGATGAAGTCGGTATGTTTCTCCGGCAGATATTCGAGGTGGCTCTGCGTGCCGTTGAGATAACCCTTGCCGAACAGCCCGCCGGATCCGATCGCAATCTTCGACTGGGTTATATGGTAGCCCGAGCCGAGCGGGTCGGCCTCGGGGTCCATGAAGATCAGCACCCGCTTCTTCTGGTAGTCGTGGAGCATGTTGAACACGACCGGCAGCGCAGCGGCGATCGCGATGCCGGCGCCGATGAACCAGCGCAAACGAACGCCGGCCAGGAAGAGCATCACGACGCCGCCGAACGTGATCATCATCGAGGTGCCGAGATCGGGCTGCAGGATGACGAGTATCATCGGCACCGCGATCAGGAGCACGGGTGGCCAGAGCGCGCGCGGGCTCTCGATATAGGCGCGGGGGAGGTAATGATAGTAGCGCGCTAGCGCGAGAATGATGGCGATCTTCATGAACTCCGACGGCTGGAGCCTGATGATGCCGAGATCGATCCAGCGTTGCGCGCCCATGCCGATCTTGCCGAACAGCTCGACGACGGCGAGCAGGGCCAGGATGACGCCGTAGATCGGATAGGCGTATCGTACCCAAATCTCGATATCGATATGCGCGACCGCCAGCATGGCGATGAGGAGCACGCCGAAACGTATTCCTTGGTTCGCTGCCCAAGGCGTCATGCTTCCCCCGGCGGCGGAGTAGAGAATCGCAAGTCCGAAACCGCCGATTGCGACGATCACCAGGATCACAGGCCAGGGCAGGGCGCGCAGACGGTCAGGAATGGCGGAGTTGAGCATGGGTTTCAGCCACCGGGGTTCGGAGCAGGAGTGGCAGGCGGCAACGGCTGCTCGCTGGCGGCGGCAGCTGCCTGCGTGCGGGCAGCCAGTTCGGCGCGGTAGCGCTCCTCGGCAAGCTGCTTGGCTTTCTTCTCGGCCCAGTCCCCCTCAAGGCGCTCGAGCGACTTCAGCGCGATCTCGGGGGCGAACAGGTAGGTCATGATGTCCCGCGCGATCGGCCCGGCCATCCCCGAGCCTGAGATGCCGTGCTCGACGATCACGCTCATCGCATAGCGCGGCGCTTCCACTGGGGCATAAGCAACGAACAGTGCGTGGTCGCGATACCGCCAGGGCACCCCCATGCCACCGAACTTGCCGCCGCGGCGGCGCTCGGCGGCCGTGATGCGGCGGACCTGCGCCGTGCCGGTCTTGCCCGCCATGTGCACAGCCTCGATCGGCAGGCGCGACCGGCCCGCCGTGCCGCGCGGCGAGTTGACGACATCCGCCATCCCCTGACGGACGATCGCGAGCTGTTCGGGCGACAATTCGAGCGGAGGCGCCCCGTCGATCCGCTGATCGGCAAGCAGACGGGGAACCACCGTGCGACCGCTCGCGATCCGAGAGGCCATAACGGCGAGCTGGAGCGGCGTTACGGCATTGTAGCCCTGACCGATCGAGCAGGAGAGCGTCTCGCCAGGGAGCCACTTCTTGCCGTAGCGCTTCAGCTTCCATGCCTGGTCCGGGACGATGCCGCTGCGCTGGGTCGGGAGCGGCAGGTCGAACTTCTCGCCCAGCCCGAAGCGTCGCGCCACGGCCGCGATCCGGTCGATGCCGACCATCCGTCCGAAATGATAGAAGTAAGTGTCGCAGCTCTGATAGATCGCCGACGACACGTTCACGAAGCCGTGGCCGCCGCGCTTGTGGCAGTGGAAGGCGTGACCGCCGAAATTATAGCGGCCACTGCAGAAGACGCCCTGGTCGGGCGTGATGCCGGCTTCAAGGATCGCGAGCGCCGTCATCATCTTGAAGGTCGAGCCGGGCGGATAGATGCCTTGGACCGACTTGTTGATGAGCGGGTGCCGCTCGTCGCCGTGCAACGTGTTCCACTCGGTGTGGCTGATGCCGTCCGAGAAGGCGTTGGGGTCGAAGGCGGGCATCGACAGCATGCACAGCACGTCGCCGGTCCAGCAGTCCATCACCACGACGCTGGCCGATTCCTCGCCGAGCCGGCGCGCGGCGTAGCCCTGAAGGTCACGGTCGATCGTCAGCTTGACCGTCTTGCCCGGGGTGTCGTCGATCGTGTCGAGATCGCGGATGATGCGCCCGCGGGCGTTCACTTCGCTTCGGCGGGCGCCTGCTTTGCCGCGGAGCGGCTCGTCGAGCATCTTCTCGATCCCATCCTTGCCCAGACGGAAGCCGGGAAAGACGTAAAGCGGGTTCTTCGTCTCGAGGAACTGCTCGCGGGTGGGGGCGCCGACATAACCGAGCAGGTGCCCGACGGCCGGGCCGTCAGGATAGTAGCGCGCAAAGCCGCGGATAGGCTGGACTCCAGCGAGCTCGGGCAGGCGCACGTTGACGGCCGCGAACTGCTCCCAGCCCATGCTCTTAGCAATTTCGACGGGGATGTAACCCGGGTTCTTCCTGGTATCGGCGCGGATGCGGGCCAGATCCTCGGCCGTGAGCGGGACGACGCGGCTGATCTCGGCGAGCGTTTCTTCAAGGTCATCGACCTGCTCGGGCACGAGCTCGAGCCGATAGTCGGGGCGATTGAGCGCCAGCGGCTTTCCATGTCGGTCGACGATCCATCCGCGGCGTGGCGGGATCAGACGCACCGATACGCGGTTGTCCTCCGCGAGGAGCTTGTATTTCTCCTGCTCGAAGATCGAGAGATAGGCCATGCGGCCGGCGAGCATCAGGCCGATGCCACCCTGTACCGCACCGATGAACAGCGCCCGGCGCGAGAACAGCTGCTCGCGGTCGGCCTCGGTGCGGATCGTCACGACACCAGCCCCCAGCGACGCTGGATGCGCACGATCACCGCGACCATGACCGGGTAGGCCAAGGTGGTGGTCACGGCTTGCGCAAGGAACGGCTGGAATGGCTGCCGGCCCGATACGAAGCCACCGAATTTGTGGACAATATACTGGTACACGAAGATGAGGACTGCGCCGATCAGCCAGTCGAGCAGGTAAGGTCGGCCGCCGAACCGACGCTCCACTGTGCCCACCACAATGGTCAGGCCAGGCATCAGGGTGGCGTTGATACCGATCGGCAGGCCCAGCACGGCATCCGTCAGTATGCCGACCGGAAGGGCCAAGTAAGGGGGCATCAGCGCCGGCTGGAACGAGGACCAGATCAACACCGACAGCATCACGAGGTGCGGGACCGATGGCCCAGGTGTCACCACGGGCAACGTCATCAGCAGGAGCGCGGCCAAGCACGTCAACGCCGGTACGGCAATGCGCCACCGCTGGTATGGCCGTGCCCAGCTTTCATCGCCGGCCACGCTGCTCGACCCTAGCCTCACGGCGTCACCCTCGGTGTAGCAGTGGGAGCCAGCTCCGCCGTCGGCAGATAGGGCTGCTCGATGATGACGTAGCCGAGCCCTTCAGGGCGAGCGAGTGGACGTGCCAGAAGCCTGTCGCCTTTGGCATAGGTCACGACGGCAACCGGAATGTCGGGCGGAAATATCCCGCCGTCGCCGCTCGTTACCAGCCGGTCTCCGACCTTCAACCGGCTGTCGTCGGTAGCGAGAAAGCTCACCTCGAGTTGTGGGCCGTTGACGCCGAGAACCATTGCCGCCTGACCGGTGCGCTGAATCCGTACCGGGACGCGGCTCGACGCATCCGTCAGCAGCAGGACGCGGGCGCTGTTCCGGCCAACCTCGACGACACGGCCGACCAAGCCGTCGGCGGCCCTGACGGGCTGTCCCACGGCAAGCCCGACCGGGCGGCCTCCGCTGACGATCGCCGAGCGCACATAGGAACCGGATGACGCAGCCGAGATCGGCAGCACTCGTTGCCAACCGCGCTTGGGTTCGACGACGTGCAGCAACTGCTTGAGCTGCTGGTTCTCGCGGGCAAGCGATGCATGCCGCTGTTCGCGGGCGCGGTAACGGCGCAGTTCGGCCTCGAGCTTCCGGTTGCGATCGATAGCCGCGAAATAGTCCCCGACATAATCGCCGAACTGGCCGATGGCTTCGATGGGAACGCGGACCGCGCTCCAGATTGGCGCCGTCGCGTCCATCGCGGCCTCGCGCAACGCGCCGCCGCGCGCCGGATCAGCGCGGCTCATGAGCAGCAGGACGAGACCCACGCCGACGGCCGCGACGCTGGCGACGCCGCGCAGCAACGCGACGTTGCGTTCACGCCGCGAAGTGCCCGGAGCTCGTTTTCGGGGAGGCCACGCCATAGGGTACCCCTCACCCTTAAGCCGGACTGGTTATCAGGCGGTTTCCAGAACGCCGCGGTAGATCGGCTCTTCGAGCGCCTTGCCGGTGCCGAGTGCTACGCAGGTGAGCGGGTCCTCGGCGATCGAGACAGGAAGGCCGGTCGCCTCGCGCAGCACGGTGTCGATATCGCCCAGGAGGGCGCCGCCGCCGGTGAGCACGATGCCCTGGTCAACGATGTCGGCTGCGAGTTCAGGCGCGGTGTTCTCGAGCGCGATGCGCACGCCTTCGACGATCGTCGAGACCGGCTCCGACAGCGCCTCGGCGATCTGCGCCTGGTTGATCGAGATTTCCTTCGGCACGCCGTTCATCAGGTCGCGGCCCTTGATCTCGATGGTCTTGCCGATGCCGTCGGCCGGCGGCTTTGCCGTGCCGATTTCCTTCTTGATGCGCTCGGCGGTGGTCTCGCCGATCAGCAGGTTATGGTTGCGGCGCACATAGGAGACGATCGCGTCGTCCATCTTGTCGCCGCCGACGCGCACCGAGGTGGTGTAGGCGAGACCGCGGAGCGAAAGCACCGCCACCTCGGTGGTGCCGCCGCCGATGTCGACGACCATCGAGCCGATCGGCTCGGTCACCGGCATTCCGGCGCCGATCGCCGCCGCCATCGGTTCCTGGATCAGGTAGACCTGGCTCGCGCCGGCGTTCGAGGCCGCGTCGCGGATCGCGCGCTTCTCGACCGAGGTCGAACCCGACGGCACGCAGATCACGATCTCGGGGAAGCGCGGCAGCTTCGAGGTGTGCACCTTCTTGATGAAATAGTTGATCATCTGCTCGGCGACCTGGATGTCGGCGATGACGCCGTCGCGAAGCGGGCGGATCGCCTCCACGTTACCGGGCGTGCGGCCCATCATGAGCTTGGCGTCGTTGCCGACCGCCTTCACCTGCTGGCGGCCGTTGACCGTCTCGATCGCGACGACGGACGGTTCGTTGAGCACGATGCCGCGGCCGCGTACATATACGAGCGTGTTCGCGGTGCCGAGGTCGATCGCCATATCCTGGCTGATGAACGAGAACAGGCGGCTGAAGATGGACATTGATGCGAGCCCCACGACAAAAGCTGTGGGCGCGGTCGCAACTGCGCCGCGGCTCGCAAAATCGTAAGCCGCCGATGACCCCGCCCGTGGCGCGCACAATGGCGAAACGCGTGACTCGCGCCAAGCCCTTTTCTTAACGATTTGGCGGCTGCTTGACGCACCCTAGCGCGCTATAGCGGTTCGATCATGCCGATCCGCCGCTTGCCCGACCATCTCGTGAACCAGATTGCCGCAGGCGAGGTCGTCGAGCGACCTGCCAGCGCGCTCAAGGAATTGGTCGAGAATGCGCTCGACGCCGGCGCCAAGCGGATCGCCATCGAGCTGTCGCAGGGCGGTGTCGAGCTGATCTCGGTCGTCGATGACGGCTGCGGCATGGGCGCTGACGAGATGCGGCTGGCGCTCGAGCGGCACGCGACCTCGAAGCTGCCGACCGAGGATCTCTCCGCCATCGCCACCCTTGGCTTCCGCGGCGAGGCCTTGCCGTCGATCGCCAGCGTCAGCCGCCTGTCCCTGACCAGCCGTTGTGGTGCGGGCGAGGGGTGGCGGATCGCCATCGATCATGGACGGGTCGAGGCGGACGGGCCGGTGGCGGCCCCGGTCGGCACTCGCGTCGCGGTCGAGAGCCTGTTCGGCAAGGTGCCGGCGCGGCGCAAGTTCCTGAAATCGGAGCGTTCGGAACTCGCGGCTTGCATCGATGTCGTGCGGCGGCTGGCGATGGCGCACGCCGATGTGGCGTTCGAGCTGCGGCACGATGGCCGCAAGCTGATCGATGCGGCGCCCGGCGGCTCGATGTTGGAGAGCGCGCGCGTGGCGCGGCTGGCGGCGCTGCTTGGCGTGGAGTTCACCGACAATGCCTCGCCGGTTGATCTCGAGCGCGAAGGGCTACGGCTGGGCGGACTGGCGGGGGTGCCGACTTACAACCGCGGCGTTGCCGATCATCAGTATCTCTTCGTCAACGGCCGGCCGGTGCGCGACCGGCTGCTCGTAGGCGCTGTACGTGGGGCGTATCAGGATTTGCTGGCGCGGGACCGGCACCCTGTGGTCGTGCTGTTCCTCGACGTGCCGGCGGACTTCGTCGACGTGAACGTCCATCCCGCGAAGACCGAGGTGCGGTTCCGTGACGCCAACCTCGTGCGGGGGCTGATCGTCGGCGGGCTGCGGCGGGCGCTGGATGCGTCGGCGCATCAGGCCGCAACCACGGTCGCAGCTTCGACGCTGGAGGCACTAAGGCCGGCGATGCCGATGCCGGCGTCATTCCCGACGGCGGAAGCTCCGGCGTTTGCCGAGCGGCGGCTCGACTTCGGGATGGCCCCGGCCGCGCGGCCGTCGGAGCCGGTCGAGAGCATGCCGGTATCGGCGCCGGCGACCGAGTTCCCGCTCGGCGTGGCGCGAGGGCAGGTGCACAACACCTATATCGTCGCGGAAGCGGCGGATGGTCTGGTGATCGTCGACCAGCATGCCGCGCACGAGCGGTTGGTGCTCGAGCGGATGAAGGCGGCGCTCGCGGGCGGCATGACGGCGAGCCAGGCGCTGCTGCTGCCGGAGGTGGTCGAACTTGACGAAGTTGGTGCCGACAGTTTGTCGGCGCGGGCGGACGAGCTGGCGGCCTGGGGACTTGAGATCGAGCGCTTCGGGGCGCGGGCTGTGCTGGTGAGGGCGGTGCCGGCGATTCTGGGGAACAGGTGCGATGTCAAAGGCTTGGTCGTCGATCTTGCGGACGAGCTTGAAGCCTACGGCAGCGCGCTGAGCCTCAAGGAGAAGGTCGACGCCGTCTGCGCGACGATGGCGTGCCATGGGTCGGTGCGCGCGGGGCGTGCGCTGTCGACGGCCGAGATGAACGCGCTGCTCCGCGAGATGGAGGCGACGCCGCATTCGGGCCAATGCAACCATGGCCGCCCCACTTACGTGAAGCTGGCCAAGGCTGACATCGAGCGGCTGTTCGGCCGGCGCTAGAGCCCGAGATCGTCGATCGAGAGCAGGCTGGCGTTGCCGCCGGCGCTGGTGGTGTCGATCGAGACGGTGCGTTCGAGCGCGAAGCGATAGAGATAGTGCGGACCGCCGGCCTTGGGGCCGGTGCCCGACAGGCCCTCACCGCCGAACGGCTGGCTGCCGACCACGGCACCGATCATCGAACGGTTGACGTAGAGGTTGCCGACCTTGGCCTCGGCAATGACGCGGTCGGCGGTGGAGGCGATGCGGCTGTGGAGACCCATCGTCAGGCCGTAGTTGCGCGCGTTGACGCGACGCACCGTGTCTTCGAGCTCGCCGGCCTTCCAGGTGGCGACGTGGAGGAGGGGGCCGAACCACTCCTGGTTCAGGTCCTCGATCCGGTCGAGCTGGATGATCGTCGGCGGGATGAACAGGCCGTCTGCCGCAGGTGCTTCGAGGGCATGGACCCAGTGGTTGCGCATCGACTGGCGATAGGTTTCGAGGCGGTCGTAGGCCGGCTTGTCGATCACCGGGCCGACGTCGGTGCGGATGTCGCCGGGATCACCGAGGACGAGCGTGTCCATCGCGCCTTTGAGCATGTGCAGCGTGCGCTCGGCGACCTCCTCCTGCAGCAGCAGCAGGCGCAGCGCCGAGCAGCGCTGACCGGCGGAGCGGAAGGCCGAGGTGATGACGTCGGCGACCACCTGCTCGGGGAGTGCGGTCGAATCGACGATCATCGCGTTGATGCCGCCGGTCTCCGCGATGAAAGGGATGATCGGACGTTCGTCATGGTCGAGCAGCGAGCGGGCGATCGCCTTGGCAGTCGCGGTCGAGCCGGTGAAGGCGACGCCGGCGACGCGCGGGTCGGCGACGAGCGCGCGGCCGACCTCGGGGCCGCCGGGCACGAACTGCAGGACATCCTGCGGCACGCCGGCTTCATAGGCGAGCTCGACCGCACGTTGCGCGATCAGCGGCGTCTGCGGGGCCGGCTTGGCGACGACCGAGTTGCCGGCGACGAGCGCGGCAGCGACCTGGCCGATGAAGATCGCCAGCGGGAAGTTCCACGGGGCGATGGCGGCGAACACGCCGCGGCCCGACAGGCGCAGCTCGTTGCGCTCGCCCGTGGGGCCGGGGAGCGGGATCGGCGCGAACTGCTCGCGCGCGTTGTTGGCGTAGTAGCGGCAGAAGTCGACCGCCTCGCGCACCTCGGCGATGGCGTCGGGCATCGTCTTCTTCGCTTCCTTGACGCAGAGCGCCATCAGCTCGGTGCGGTTCGCCTCCATGAGATCGGCGAGGCGGTCGAGACAGGCGGCGCGGGCCTCGACGGACGTCCGGCTCCATGCCTCGGC
>JAEZQR010000141.1 GCA_023413015.1 Pseudomonadota bacterium
CCGGTAGACGCCGAAGCCGCCGCCGAGCGGGTGCTCCTTCACGAAATCGAGGGTCCACCCCCAGACCGCCAGCCGCGTCGAGGCCGAGGCATCGGCGGTATAGGTCTCGATCGTCGCCATGCGGCCGGTGAAGCTGGTCGGCAGCAGTGGCAGCGCCATCAGGGCGACGAGGCCGACCGCCGACATGTACACCAGCTTGTGCTTGGTCCCCAGCCACCAGAGCCCGGCCAGAACCGCAATGCAGACCAGCCCGGTGCGCGCCTCGGTTCCGATCGGGATGAGCAGCGACGCGAAGATGAGCCCAGCGGTCAGCAGCCACGTCAGCCGGCTTCGGGGGACGATCTGATTGTGGTGGTAGAGGTAGAGGATGAGCGGGATGATCGAGATGGCGACGGCCGAGATGGTGCTGCCTTCGTAAAGCCCCGTATTGCTGTCTACGAGCAGGTTCAACGTGCCGTAGCCGCCGCCGCCGAGCAGGGTCTTTACGCCGCCGGTGATCGTGATCGTGCCGATGCACAGCACGAGGAACATCATCGCCGCCTCGATCCGCAGCCGCGTCTGCAGCACCAGGGGCAAGAAGATCGCAAAGCCGATCGCCTTCCACGCCGGGTCCCATTTCTGCCACGCCGGGAGCGGCAGCTGCGCCCGGGTGGTCGTGAAGGTCACCCACACGAGGAACAGCAGCATCAGCCACTGGAGCGGGCCGAAGCGGATGTTCCGCTTGTCGTCGAACAACAGGTAGAACAGGACCGCCGAGGCACCGAAGATCATCGAGACCGGTACCGAGTTGAGCAGGTACCAGCTCACCTGCTGCGGCTGCACGATGTCGGTGTAGATATAGCCCAGCGTCATCAGGAACGGCCGCTTGAACGCGGCCAGGAACAGCAGCGCCAGCACGCCAACCATGAACAGGTCACGCATGCGGCCTATCTCCTGCCGCGGTTGCGCAGCGGTACGGCGGGGCCGGCCCGTTGTTCATCGGGGTCGCGAAGCTTCAGGAGCCGCCACACCACGTACAGCAGCATGCCGTGTGAGACCAGCATCGAGAAGGCGTCGACCATATGCTCCTGAACCCCTGCCCTGATGCCCAAGTGACATCGGGGCACCGCTGCTTGAACGCTGCGGATGGTGAACGGGTCCGTAAACTTGCGGGGCCGATAACGAGCGGTTAAGCCCGCGGGAGTTATGCCAGCGGCGGGGACGTGAACGATGCCTGAGCGCGTACATTTGATTGCGGCGGCGCGGCCGAATTTCATGAAGGTGGCGCCGCTTTATCATGCGCTCAATGCCGCGCCTGATTTCGTGCCGGTGCTGATCCACACCGGCCAGCACTATGACGCGAACATGTCGGACGACATCTTCGCCGATCTCGACCTCCCCTCGCCCGACCATCATTTGGGCGTCGGCTCAGGGAGCCATGCCGAGCAGACCGGCAACGTGATGATCGCCTACGAGAAGATCGCGCAGGCGCAGCGGCCCGACTGGCTGGTGGTGGTGGGCGACGTCAATTCGACCGCGGCCTGCGCGATGGTCGGCGCCAAGCTCGGCATCCGCACCGTGCATCTGGAAGCCGGCCTGCGCTCGCGCGACCGCTCGATGCCCGAGGAGATCAACCGGCTGGTGACCGACGTGCTCGCCGACGTGCTGTGGACGCCCTCACCGGATGCCGACGAGAATCTGGCAGCCGAAGGCATTCCGACCAGCCGCATCACGCGCGTCGGCAACATCATGCTCGATTCCTACGAGATGATCCGGCCCAAGATCGAAGCCGAGAACATCCACGGCCAGCTCGGCCTTGCCGCGCGCGCCTATGGCGTGGTGACGCTCCACCGGCCGTCGAACGTCGATGACCTGCGCCAGCTCGCGCATATCGTCGAGGCGCTGTGCCAGGTGGCCGAGGGCCTGCCGCTCGTCTTTCCGGTGCATCCGCGCACCAAGCAGCGGCTGACCCGCTTCAACCTCGGCTACAAGCTCGAGGAGGCCGGCATCCGCATGATCGAGCCGCTGTCCTACCGGCCGTTCATGAACCTGGTGTCGAATGCGCTCGTCGCCATCACCGACTCCGGCGGGCTGCAGGAGGAGACCACCTACCTCGGCATCCCGTGCCTGACCTTGCGCGAAAACACCGAGCGGCCGATCACGGTGACCGAAGGCACCAACCGGCTGGTCAAGCCCGAGACATTGATCGAGGAAGTGAATTCGGCCGTCTTCGATAATGGCCGCCGGAATCGGCCCGACATGTGGGACGGCCAAACCGCACAGCGTTGCGTCGAAGACCTGCGCGCACGACGCATCGCCGGTTAGATCGAACAACTTGGCTCGCCGCTCGTTGCGCGGCTGAGCCATGCGTATCCTCCATCTTTTCGATCATTCGATCCCGCTTCACAGCGGCTACACCTTCCGCTCGCGTGCGCTGCTGCTGGGCCAGCGGCGGCTCGGCTGGGAAACGCTGCACCTGACGACGCCGCGGCACGTCAAGGACGGCCCCGATCCCGAGACGGTGGACGGCCTGACCTTCCACCGCACGCGGCACAGCGGCGGCGTTCCGATCCTCTCCGAGGTCCGGGCGACGGCGCGCGCGCTCGACCGCCTCGTCGGCGAGACGCGGCCCGATATCATCCACACGCACTCGCCGGTGCTCACGGCGCTCGCGGCGAGCGGCGTGGCGAAGCGCCACGGCATTCCGCTCGTCTACGAGATCCGCGCCTTCTGGGAGGACGCGGCGGTGGGCAACGGCACCGGTGCCGAAGGCTCGATGAGCTACCGGGCCACGCGCGCGCTCGAGACCTGGGCCTGCCGCCGGGCCAATGCGGTCGGCGCGATCTGCGAAGGGCTGCTCGGCGATCTCAGGAAGCGCGGCATCCCGGCGGACAAGCTGTTCGCGGTGCCGAATGCGGTCGATCTCGATCAGTTCGGAACGCCGCTGCCGCGCGACGAGAATCTGGCGGCGCAGCTCGGCCTCGCCGATGCCGAGGTCGTCGGCTTCATCGGCTCCTTCTACGATTATGAGGGGCTCGACGATCTGATCGCCGCGATGCCGGCGCTCGTCGCCGCACGGCCGAAGGCGCAGTTGCTGCTGGTCGGCGGCGGTCCGATGGAGCCCGCGCTGCGCGCGCAGGCGGCAAGCTCGCCGGTAAGCGACCGCATCCACTTCATCGGCCGCGTGCCGCACGCCGAGGTCGACCGCTACTACAGCCTCGTCGATGTGCTGGCCTATCCGCGCAAGCACATGCGCCTCACCGATCTCGTCACGCCGCTCAAGCCGCTGGAGGCGATGGCGCAGGAAAAGCTCGTCGCCGCCTCCGATGTCGGCGGGCACCGCGAGCTGATCGAGGACGGCGTCA
>JAEZQR010000147.1 GCA_023413015.1 Pseudomonadota bacterium
CCTGCAGGGCTTCCGCCTCGCTCGCCAGCCGGGCGAGCGCCGCCGCCGCGTCGTCGGCGAGCCCCGCCTCGCGCGCGAGGTCGCGCTGCGTGGCGTCGCGGGTCGCGGCCAACTCGCGCTGCCGCCGTTCGACCTGCGCCAGCTCGGCGGCGAGCGACTGGCGCATCTGGTTCAGTGCCTGGAGGTGTGCGCCTGCCTCGGCTTCGGCCTGGCGCAGCGCGGGCAATCCGGCGGCGGCGTCCGCCTGCGCGGTCGAGAGCCGCGCCGCGTCGCGGGTCGCATCGGCCACCTTCGATTCGATCGCCCCTGCCGCCTGCTTGGCGTCTTCGGCCGATTTCGCCGCCTCGCGCCACTTGGCGAACAGCAGTTGCCCCTCGATCGAGCGGATGCGGTCGGACAGCGCGCGGTAGCGCTCGGCCTGCTTCGCCTGCCGGCGGAGCGCGAGCGCCTGCGCCTCCATCGACTGAAGCACGTCGTCGAGGCGGGCGAGATTGGCTTCGGCGGCGCGCAGCCGCTGCTCGGCATCCTTGCGGCGAACGTGGAGGCCGGAGATGCCGGCCGCCTCCTCAAGCATCGCGCGCCGTTCCTGCGGCTTGGCGGCGATGATCGCGCCGATGCGGTTCTGGCTGACGAGCGCCGGCGAGTGCGCACCGGTCGCGGCATCGGCGAACAGCAGCTGTACGTCCTTCTGGCGCGCGTCCTTGCCGTTGATGCGGTAGGCCGAGCCCAGGCCCCGCTCGATGCGGCGGGTGACCTCGATCTGATCGGAATCGTTGAAGGCGGCCGGTGCCTGCCGGTCGTCGTTATCGAGGAGCAGGGTGACGTCGGCGAAGTCGCGGCTCGGCCGGTACTGGGTACCGGCGAAGATCACGTCCTCCATGCCGCCGCCGCGCAGCGACTTGGCCGAGGATTCGCCCATCACCCAGCGGATGGCCTCGAGCAGGTTGGACTTGCCGCAGCCGTTGGGGCCGACCACGCCGGTCAGGCCGTCCTCGATCCGAAGCTCGGTCGGATCGACGAACGACTTGAACCCCGCCAGCCTCAGACGCTTGAAACGCACGGCGTCCGGCCCCTCCGACCGTCGGATGTGGCTAGTCGAGCGCCTTCTTGAGCTCGGGCTCCAGCGCCGCCCAGGTCGAGGTGTTCTCGACCGTCTTGCCGTTGATGACGAAGGTCGGCGTGCCGGTCAGCTGGTAGGTGGCGACGGCGTCGTTGCGGATCTTGCCGAGCAGCTCGATCTGCTTCTGGTCCGTCATGCACTGCTGGAGCTTGGCGCTCGGCAGGCCGCGCGCGCGGAAGAACTGGTCGAGCCCGGTGAGCTCGAGGATGCCGACAAGCTGCTGCCCCTGCGGCAGACCCTGCAGCGACTGGAGGCGCGATTGGTTGTCGACCGCCTTCTGCATCCACTCGCGCTGCGACGCGAACACGTCGCCGACGGTGCGGAAGAAGGGCTGCGCGCCCTGGCAGCGCGTCGCGAGCGTCACCGGCACGTCGAGCGGGCCGAGGATGAAGGTGCGGAACTCGAAGCTCACCTTGCCGGGCTTGATGTAGTTGTTCATCAGCGCCTCGTGCGACTGCTCGTAGAAGTCGGCGCAGTGCGAGCATTGCAGCGAGCCGAACTCGAGGAGCTTCACCGGCGCGTTGGGGTTACCCATCAGGAACCCGCCCTCGGGCGTCGCGGTCACCACCTGCGTCCAGTCGCGCGACGCCGTCGCGTTGCCCGCCGTGGCGGCGCTCTTCTGGCCCGAGGTGTCGGCCGCGCTCGACGGCGTGTTGCTGTCGCAGGCAGCGATGGCGATGACGAGCGAAGCGGCCAGGAGCGAGCGCAGCGGCCGGCGGACGTTGAGCGACATATCGATTATCCCCACAAGGCTGGCGCACCCACCCGCGTGCGCGAAAAACCGGCGTTTTATGCCGCTTTACCAGCGCCTAGTCAAAGACCGGCGGGCCCTTGGTGATCGTGATCTGCTGCGCCAGCCCTTCGAGCGCGGCGCGCAGGCCCGGATCGGCGATCGCCTTCAGCGTCGAGCTGACCTCCGGCGCGAGCGGCGGCGGGGTAGTGACGGCCTGCCGCTTGAGTCGCGGGTGCGCCGGCACCTCGCCGTGACGAAGCGTCACGCGCGTCACGGCGGCATAGCCGAAGAAGCGGTTCACCCGCTCGATGATCTGCGGCTCGACATGCTGGAGCATCGTCGCGAACGGCCCCGAGGTGACGATCGTCAGCGTGGCGCCGCTGCGCTTGCCCGGCGGGAAGGACAGCGCGTCGGGCGCGGAATGCCGGGCATAATCCTCGCCGACGATCTCCGGCCAGCGCGCGACGATCGCCGACTGCACGAAACCGAAGCGCCGGAACGCCGCGCGTCCGACGCCGGGCACGATGTCACTGACCGCGCGCGTGCGTCCGCGTTCGGTGGCGCGGTCGCCCGTGGCGCGCGTCCCGCCCGAGCGTCCGCCTGCTCGTGTCCTCTTGCCCGATTCCGCCATGCCCCGATCCATGCCATAGCGGCGCCATGCCCGTCGACTCTGCGGCCCGCGAAATTCTGGCCTGGTATGATGCGAACGCCCGGACGTTGCCGTGGCGTCATCCGCCGGGCGTGCCTGGCCATGCCGATCCCTATCGCGTCTGGCTGTCGGAGATCATGCTCCAGCAGACGACGGTGGCGATGGCGACGCCCTATTTCGAGAAGTTCACCGCGCGCTGGCCGACGGTCGAGGCGCTGGCGGCCGCCGGCGACGCCGAGGTGATGACTGCCTGGGCCGGCCTTGGCTACTATGCGCGGGCCCGCAACCTGCTCGCCTGCGCGCGGGCCGTAGCGGCGCGAGGCGGCTTTCCGGAAACCGAAGCCGGGCTGCTGGAGCTACCGGGTGTCGGCCCCTACACCGCCGCCGCCATCGCCTCGATCACTTTCGGCGAGCCGGCGGCCGTGGTCGACGGCAATGTCGAACGCGTGATGTCGCGCCTCTTCGCCGTCGAGACGCCGCTGCCGGCTGCCAAGCCGACGCTACGTATCCATGCCGCCTCCCTGACCCCGAAGGTGCGGCCCGGCGACTATGCGCAAGCGGTGATGGACCTGGGCGCGACCGTATGCACGCCGCGTTCGCCGGCCTGCTCCCGCTGCCCTTGGAGCGGGCGATGTGCGGCGTTCGCGGTCGGCAATCCCGAGCGCTATCCGCTGAAGGGCGCCAAGCCCCCTCGCCCCACCCGCTACGGCACCGTGTGGTGGATTGAGGCAGATGGCGAGGTGCTGCTCGTACGTCGTCCGGCGAAGGGGTTGCTCGGGGGCATGGTCGCGCTGCCGGCAAGCGACTTTGCTGCCGAGCGCGATCATGCTGCCGCACCGATCGAGGCCGACTGGTCGCTGCTGCCCGAACCGGTACGCCACAGCTTTACCCACTTCGACCTCGTTCTCGACGTCATGACGGCGCGCTTGCGCGAGCGCCCGCTGCTGGATGGTGACTGGCACCCGGTCGGGCGGATCGACGAAGCGGGCCTCCCGACCCTCTTCCGCCGCGCCGCCGAGGCGGCGATGACGCCGCGATTGCTGTGAAGCTCCTATCGTCCCTGTTCGTCATCCCGACGAAGGCCGGGACCCAGATGAACCGTTATTCTGGGTCCCGGCCTTCGCCGGGATGACGGGACAAGGGAAGACGACTAGATAGCCCGCATGACTATGCCCGATCCCGTCCATATCGTCGGCGGCGGCCTCGCCGGTTCGGAAGCCGCCTGGCAGCTCGCGCGTGCCGGCGTGCCTGTCGTCCTTCACGAGATGCGCCCGGTCCGGGGCACGGATGCCCACCAGACCGACGGGCTCGCCGAGCTGGTGTGCTCGAACAGCTTCCGCTCGGACGACGCGCAGAACAATGCGGTCGGACTGCTG
Organism: Pseudomonadota bacterium; assembly: GCA_023413015.1. Taxonomy (GTDB): domain Bacteria; phylum Pseudomonadota; class Alphaproteobacteria; order Sphingomonadales; family Sphingomonadaceae; genus Sphingoaurantiacus. The sequence continues at coordinate 3,879 of JAEZQR010000147.1, forward strand.
CACGAGGAGATGCGGCGGCTCGGCTCGCTGATCATGACGTGCGGCGATGCGGCGCGCGTGCCAGCCGGCTCGGCGCTCGCGGTTGATCGTGACGGCTTCTCGGGCCGGGTCACCGCTGCGCTCGAGGCCGAGCCGCTGGTCGAGATTCGCCGTGAGCTGGTCGACGGCCTGCCGCCGACCGATTGGTCGAGCGTGATCATCGCGACCGGTCCGCTGACCGCAGCACCGCTGGCCGAGGCGATCCGGGGCCTGACCGGGGAAGACAGCCTCGCCTTCTTCGATGCCATCGCGCCGATTGTCCACTTCGACAGCATCGACCTTGAGGTGGCATGGTTCCAGTCGCGCTACGACAAGGGCGATGGCAAGGATTATATCAACTGCCCGCTCGACAAGGAGCAGTATGAGGCCTTCCTCGATGCGCTGCTCGCCGCCGAGAAGACCAGCTTCAAGGAATGGGAGGCGAACACCCCCTATTTCGAAGGCTGCATGCCAATCGAGGTGATGGCCGAGCGCGGGCGCGACACGCTTCGCTTCGGGCCGATGAAGCCGGTGGGCCTGCGCGACCCCCGTACGGGCAAGCGGCCGTGGGCGGTCGTCCAGCTCCGGCAGGACAATGCGCTCGGCACGCTCTACAACATCGTCGGCTTCCAGACGAAACTGAAGCACGGCGAGCAGACGCGCATCTTCCGCATGATCCCCGGCCTGGAGAACGCGCAGTTCGCGCGGCTGGGCGGCCTGCACCGCAACACCTTCATCAAGTCGCCGGTGCTGCTTGATGGTAGCCTGCGCCTCAAGGCCGATCCGCGCCTGCGCTTCGCCGGCCAGATCACGGGGTGCGAGGGCTATGTTGAGAGCGCGGCCGTCGGGCTGCTGGCCGGCCGCTTCGCCGCGGCGGAGCGCTTGGGAGGGGAACCGTCGCTGCCGCCATCGACGACGGCGCTCGGCGCGCTCCTCAACCACATCACCGGGGGCGCTGAGGCCGAGACCTTCCAGCCGATGAACGTGAATTTCGGACTGTTCCCGCCGCTTTCCGAGCGCGTGCACAAGAGCCAGCGCAAGCAGGCGATGGCGACGCGGGCATTGGACGACCTCGATCAGTGGATCGGACGGCGGGAAGCGGCGGAGTAGCCGTTCAGGCGTCGCTCTCCTCACGCGCCGGCTCGCACTTCGCCTTGGGCTTGCGCTTGACGGCGGTCGTCGCGAACTCGGCGGCGTCGAGGCGTCCGCTCCTGTCCGCGTCGGCCGCCTCGAATTTGTCGATCGTCCTGGTCGCGAATTCCTCGAAGTCGAGCCGGCCGTCCCGATTCACGTCGAGCTTGGCGAACGCCCGCTGGCGCGATTGCAGATATTCGGTGCGGCTGACCGAGCCGTCCTTGTCGCGGTCGTAGCGCGCCAGCCGCTTCGCCTCGCGATCCTGCGGCGGGCGCGGCGCCTCGGGCGGCACAAGGATGTCGACCTCAGTTGGCGCGACGCGAAACCCGCCACCGCGCGGAGGGGCAGGCAAGCCTGGATCGTCATCCGCCGACGCGAAGGCGACGAGCGCGGCCCCCATCAGCAGTATCGCCGCCCCGCCCGCGAGCCACCGCCACATGCGCCCCTCCCCGATCGTTATCGCCCCGTTACTATGCTCCACAGCAGGCGCGCCTGTCGACCCGGGGTGCCGCGGCGCCAGTCGACCTTGGCCGGATCGAGCCCGGCCCGCCGAAGCGCCGCCAGATCGCGCCGCGCCAATGCGGCGAGCGCCGTGATCGGGCGTATGGCTGAAGGAAGGCCGACGAGGGCGAGCCATCGCTCCGCCATCGCAACGCCTGCCTCGTCGGGCGCAAAATGCCCCATGCGGAACGCCTCGACCGCCGCCCAGCCGGCGCCGAGCCGTTCGGCCGTGGCGATGGCTTCGGCATCAAGGGCGGGTGCCAGCAGCCGCGCCGCCGCACCGAACAGCCGGCCGCGGGCGGATGCATGCGCTTCGAGGCTACCGCCTTCCAGCAACGCCAGATTGGCATCCTCCAACGGTTCGAGGCTGCTACCGCTCACCCCATGCGGCAGCAGATGCTCGGCCAGCGCATCGAGTACCGGCTGGCCCGGCCGCTCGCCGCGATCGAGGCCCTGCAGCCGCTCGCGCCACCACGCGAGCCGGATCTGCCCCAGCATCGGCTCGGAGGTCGTCCGGACGACCTCGGCCAGTTCGAGGTCGAGCGCGTGGAGCGCGAACAAGGCGGGCCGCTTGTCAGCGGGGGCGTATAGGGTGGCGAGATAGCGGTCGTGGTCGCGCTCCGACACTCTTTCCCGGCAATGCGATTCATCTGTCATCGAAGCCCCTAAACCCCGATGATCGCTACGGGGCAAGAGGGGGACCGCTTACGCTTATAAGCTGTTGGTGGCAGGGTTAGGGATGTAGTAGGTTCGATTGACCTTAAAATTAATCACCTTTCCTACCATGAGCGGCACAGAAATTGGGTGCCGATAGATGAGACTAAGCCGAATTTCCTTTACGGTTAGAAACGACGTATTCGAGAAGCTCTCAACACTTACATTCAAGCTGCCATTGTTAAGGTTGTATTTCGCCTTGGCTGCCTCGCCCTTGATCATATTCTTAATCTCGGCGTCATCTTTTACGCCGTCTCCGACGATTTGATACGAGACCACGGCTTCACGCCCAGCCCAGCCAGCCAGTTCCCGCAGTCCGGCATTCGCACGCAGGGCAAGGCCGAACTGGAGCGCGGCCAGGATGAACATCACGACAAGCGGGCTGATCATCGCGAATTCGATGAGCGCGCTGCCTCGCTGATCGCGGTCCAGGCAGGGCTGTACCTTGACCCGCATGCTCATACCCGTACCGTACGGCTGATCCTGATGGGCAGGGCCCCATCAATGCCGAAATGCGTCCAGGCCGGCACGTAACTGCCGCTTACGGCGATCGTGATGTAGATGGCTCGTTCCTCGGCAGACGAAGGACACATGATGCCGGTGATGACCACGTTATTGCAGCGGACCTCGCGGGTGATCGAAACCGCGGACCTGGGAACTGCGGCGGCCGCTGCTGCGACATCGATGTACTGGCTGAAATCGCTTCGAGGCGGCTGCGCGATCACGAGCCCCGTCACCTCAGCGACGGCCTGCTGGTAATCGAGGCGCTTGGCGACGAGCTGGGACACATCATAGACGCCCAGCGTGAACAGCAGCAGGACCGGCATCGTCAGGCAAAACTCGATTGCCGCGACGCCGTCCTCGCGGCGCCATATCCCGAACAGGCTGCCCAACGCGCCCATCATTTTACCAGGCGAACGACGTCCACGCCGGTCTTCGCCATGTAGGGCGGCGAACCGCTGCAGGTGTTGGTGATCGAAGCGTTGCCGCTGACGGATACCCGATTCGCCACGAGCAGCAGGCAGTTGGTGACGGGATCGGCGTTTCCGAGAATCTCGACGTTCTGGCGGGGCATGTAGACGGCGCCGGACAGCCGCAGCGTATTGTTGCCATTGATCCTGCTCGTGCTGACCGGCGCCGAGGGGGGATCGGCATCGTAGATCACCATCCCGACGAGGTTCGACGGCACGCCAGGGGTCGTTTCGGTCGAGGCGCTCAGATTGATCTCTGAGCCGCCATTGAAGTCGATGGTGGCCCCGTTCTTGAGGACGATCGTCACTTCAGAACCGATTAGCGAGGCCTGGCCATTGACGCGTAGCGTGTAGGGACCATCGATGACGAACAGGCCCTTTTCCATCGGCATCCCGGTCTTGTCGTTGATCGTGATGTCCTGCTTGTAGGTGCCGGCCTTGAGCAGCGTCGTCTTGTTCTGACCATTAGCGACGAAGGTCTGGAGAGGCGGATTGGCCGGCGGCGAGAGCGTGCCGAACGGATCCTGCTGCGCCATCGCATAGGGGCGAATGGTGCTGGTACCCTGCAGGTTGTCGTCGCCGGCCAGGATGCCGCCAACCGCCGAGATGGGGCTGGCTTCGACCTTGGCCGAACCATCGAACACGATGGCTTTCTCGTGCTGCGAGTTGGAGGAGATGCCGCAGCCGAGCTTGACGAGCGCGCTGCCCGAAACTTTGATGGCTTCAGCGGTCGTGGGGTCGAGGGACACCATGCAGTGATGGCCGTCGCGGATGATGGCAGCGGTCGCTGATGCTTCGAGCCTGGGCGCGCTTACGCCGAGCATGCGCGAGAACGGCAGGTCCTTCTGAGTGCTGGCCGTGACCATGATGGCGTTGTTGCCAGCGGCACCCCAGCTCGTCAGCTCAGACGACTTCGAGGAAATGCTGATCGTATCGGCATTGCGGGCAAGCTCAGCGTTGACGCTCGGCTCGAACGGCTTGCCTTGCGACCGCGAATGCGCTCCCGACAAGGCGGCCGAGTCGACGGCTATCTGGAGCTCGCGTTGCCACAGGTACCATTGCACCGTGTCGATACCGAAGCCGGCCCCGCCGATTAAAATCGGCAAGCTCATGGCCGTTAGGATGAGCACGTTGCCGCGCTCGTTCCGGCGGAGGCGAGCGAAGGGTTGAGTGAGGCGCGTGACGAATCTGCGCTTCATGGACGTGGCTCCGCTGTCGTTGCGGGCCCCGTATGGCGCAGGCGCGGTTAAGCGACGGTAAAAGGACCTGATTAGCGAGCGCGGTTCATGCGGCGGAAACCATGTTCCGCCGCATGAACCGGGGCTTTTCAGCGCGTCAGCTTCTTGTAGGTCATGCGGTGCGGCCGGTCGGCCTCGTCGCCGAGGCGGCGGCGCTTGTCTTCCTCATAGGCCTCGAAGTTGCCTTCGAACCATTCGACGTGGCTGTCGCCCTCGAACGCGAGGATGTGGGTCGCGAGGCGGTCGAGGAAGAAGCGGTCGTGGCTGATGACGACCGCGCAACCAGCAAAGCTCTCCAGCGCCTCTTCGAGCGCGCGCAGCGTCTCGACGTCGAGGTCGTTGGTCGGCTCGTCGAGCAGC
>JAEZQR010000174.1 GCA_023413015.1 Pseudomonadota bacterium
GAAGCGCACCGCGTCCTCACGCGAATGGCGCCGCTTCATGCGCTTCAGCACCATGTCGTCGCCGGCCTGCAGGCTCAGGTGCAGGTGCGGCATCAGCCGCGCCTCGCCGGTGATCGCCTCGATCAGCGGCTCGTCGATCTCGACCGAGTCGATCGACGACAGCCGCAGTCGCGGCAGGTCGGGCACCAGCTTGAGGATGCGCTGCACCAAGCTCCCGAGCGACGGCGTTCCGGGCAGGTCGCCGCCGTAGGACGTCACGTCCACGCCGGTCAGCACCACCTCGTTGTAGCCGGTGTCGACCAGCCGCTTGATCCGCTCGACCACCAGCCCCGCCGGCACCGACCGCGAATTCCCGCGGCCGTAAGGAATGATGCAGAAGGTGCAGCGGTGATCACACCCGTTCTGTACCTCGACGAAGGCCCGCGCCCGTTCCGCGAACCCATCAATCAGGTGCCCGGCGGTCTCCTTGACCGACATGATGTCGTTCACCCGGACGTCGGGCGCCTCGCCTTCGAAGCGGAAGCTCTCCGCCTTCAGCTTCTCGGCATTGCCCAGCACCCGGGCGACCTCGGGCATCGCCGCGAAGGTCTGCGGCTCGGTCTGCGCCGCGCAGCCGGTCACCACGATCCGGGCGTCCGGCCGTTCGCGCTTGAGGCGGCGGATCTGCTGGCGGGCCTGCCGCACCGCCTCGCCCGTCACGGCGCAGGTGTTGACGACCACGAGGTCGGGCTCGCCGCTCGCCAGCGCGTGTGCCCGCATCACCTCGGACTCGTAGGCGTTGAGGCGGCAGCCGAAGGTGATGATGTCGGGCTGGGCCGTCACGCGAAGGCTTCCAGATCGACTTCGCCGCGGAACGCGGTCGTGGCCGGTCCGGTCATGCCAATATGCCCGGTCGCGCGCCATTCGATGCGAAGCGCACCTCCCGGCAGCTCGACCGTCACCTCGCGGCCCACGAGCCCCCGCCGCATCGCGGCGACCGCGGTGGCGCAGGCGCCGGTTCCGCAGGCGCGCGTCAGGCCCGCGCCGCGCTCCCACACCTTCAGGCGGATGCGGTCCGGGCCCAGGATTTGGGCGACGTTGACATTGACGCCTTCCGGAAACAGCGGATCGGTTTCGATGCGCGGGCCCAGGACCGACAGCGGATGCGCTTCGATGTCGTCCACGAAGAACACCACGTGCGGATTGCCGACATTGACCGCGCTCGGCCGCTCGAGCGAGTCCCAGCCTACCGGCATGTCGAGCGTATCCATCGGATAGGCGAGGGGGATCGCCTCCCATTCGAAGTGCGGCCGGCCCATGTCGACGCTGGCGCCGTCGCCGTTCGGCTCGACCTCGATCGCCCCGCCGCCGGTCTCGACGCGCGCCTTGCCGATCAGCTGCGCCACGCAACGCGAGGCGTTGCCGCACGCGCCGACCTCGCTGCCGTCGCTGTTGAAGATGCGCATGCGCGCGTCGCCGTCGCCGGCCGCCGGTTCGATCACGATCAGCTGATCGCAGCCGATGCCGGTATGCCGGTCCGCCAAGCGCCGCACCGCTTCGGCGGACAGCACCGGCAACCTGCGCTCGCGCGCGTCGAACACGACGAAGTCGTTGCCCAGCCCGTGCATCTTGACGAAAGGCGTTGCCATGTCGCGCGATGTATGCGGCCCTTGGGGCGATGTCCACCGGAGGAGCCGCGGCACGTCTTGTCGCGTTGCAGGTACGGAAGGGATTTGCGCCGATGCTGAATGACGAAGCTGCCGACGTGCTCGCTTACTGGTTCGGCCAGGTGAAGCCCGAACGGCGCTTCGCCAAGGACGATCAGCTCGATGCCGAGATCGGCGAACGTTTCAGCGACCTGCATGCCCGCCTGTCGCAGAGGGTGCCCGACGCGTGGCTCGACAATCCGGAAGACCTGCTCGCCGCCGTGATCGTGCTCGACCAGTTCTCGCGCAACCTCTACCGCAGCGATGCCCGTGCCTATGCCAGCGATGCCATGGCGCTCAACCTCGCGCATCTCGCGATCAAGCGCGGCTACGACCAGCTCCTTGGCCCCGAGGAGTGCCAGTTCCTCTACATGCCGTTTATGCACAGCGAGAATCCCGACGATCAGGACCGTGCCGTCGAGCTGATGGAGGAGATCGGCAATGCGGAGGCCGCCGACTATGCCCGCCGACACAAGGCCATCATCGACCGCTTCGGCCGCTTCCCCCACCGCAACGCCGTCCTCGGGCGCGCAAGCACGCCCGAGGAGATCGAGTTCCTGAAACAGCCGGGATCAAGTTTCTGACGATGTTGATGCCCCCTAGAAGTGAAACGTCAGGCCCGCGGTCGGCCGGATGCTCTGGAAGTCGTCATAGGTGTCGAACGCCAGCCGCAGGCGGACGCCCGCATTGCCGGTGACGCCGCCCAGACCGATATCCTTCGGGCCGACTTCGACGCCGAACCCGTAGATTTCATTCTTGTCGTCCCTGAAGCCGTGCTTGGCCTCGACCCAGTGGTAGCCCGCCCGCACGAAGAACATGCCGCTGTCGCCGATGCGTGCGCCGACATGGCCGGTGGCGCCATATTCATAGTCGATGTCGTTGAAGCCTTTGGCGACATTGCCTTCGGCGCCCACGACGAAGCCACCGAGCGGTATGTTGACGCCGCCGTAGCCGCCCACCAGCCATCCGTTCGCGCTGTTGCCGGCCTGGAGCGGCCCCTTGGTGCCGGTGTCGAAGTCATGATAGCCGCCGAACACGCCGACATAGGGCTCGATGCCAAAGGCGCGGCTGCCGTCAGGCGAGGTCGCTTCGGTCGTCGTTCCTGCCGTATCGGTCGTCTGCGCCTGTGCCGCGACCGGGAGAAGCGCGGCGGTTGCCGCAGCCAGCATCAGTTTACGCATATCACTCTCCTCGAAAGCCACTTTTACACGGCCGCGAGAGGGCCTCGCGGTTCCCGGGCACAACCGGCCTTGGCACGAGAGGTTGCACGTTACGGATGTGTCTCGCATCGGGCTGTTGCCGGCAGGCAACAGGGGCGCCACATTGACTTTCGGTCCCGGCAGCGCTACCTCCCACCCGCTTTTCCAGCCGGAAATGCCAGTTTGAAGCGCGTCCACGGATGCACGCCGGTCAGCGAGGTTTCGCCCACCGGCGCGAAACCGTTTGGGAGCATGTGATGTTCGAAAGCCTTTCTGATCGCCTGTCCGGCGTCTTCGACAAGCTCCGCGGTCGCGGCGCCTTGTCGGAAGCCGACGTGCGCGCCGCCATGCGCGAGGTGCGCGTGGCGCTGCTCGAGGCCGACGTCGCGCTCCCGGTCGTCAAGGAATTCGTCGACAAGGCGACTGAGCGCGCGATCGGCGCCGAGGTCATCCGCTCGGTCACGCCGGGCCAGCAGGTCGTCAAGATCGTCCACGACGCGCTCGTTGACATGCTTGGCGGCGAGGGCGAGGGGCTGAACCTCGACGTCACCCCGCCTGCCGTCGTCATGATGGTCGGTCTCCAGGGCTCAGGCAAGACGACGACTACCGCCAAGATCGCCAAGCGCCTCTCAGAGAAGGAGCGCAAGAAGGTCCTGATGGCGTCGCTGGACGTGAACCGCCCGGCCGCGCAGGAGCAGCTCCGCATCCTCGGCGAGCAGGTGAACGTCGCGACGCTGCCAATCATCGTGGGCCAGCAGCCGGTCGACATCGCCAAGCGTGCGATGCAGTCGGCGAAGCTCCAGGGCTTCGACGTCCTCCTCCTCGATACCGCCGGCCGCCTCCACGTCGACCAGGCGCTGATGGCCGAGATGCAGGCGATCGCCGCCGCGAGCCAGCCGGGCGAGATCCTGCTCGTCGTCGACTCGCTCACCGGTCAGGACGCGGTCAACGTCGCCAAATCCTTCTCGGGACAGGTCGACCTCACCGGCGTCGTGCTCACCCGCATGGACGGCGACGCGCGCGGCGGCGCCGCGTTGTCGATGCGCGCCGTCACGCAGAAGCCGATCAAGTTCGCCGGCACCGGCGAGAAGCTCGATGCGCTCGAAGCCTTCGATCCGCAGCGCGTGGCCGGCCGCATTCTCGGCATGGGCGACGTCGTCAGCCTCGTCGAACGCGCCGCCGAGACCTTCGAGCAGGAGGAAGCGGAAAAGCTCGCGGCCAAGATGGCCAAGGGCCAGTTCGACATGAACGACCTGCGTACCCAGCTCGTGCAGATGAAGCGCATGGGCGGCATGGGCGCGCTGATGGGCATGCTGCCCGGCATCGGCAAGATGCAGAAGCAGGCCGAGGCCGCCGGCGTTAATGACAAGCTGCTCGGCCGCATGGAGGCGATCATCCTGTCGATGACGCCCAAGGAGCGTGCCAAGCCGGAGCTGATCGCCGCCAAGCGCAAGATCCGCATCGCCAACGGCGCCGGCACGACGGTTCAGGAGGTCAACAAGCTCCTGAAGATGCATCAGGAAATGGCCAACGCCATGAAGAAGCTCAAGAAGATGGGCGGCATGGGCGGGCTGATGAAGATGATGGGCAAGATGCCCGGCGGCATGGCCGGGCTTCTGGGCGGTGGGGGCGGTGCCCCCGGCGCAATGCCCCAGCTCCCCGGCGGCATGCCGCCGGGCTTCGACAAGCTATTGAAACGCTAGACTTCGAACAACAGGAAGGACTGACTATGGCTCTTGCAATCCGTCTGTCGCGCGGCGGCGCGAAGAAGCGGCCCTACTACCGCATCGTCGTCACCGACAGCCGTTCGCCCCGCGACGGCCGCTTCATCGAGAAGATCGGCACCTATAATCCGCTGCTCGCGAAAGATTCGCCGGAGCGCGTGAAGCTCGACACCGAGCGTGCGCAGCACTGGATCGGCGTCGGTGCGCAGCCGACCGATCGCGTCGCCCGATTCCTCGATGCCGCCGGCCTCGTGAAGCGCGCCGCCAAGAACAACCCGAAGAAGGCCGAGCCGGGCGAGAAGGCCAAGGAGCGCGCCGAGACCCGCGCCGCGAAGCAGGCCGAGCTCGAGGCGGCTGCCAATGCCCCGGCCGAAGAAGCTCCGGCTGAGGAAGCCCCTGCCGCTGAGGCCCCCGCCGACGAGGCGGCCGAGGCCTAAGCCTTGGGCGCAGAGTCACGCGTCACGCTCGCCGCCATTGCCGGTGCACACGGCATTGGCGGCGAAGTGCGGCTCAAGGTCTTCGCCGAGAGCCTCGACTCGCTGAAGCGCCACAAGACCTATGAGGCGGCCGGGCGCACGCTGACGCTGAAGTCGGTGAAGCCCGGCAAGCCCGATGCCATCGCCCGCTTCGCCGAGGTCACGACCCGCGAGGCGGCCGAGGCCCTGCGCGGCACGCCGCTTGCCGTACCCCGCGAGGCGCTGCCCGCGCTCGACGAGGGCGAATATTATCATGCCGATCTGATCGGCCGGCCGGTCGTCACGACGGATGGCGTCGAGGTCGGCATCGTCACAGCGGTCGAGAACTTCGGCGCCGGCGATATCCTCGAAATCGAGAAACCCGGCGGCGGCACCTTCATGGTCCCGTTCCGTCCCGAAGCCGTTCCCGAGATCGGCGAACGCATCGTCCTCGATCCCGCGTTCGTCGAATGACGTGGTCCGCTACCGTCCTGACGCTGTACCCGGAAATGTTTCCGGGTTCGCTCGGCCACAGCCTTGCTGGCAAGGCGCTGGCCGACGGCGCCTGGTCGCTTGATGCCATCAACATCCGTGAATTCACGACCGATCGTCACCGTACCGTCGACGACACGCCGGCGGGTGGCGGTCCGGGCATGGTGCTGCGCGTCGATGTGCTCGCCCGCGCGATCGACGCGGTGCGCGAGCGGCAGCCGCAGGCGCCGGTGCTGGCCATGAGCCCGCGCGGCCGTCCGCTTACGCAGGCTCGCGTCCGTGAGCTGGCGGACGGCCCCGGTGTCACCATCCTTTGCGGCCGGTTCGAAGGCTTCGATGAACGGCTGTTCGAGGGGCGCGACGTCGAGCCCGTGTCGATCGGCGACTATATCCTGTCGGGCGGCGAGCCGGCGGCGCTCGTCTTGCTCGATGCTTGCGTGCGACTGCTCCCCGGTGTAATGGGCGCGCCTTCAAGCGGCGAGCAGGAAAGCTTCGAAAGCGGCCTGCTCGAATATCCGCACTACACCCGGCCCGCTGAGTGGGAAGGGCGTATGATCCCCGAGGTGCTGCGGTCGGGGGATCATGCGAAGATCGAAGCCTGGCGTCATGCTCAGGCGGAGAGCGACACACGGCTACGGCGGCCGGACCTTTGGGAGCGCTATGGGAGCGCTCGGGGTCTTCCGCCCTCTGGCGCGCGGCGACAAGAAGAGGACGAATGAGATGAATCTCATCCAGCAGATCGAAGCCGAGCAGGTTGCCAAGCATGCCGCTTCCAAGAAGATCCCCGAGTTCCGCGCGGGCGACACGCTGCGCGTCGGCGTGAAGGTCGTCGAAGGCGAGCGCAGCCGCATTCAGTTCTTTGAAGGCGTGTGCATCGCGCGCGCCAACAAGGGCATCAATTCGAATTTCACCGTCCGCAAGGTGAGCTTCGGCGAGGGCGTTGAGCGCGTCTTCCCGCTCTTCTCGCCGAACGTCGATACGATCGACGTGGTACGCCGCGGCGTCGTGCGTCGCGCGAAGCTCTACTATCTGCGTGGCCGTTCGGGTAAGTCGGCCCGTATCGTCGAGCGCCGCGAGCGCCAGCAGGATGAGGTCAAGAACGTCGCGGCCGAGTAACTTCCGCCGAGATGCGAAATACAAGCGGCCGCCGGGCGATCCGGCGGCCGCTTTGTTTTTAGGACGGGATGGTTCCGGCTGGCGGCACGTCGTCTTGCGCTTGTCACATCGGATGATTATTCGAGGCCATGTCTACCCAATCCTCCGCCATCGTCGATGAACTCCAGCGCCGGTTCGACCAGTCCGTCCAAGCGCTGCGCACGGCGCTGCGCCGGTATATTGAAACGGGAGCCCGGCCTGAAGCATCGGCCCGGACTGACGGAAGCTTCGCCTATCCCGAGCTTCGCGTGCGCTACACCGCCAACGGACCACGGCCGCGTGTATCGCGCGCCTATGGGCGCCTGACCGCGCCGGGTGACTACACCACCACGATCACCCAGCCCGAGCTGTTTCGTGAATATCTGACCGAGCAGCTCGACATGCTGCTCGCCGACTTCGGGGTCGAGGTGTCGGTGGGCGCCAGCCGCCAGGAGATTCCGTTTCCCTATGTTCTGGACGGCTCGGCTGACATGCAGTTCGACGATGCCATGGCGGGCGAGCTGGCGACGATCTTCCCGGCGACCGAGCTGGCCTCGATCGGCGACGAGATCGCGGACGGCGTGTGGCTGCCAGGGCCGAGCGGCACGCGCCCGCTCGCGCTGTTCGATGGTCTGCGGGTCGACTTCAGCCTAGCACGACTGCGGCACTACACCGGCACGCCGCCGGCCCACGTCCAGAAGTATATCCTGTTCACCAATTATCATCGCTACGTTGATGAGTTCGTACGCTGGGGCTGCGCGCAGCTGCGCGAAGGCGGACGGTTCGAGGCGCTGTCCTGCGCCGGCGGGCTCGTCGTCACGCCTGATACCGCCGATCCCGAGCGTGCGGTGGCCGAAGGAGCGTGGCGTCGCCATCAGATGCCGGCCTATCACCTGATCGCGCCGGGCGGGCAGGGGATCACGCTCGTCAACATCGGCGTCGGCCCGTCCAATGCCAAGACGATCACCGACCACCTCGCCGTGCTACGGCCCGAGGCTTGGCTGATGATCGGCCATTGCGGCGGGCTCCGCCCCAGCCAGACGATCGGCGATTATGTGCTCGCGCACGCCTACCTGCGCGACGATCATGTGCTTGACGACGTGCTGCCGCCCGAAATCCCGATCCCGCCGATCGCTGAGGTGCAGCAGGCGCTGAACCGGGCTGCCGAGATCGTGACCGGCGAGGATAGTGACGCCCTGAAGCGCCGCCTGCGCACCGGCACCGTCGTCACCACCGACGACCGCAATTGGGAGCTGCGATATTCGCTGTCGGCGCTGCGCTTCTCGCAGTCGCGCGCCGTGGCGATCGACATGGAGTCGGCCACGATCGCAGCGCAGGGTTATCGGTTCCGAGTGCCTTATGGCACGCTGCTTTGCGTCTCCGACAAGCCGCTGCATGGCGAGATCAAGCTGCCGGGGCAGGCTAACCGCTTCTACGAACGCGCGATCTCCGAACATATCCGGATCGGCATCGCGACCTGCGACGTGCTCCGTCAGGCCGGCCCACGGCTTCACAGCCGCAAGCTGCGCGCTTTCGACGAACCGGCATTCCGGTAGCGCCGCGGCTCCGGCATTCCTAGTTTAGGTTGCGCGATGAGATCATGTGGCGGATCTGCTTGACGTAGGTGCGCCCGACGCGAACTTCGCCACCGCTACTCAGCAATACGCGGAAGTCGCCATATGACACCCGGCGGATGCCGGTGATGCGATCGACCCGGACGAGGGCCGAGCGCCGGATGCGGACGAACTTGCGGGGGTCGAGGCGCTCCTGCAAGGCGAGCATGGTTTCCCGCAAGAGATAGGATTGGTCGCCGATATGCAGGCGCACATAATCGCGTTCGGCTTCGATCCAATCCAGTTCCACGACAGGCACGCGCACAACTTCATCGCGCCGTGTCGCCCACAGCTCGGTATCGTAGCGGCGGGTTTCGGTTGTATGGTCCTGCTCTCTGAGCGCCTCCACGATTTGGAGCAGCTCAGCCGCTCGCATCTCGGCCTCCTTCGCCGCAAGTGACCAGCGCGCCTTCTCGAACGCGGCTTTCATCCGGTCGAGTTCGATCGGCTTCAGCAGATAATCGGTCGCGCTGACCTTGAAGGCGCGTATCGCATAGCGGTCGAAGGCCGTGGTGAAGATCACGAGCGGAGCTTGCGGCCCGGCCAGCCGCTCGACGACCTCGAAGCCGCTCATCTCTCCCATCCTGACATCGAGCAGCACGACATGCGGCCTCAGACGCTCGATCAGTTCGAGCGCTTCCTCGCCGTCCGCCGCCGTTCCGGCGAGCTCGACGTCCGGGATGGCGCTGAGCAGAATCTCGATCCGGCGCAGAGCGAGCGCCTCGTCGTCGACGGCGACGACACGAAGCTTCCTCGTCATGCGAAATGCAGCGGCATCATCAAGCGAACGATGAAGCCCTCGTCGACATCACCGTGGGCATCCAGCTTGGCCGCCTCGCCGAAATGGGCCACAAGCCGTCGGCTGACGCTCGCGAGCCCGACCCCTGCACTGGCGGCATGCGAGGTGGCGGGGCCGTTGTCGGCAACCTCCAGGACAAGCAGCCCTTGTTCCCGGCGGGCTGAGACTTGGAGGTGCGTCGTCTTCCCGGCATCGTTCAAGCCATGCTTCAGCGCATTTTCGATTAGCGGCTGAAGTATAAGGCTCGGGACCCGTGCCTGGCTGACGTCCGGGGCAATATCGAAATCGACGTGTAGATTGTCGGGGAAGCGCATCTGCTCGATTTCGAGATAAAGGCGCTGCAAAGCGAGTTCGTCTGCCAAGGCGATGTTAGACAGGGGATCGTTGGCAAGGCTTGCGCGGAAGAAGTTCGAGAGCCGCATGACCATGGCTTCGGCCAGATCGTTGCGGCGATCCAGGATCAGCGCGGCGATCGAGTTGAGCGTGTTGTAGAGGAAATGCGGATTGATCTGATAGCGCAGTGCCCGCATCTGGGCCTCGTTCGCCTGAACACGCAGGCTCGACAAATGTCTCTCACGGTCCCGCATCTCGGTATTGTGCGTCACGGCCAGTGCGACGCTGCACCATAGGCCGAAGGGGGCGAGCCAGCGCATCGTGTCAATGATATGAAACCGGGTGGAGTAATCCGCCCATACGACACTGAAGAGCTTGCAAAAGCTCATGACGAGCAGGCTGAAGATCGTGGCACAGATGATGGCGATGACCGCGACCAGCGGCAGCTGCCGGCCGATGGAAAGGCGACGGATGCATCTCATCGCCACATAGGCGGCGTAGCACAGCAGCCCGCCGGCACCGGCGATCATGATTTCGGCCGGCTGGGTCATATAGACCAGCAGCTGCATCAGCAGGACGCCCAGAGCCACCGGTGCCGGACCATCAAGGGCGTCGTATATGAAGAATACTGCCTGGAAGAGGCACCAGAAGACGACGATCAGCCCGACGACCACACGTCGCTCCATAGATTGCAGGCCCTGCAACCTATCTGGGTCGGCGGCATCGAAGTCGTGCGGCATCGATAAGTGACTCTCATAGGAAGGAGCCCCTTGTCGATGATCGTTCATCGCTATTTTGGACCATTCGTCCAATAGTTCTGCAGAACCAGCAGTGATTTTCGTCGTATCTCGCCCAAGCCCGATCTTGATTGTCCTTTGCCATGGTTGGCTCTTGTTGAGGTCTGTGAAGCTGTCGCCAGGGTCGATCTTCAATCGGCCAATAAAGAAAGTGGCCGCTCTCCGATGGAGGCGGCCACTCGCTTACACTTCCAGGTAGGATGTCGTTTTAGAAGGGCACGTCATCGTCGAGATCGTCATCGAACGAGCCGCCGCCGAAGCCCTTTTTGGCCCCGCTGCTGCCACCGCGCCCGCCGCCGAAGTCACCGCTGCCACGATTGCCACCGAAGTCGGAGCCGCCACGATTGCCGCCGCCGAAATCATCCCCGCCGCCGAAGTCGCCGCCACCGCCGCCTTCACCGCGGCCGTCGAGCAGCGTCAGCTCGCCGCGGAAGCGCTGCAGCACGATCTCGGTCGTGTAGCGCTCCTGACCCTGCTGGTCGGTCCACTTGCGGGTCTGAAGCTGGCCCTCGACGTAAACCTTGCTGCCCTTGCGGGTGTATTGCTCGGCCACGCGCGCGAGGTTCTCGTTGAAGATTACCACCGAGTGCCACTCGGTCTTTTCCTTTCGCTCGCCGGTCGCCTTGTCGCGCCAGTTCTCAGAGGTGGCGATGCGCAGGTTCACGACCTTGTCGCCATTGTTCAACGATCGCACTTCGGGGTCCCGCCCCAGGTTGCCGATCAGGATCACCTTGTTAACGCTTCCAGCCATACGGCCACATCCTTCGCTCGTCACTGCCCGCGACGAACCGCGAGCGAGTAGAACATATAGTGAACTTTGACCGATTTCGCAATCGAATCGGCCGCAGGGTAAGCGGGCTCGTGCGGGATGCGAAACGCTATTTTGCGGTCTGCCTGGCTACGTATCGGGACGAACAACAATAGCTACGGACCATGATAGGAGGATCGCATAGGCCAACGAAGTCTAGCTCGACTATTGGCAGCTTCGCGCATTCTCTCGCGCGGCAAGGTTTACGCCTAGAGCAGCGCCCGCGACACCCAGTAGGTAAGACCCGCCGCGATATAGGCCATCGCGAACAGGTAGCCGAACATGAAGGCAGGCCAGCGCCAGCTGTTGGTCTCGCGACGGGCTACCGCCAGTGTCGACAGGCACTGCGGCGCGAACACGTACCAGGCGAGGAAGGCGAGCGCGGTAGGTAGCGGCCAGGCGTTGCGCAGCCGCTCGACGATCGACTGCTCGACGGCGGCCTCGTCGCCCTGGATCGAATAGACGGTGCCGAGCGCCGCCACCGCCACCTCGCGAGCGGCGAGACCCGGCACCAGCGCGATGGCGATCTCGTGGTTGAACCCGATCGGGCGGAACACCGGTTCGAGCGTGCGGCCGATGCGGCCGGCGACTGACTGCTCGATCTGCGCCGCCCCATCCGAACCTTCTGGTGCCTGCGGGAAGCTCACCAGCACCCAAAGGACGACGGTGACGCCGAGGATGATCGTGCCCGCACGGCGCAGGAACGCCCAGGCGCGCTGCTGGAGGCCGATGCCGAAGTCGCGGAGTGCCGGCAGCTGATACTTCGGCATCTCCATCAGGAAGGTCTGGTTCGCACCCTTGGTGACGGTCCGGCGCAGCGTGAAGGCCGCGACCAGTGCGCCGAGGACGCCGAAGGCATAGAGCGCGAACAGCACAAGGCCCTGGAGGTTGAACAGCCCGCCCACCATCCGGTCGGGAATGAAGGCGGCAATGACCACGGCATAGACCGGCAGCCGGGCCGAGCAGGTCATCAGCGGCGCGATGAGCATGGTGGTCAGCCGATCACGCGGCTCGTCGATGGTGCGCGCCGCCATGATGCCCGGAATGGCGCAGGCGAAGGAGGAGAGGAGCGGGATGAAGGCGCGGCCATTGAGGCCGACGCGTGCCATCACGCGATCCATGATGAATGCGGCGCGCACCATGTAGCCCGACTGTTCGAGCGCGATGATGAAGGTGAACAGGATCAGGATCTGCGGCAGGAACACGATCACCGCGCCGACGCCGGCCAGCACGCCGTCATTGATCAGCGACAGCAACGCGCCTTCCGGCAGGATGGTCGCAGCCCAGCCCTGTGCGGCCGCGATGCCGTCCTCGATCCAGGTCATCGGTGCTTCGGCCCAGGCGAACACCGCCTGGAACATCAGGAACAGGATCGCCGCGAGGATGATCGGTCCTGCAATCGGGTGCAGCACCACGCGGTCGATCGTTTGCGTGGTGCGGCGCGCAGCACCTTGGCTGAGCGTCACCGCGGCGGCGAGCTCGCGTGCCTCGCGCTGGAGCGTGCGAATATCAGCGGGCGGCAGCGGCTCGGTCGCCTGTGCTTGGCACAGCAGCGGCGACAGCTCGGCGGCGAGCGTGTCGAGCCCCCGGCGGCGTACCGCCACCGTCGGCACTACCGGCAGGCCCAGGCGCGCTGCAAGCGCTTCGACGTCGATCTTGAGCCCGTCGCGCTCGGCGAGATCGATCATGTTGAGCGCCACCAGCATCGGGCGACCGAGCCGCTTCAGCTCGAGCACGAAGCGCAGGTGGTTGCGCAGGTTGGTGGCGTCGACGACCGCGATGATCGCGTCGGGCATCCGCTCGCCGGTCTGTCGGCCGAGCACCACGTCGCGCGTCACCGCTTCGTCGGGCGAGCGCGGCTCAAGGCTGTAAGTGCCGGGCAGGTCGATGACCTCGGCGTTGCGCCCATCAGGGAGCCTGAGCGGGCCGACCTTCCGTTCGACCGTCACGCCGGGATAGTTGCCGACCTTCTGCTTGGCGCCGGTCAGCGCGTTGAACAGCGAAGTCTTGCCGGCATTGGGGTTGCCCACCAAGGCCGCGACGGCCGTGGTCATTCGGCGGCTACTCTGACTGGTGTGTTCGCCAGCGGGGCGATGCGATCATCGTTTGCGGTGAGTTCCACGCCGACCAGCGCAGCCTCGGCGTGACGTATGGCGATGGTCATATTGCCGACACGTAGCGCAATCGGGTCGCCGCCGAGCGGCGCGCGGTGCAGCACCTCTACGTCGACGCCCTCGTCGAAGCCCATCTCGTGCAGCCGCCGCCACACGCTCTCGCTGCACGCCTCGCGGTCGATGACGGTGATGATGGCGGGCACGCCCGCCGGCAGTTGGTCGATACGCGTCACGC